>NZ_JAENSQ010000001.1:0-466001 GCF_016613125.1 Pseudomonas sp. MF6776
CCCCGCCGCCCACCCGTGTAGAAAGCCCTTCCACCCACTTTTACAGGGACTTTCGATGAAGGCTTTGCCTTGGCTTTACCTGGCGCTGCTCAGCCTCGGCTACGGAATGGCGCTCAGCTACGGCCAACTCGGCTGGCTGGCACTGATTTCCGTTGGCCTGCTGCTGTTTGCCGGGTACGCGGTACGCCAGCAAGAAGTGCCGTTCGCACGCTATCTAGGCCACGGCCTGTTCATTGTGATGACCTTGGCGTTGGCGATGCATTGGTTGCCGGGCTTTTACAACGGTCGCGCTATTGATCCGCAGCGTTTCACTGATAACGCTGCGCGCTTTTCGATGTACCTGAATCAGGACAAACCACTGGTCGGCTTCTGGCTGTTGCTGGTCTGCCCATGGATTGTCGCGCGGCGCCCGTTGCGCCTGACGGTGTATGCCACCGCCCTGGGCCTGACGTTAAGCGCGGTCCTCGCACTCGGTGGTGCGGTGTTGCTTGGCGTTATCGCCTGGGCGCCGAAATGGCCGGATCAGGCGTGGTTGTGGGTGCTGAACAATTTGCTGCTGGTGACGCTGGTCGAGGAAGCGTTGTTTCGCGGCTATATACAAGGTGGCTTGAGCCGGCGCTTCAAGCATCTGCCGTATGGAGAAAACCTTGCCCTGCTGCTGGCGTCTTCACTGTTCGCACTGGCGCATGTCGGCGCTGGCTGGACTTGGGTATTACTGGCGGGCCTGGCGGGTGTCGGCTATGGTCTGGCCTACCGTTTCGGCGGACTAGGGGCGGCGATCGCCACACACTTCGGGCTGAATGTGCTGCATTTTGGCTTGTTCACCTATCCGATGCTTGCCGGTTGATGCAAGCCGCGTTTTGCGACGCCGTGCTGATTACTGAAAGAAAAATTCAATAATTTCCTGACAGCGCCGACAACCTTTCAAAGCCTTGCGGATTGAAAAACATGCGTAACAACCAGCCCATTACACAACGCGAACGGACCTTCCCGGCTCAGCAACGGTTGATTTCCACAACCGACGCCAAGGGCATGATCACCTACTGCAACGACGCTTTCGTCGAGATCAGCGGGTTTTCGCGTGAGGAACTGATCCGTGCGCCGCACAACCTGGTTCGTCACCCCGACGTCCCGGCTGCGGTGTTTTCGCACATGTGGGGCACACTGAAACAAGGCTTGCCATGGATGGGCATCGTCAAGAATCGCTGCAAAAGCGGTGACCATTACTGGGTTAACGCCTATGTAACACCGGTGTTCGACGGCAATCAGGTGATCGGTTACGAGTCGGTGCGGATCAAACCCACCGCCGAACAGATCCGCCGTGCCGAAGCGCTTTACCAACGCATCAATCAGGGCAAGTCGGCGATTCCTTCCAGCGATAAATGGCTGCCGGTGCTGCAGGACTGGCTGCCGTTCATTCTGGTCAGCCAACTGAGCTTCATGATCGGTGCCACGCTGACTTCACAGTGGGGCTTTGCCCTGGCGGCCGCTCTGTCGGTGCCACTGGGCCTGATGGGCCTGCAATGGCAGCAACGCGGGCTCAAGCGCCTGTTGCGTCTGGCCGAGCAGACCACCTCCGACCCGCTGATCGCGCAGATGTACACCGACAGCCGTGGCGCGCAAGCACGTCTGGAAATGTCGATCCTCAGTCAGGAAGCCCGTCTGAAAACCTGCCTGACCCGTCTGCAGGACACTGCCGAGCACCTGACCGATCAGGCCAAGCAGTCCGACCGACTGGCACACAGCAGCTCGACCGGCCTGGAACGTCAGCGGGTGGAAACCGAACAGGTCGCCACCGCCGTCAACCAGATGGCCGCGACGACTCAGGAAGTTGCCAGCCACGTGCAGCGCACCGCCGACGCGACTCAGGAAGCCAATCGCCTGACCGGTCGCGGTCGTGACATCGCCGGGGAAACCCGCGAAGCCATTCAACGCTTGTCGGTTGTTGTGGGTGAAACCGGCTTGACCGTCACCCAACTGGCGAAAGACAGCGACGAAATTGGTGGCGTGGTCGATGTGATCAAAGGCATCGCCGACCAGACCAACCTGCTCGCGCTCAACGCCGCCATCGAAGCGGCCCGCGCCGGGGAGATGGGTCGCGGTTTTGCCGTGGTAGCGGATGAAGTTCGTCAACTGGCGCAACGCACCAGCGAATCCACCGGGCAGATCCATGCCCTGATCGCCAAGCTGCAGCAGACTGCTTCGAGCGCTGTGCAAACCATGGAAGCCGGGCATCGCCAGGCCGAAGAAGGTGTCGCGCGGGTGCTGGAAGCGGACCTGGCGCTGGTCGGTATCAGCGAAGCGGTGGCCAACATCACCGACATGACCACCCAGATCGCCGCCGCGACCGAAGAGCAAAGTGCTGTGGCCGAAGAAATCAGCCGCAACATCAGCAATATTTCGGAGTTGGCGGATCAGACTTCGGAACAGGCGCACAACTCGGCGCTGCTGAGCGAAGAGCTGACCAAGACTGCCAATACGCAGTACTCGTTGGTGGAGCGGTTTAACCGCTAAAAGCAAAAGATCGCAGCCTGCGGCAGCTCCTACAGGAACATGCATTCCAATGTAGGAGCTGCCGCAGGCTGCGATCTTTTGATCTTCAAAGCCCGGACGGCGAAAGCTTCCGGGTTTTTTGTTGCTTGTCTGAAAGTGATAGTGCTTGGCAGAGCGCTTTCGCGAGCAGGCTCGCTCCCACTTTGGAACGTAGTGGGATCACAGATTTGTGTCCAACGACAATCCCTTGTAGGAGTGAGCCTGCTCGCGATGAGGCCATAACAGCCAGCGAAATTACTGAGGCAACTTCAGCTTATCCAGCAGTCGATTGACCAACAGTTCGTTGAGCATGATCACCTGTTGCAGCGCCAGCAGCGGTTTGCGCTCCGGGCCGCCGATCGAGTGGGCGATGTTACCGGCCATGGCATGGGCGTAAGACAGCGACTCGCAGGCTTCGACGAGCAGGGTTTCGTCATCCAGGGTGGGGTCGACGAGAAAGACGGGGCGAAACTTGGGCGAGGTTGGCGGAGCCGCGAGGTCGTCGGGTTTGAGGTAGTAGTCGAGGGCGCGGTCGGTTGCTTCTTTGATCTTTTGCGGGCTAAGCGCTGGGTCGTGGGGGATTGGGTCTGTGGCTGGTGGGTTTGGTGTGATTTTGAACATAGGTGTAACTCCAGTTTCGAATATTAGGAGCCATCACCCTCGCTACCAAACGAGTGGGTGGTGGCCATACGTGGGTTGGTAGACCGGTCGAAACGGGAAACCCGGCGCTCACGAATGAGCCCCACGCATGTCCACCATAAAAATCTGAGCCCCAAAAAAGGGACTGCGTACGGTGACACCATACGGTTTCGAAGCGGGCTACCAAACCCGATCACTGTTTTCCAGTGACAGGGAAACGATACAACCCACCTCATAGCCGCGTAAGCCGGCGGATTCTGGCGTACGCGTAGGTAACAACGCAAGGAGTTGTAGGCCTCATGGCGTAACGCTTTGTGTGGTTTAAACGCGCTCGCAGGATCGCGTTTACTGAGAGAAAAAGCTGGAAATTGCCCTGTTCATTTATGTTGTCTGTCAGACCGCTTTCGCGAGCAGGCTCGCTCCCACAGTTGGACAGGGTGCGTCACTTAGAGATTGGTCGGCTGTCAGGCCGCCATCGCTGGCAAGCCAGCTCCCAAAGTAAAGCAAAAGCAGAACGCGCACCGCTTCTGCTCTTCACCACTCAACAGGATGAGCGTTAGCTCGGCTGCCGCTCTTGATCTTGATCTTGATCCACGGGCGACGTCGGAAGGCTGAGTGGAGGGATTGATCCGGGGGTGGGAGCGCAGCGACCGTTTGGCGAAGCCAAACACAGCGAGAGGAGGTGCAGCGCAGCAAACCGGAGACGCTGCGCCCGGATCGATCCCGCAGCGAAGGAACCCCGAGCCCCAGCGAGCGGGCCGAACGCAGGAGCAAGCCTTTTTGGTTACTTTTTCGGCGTCTGGAAAAAGTGACCCGCCGTAAGGGCGGAACCATAATCAGCCATCACCGCAGCAACGGATATTCACCCAGACATTACCGAAGAAACGAAGCTACTTTCTGCACAGCGCAAGCCAAATGCTGCTCATGGGTAAAACCGGAAACCTTCAACGGCTTCAAATCATGATCCCCGGCCGCTAGCCACGTCACCTCAATACTCGGTGACAAGGTGTAAGCCTCGACAGCTTCACGATTACCAAGCGCATCCCGCTCCCCCTGCACAATCAACGTCCGCGTCTTCAAACCAGCCAAATGCTCAACCCGAGGCTTCTCCGGCTTGCCCACCGCATAAAACGGATACCCCAAACACACCAACGCATCGGCAGCCAATTCGTCAGCCAAAAGACTCGCCATCCGCCCCCCCATCGACTTCCCACCAATGGCCAAAGCCCCAGCGACATGACGTCGCACCTCAGCGAACACCTCACGCCAACATTCCAGCAGTTTCGGCGCAGGATTCGGCGGTCGCTTCACCCCATCAACGCGCCGCTGCGCCATATACGGAAACTCAAACCGCAACACGTTCACCCCAAGTGCAGCAAGGCGCCCAGCCATATCCGTCATCCAGTCACTGTCCATCGGCGCCCCCGCCCCATGCGCCAGGATCAACGTCGCCGAAGCCTCGCCACTGGCGGCGTTCCAAAGCCACCCATGATCACGTACGCACTGCGCCCATTGATCCCCGTCAATACTGGCCTTGTGCTGTTTGTTCATGCTTGCCTCGCTTTTAGTCTGCCTATAACTCCAGGCGAAGGATTTGCGGCTCTTTTGCGCGCGGTCACTTCGGCTGAACCGTGGATGGGGAACCATGAACACTTCTATCAGTACCGCCTACAACTACAAGGTGGTCCGCCAATTCGCCATTATGACGGTGGTGTGGGGCATCGTCGGCATGGGGCTCGGGGTTTTTCTCGCGGCCCAATTGGTCTGGCCCGAGCTCAACTTCGATTTACCCTGGACCAGTTTCGGCCGTCTACGCCCTCTGCACACCAACGCGGTGATCTTCGCGTTCGGTGGCTGCGCGCTGTTCGCCAGTTCGTTCTACTCGGTACAACGCACCTGCCAAACCCAATTGTTTGCGCCAAAGATTGCCGCATTCTGCTTCTGGGGCTGGCAACTGGTGATCCTGTTGGCGGCGATCAGCCTGCCATTGGGTTACACCAGCTCCAAGGAATACGCCGAGCTGGAGTGGCCGATCGACATCCTGATCACCATTGTCTGGGTCGCCTACGCGGTCGTGTTCTTCGGCACGATCATGCAGCGCAAGACCAAACACATTTATGTGGGCAACTGGTTCTTCGGCGCGTTCATCATCACTGTGGCGATTTTGCACATCGTCAACAACCTGGAAGTTCCGGTCAGTTTTACCAAGTCCTACTCGCTGTACTCCGGCGCGACAGACGCGATGGTGCAATGGTGGTACGGCCACAACGCCGTAGGCTTTTTCCTCACCGCCGGTTTCCTCGGGATGATGTACTACTTCGTGCCGAAACAGGCCGAGCGTCCGGTGTATTCGTATCGCCTGTCGATCGTGCACTTCTGGGCCCTGATCACCCTGTATATCTGGGCCGGCCCGCACCACTTGCACTACACCGCGCTGCCAGACTGGGCACAGTCGCTGGGCATGGTGATGTCACTGATTCTGCTGGCACCGAGCTGGGGCGGCATGATCAACGGCATGATGACCCTCTCGGGCGCGTGGCATAAGTTGCGCAGTGACCCGATCCTGCGCTTCCTCGTGGTCTCGCTGGCGTTCTACGGCATGTCGACCTTCGAAGGTCCGATGATGGCGATCAAGACCGTCAACGCCCTCTCCCACTACACCGACTGGACCATCGGCCACGTTCACGCCGGCGCTCTGGGCTGGGTGGCGATGATTTCCATCGGCGCGCTGTATCACATGATCCCGAAAATCTTCGGCAAGGCGCAGATGCACAGCGTCGGCCTGATCAACGCGCACTTCTGGCTCGCGACCATCGGCACCGTGCTCTACATCGCCTCGATGTGGGTCAACGGCATCGCCCAGGGCCTGATGTGGCGCGCGGTCAACGAGGACGGCACGCTCACCTACTCCTTCGTCGAAACCCTGGTGGCCAGCCACCCAGGCTTTGTCGTGCGGCTGGTTGGCGGGGCGATCTTCCTCAGCGGCATGTTCCTGATGGCTTACAACACCTGGCGCACGGTGCGGGCCTCGCAGCCTGCTGACGTCGTTGCCGCCGCGCAGATGGCCTGAGGAGTCCGCCATGAAACACGAAACGATTGAAAAGAACGTCGGCCTGCTGATGCTGTTGATGGTGTTCGCCGTGAGCATCGGCGGCCTGACCCAGATCGTCCCGCTGTTCTTCCAGGACGTCACCAACAAACCGGTGGAAGGTATGAAGCCCTACACCGCGCTGCAACTGGAAGGTCGCGACATTTACATCCGCGAAGGCTGCGTCCAGTGCCATTCACAGATGATCCGGCCGTTCCGCGCTGAAACCGAGCGCTACGGGCACTACTCGGTGGCCGGGGAAAGCGTTTGGGATCACCCGTTCCTGTGGGGCTCGAAACGCACCGGGCCGGATCTGGCACGGGTCGGCGCACGTTACTCGGATGACTGGCACCGCGCGCATTTGTACAACCCGCGCAACGTCGTACCGGAATCGAAAATGCCGGCCTACCCATGGCTGGTCACGCAAGCGGTCGACAGCAGCCACACCGAAACCAAGCTCAAGACCATGCGCACCCTCGGCGTGCCGTACACCGACGACGACATCAGCGGCGCGGTGGCCAGCCTCAAGGACAAGACCGAAATGGACGCACTCATCTCCTACCTGCAAGTGCTCGGCACTGCAATCAAGAGCAAGAGGTGAGCCATGGTCTTTGAAATGAGTGCAGGACTGATTCGTGGCTTAGGCACCGTTGTGGTGTTCGTCGCCTTCGTTGGCTTGACCCTGTGGGTGTTCAACCGCAAGCGCAATCCGGAATTCGCCGAAGCGCGTCTGCTGCCGTTCGCCGACGAACCGCAACCCGACACTACCCCAGCATCTGAAACAAGGAGTACCCGGCCATGACCACCTTCTGGAGTACGTGGATCTGCGTACTGACCATCGGCAGCCTGATCGGCCTGACGTGGCTGCTGATCGGCACCCGCCGGGGCGAAACCAAGGGCAGCGTCGACCAGACCATGGGCCACAGCTTTGACGGCATCGAGGAGTACGACAACCCGCTGCCGCAGTGGTGGTTCATGCTGTTCGCCGGCACCCTGGTGTTTTCTGTGGGCTACCTGATCCTTTATCCGGGTCTGGGCAACTGGAAAGGCGTCCTGCCGGGTTACGAGGACGGCTGGACCGGCGTGCACGAGTGGGAAAAGGAAATGAACAAGGCTGACGCCAAGTTCGGGCCGATCTTCGCCAAGTTCGCCGCCATGCCGGTGGAAGAAGTGGCGAAGGATCCGCAAGCGCTGAAAATGGGCGGCCGTCTGTTCGCTTCCAACTGCTCGGTGTGCCACGGCTCCGACGCCAAAGGCGCGTTCGGCTTCCCCAACCTCGCCGACAGCGATTGGCGCTGGGGCGGCAATGCCGACACCATCAAGACCACCATCATGGGTGGCCGGGTGGCAGCAATGCCGGCCTGGGGCGAAGTGTTGGGCGAAGCGGGCGTGAAGAACGTCGCGGCGTACGTGCGTCACGAACTGGCCGGCCTGCCGTTGCCTGCCGACAGCAAGGCTGATCTGCAAGCCGGACAGCAAGCCTTCAACACCACTTGCGTGGCGTGTCACGGGGCAACCGGCAAAGGCACTGAAGCCATGGGCGCGCCGAATCTGACGCACCCGGCCGGGTTTATCTATGGCACCAGCCTTACTCAGCTTGAACAAACCATTCGCCACGGTCGTCAGGGCCATATGCCCGCGCAAAACGAACTGCTGGGTAACGACAAGGTGCAATTGCTCGCAGCTTATGTATACAGCCTGAGCCATGGATTGAGCACAGAAAAACTTATAACTGAAGACAATAAATAGACAACATTGCCTACACCTATGCCGCACCGATTAAGGTGCGGCAGTTTCCTGCCCCTTTGCGACGCATTGTCGCACCCTTCACTCCCTCGCCTTTCGGTTCCCCTGATTCGGGTCTACGCTTGCTCGATGAGGACTGGCTCGTGCCGGTTCCAGGTCGACGTTAACCGCTGTGTTCTGCGAAATGGCTGACTGAAGTGGCCGCAAACGCCGGTAGATACCGGCTGTCGAGCCGATTGCCGTCCGTCAGCCGAACGGAGCGTTTGAACACACCTCGTTACACGCGACCTGAACCCCTCGCTTTTTTCTTCGGCTGCGACATTTTGTCCGAGGCCGATTTTGTCCTTACGCGGCGCATGGAAAGGCCGCAGAATCAGCGTTGGAAAGCATTGACCCAGGTCATGGCGCGTTGCAATGACCCCCTGCTTTCCCCATACTTGCGGCCGAATTAATCCTAATAAAATACCCAAACCGTGGAACCTTAGAATGAGCACAGCAATCAGTCCGACTGCTTATAACTATAAGGTAGTCCGCCAGTTCGCCATCATGACGGTGGTCTGGGGGATCCTTGGCATGGGGCTCGGTGTTTTCATCGCCTCGCAACTGGTCTGGCCGGAATTGAACTTCGGTCTGCCGTGGACGAGCTTTGGACGCCTGCGCCCGTTGCACACAAACCTGGTGATTTTCGCCTTCGGTGGTTGTGCACTGTTTGCCACTTCCTACTATGTCGTGCAGCGAACCTGCCAGACGCGACTGATTTCCGACAGCCTCGCCGCCTTCACCTTCTGGGGCTGGCAAGCGGTAATCGTCGGCGCGATCATTACCTTGCCGCTGGGTTACACCACCACCAAGGAATACGCGGAACTGGAATGGCCGATCGCCATTTTGCTGGCCATTGTCTGGGTGACCTACGGGCTGGTGTTCTTCGGCACCATCACCAAGCGCAAAACCAAACACATCTATGTCGGTAACTGGTTCTACGGTGCGTTCATCGTCGTGACCGCAATGCTGCACATCGTCAACCATGCCTCCCTGCCGGTGAATCTGTTCAAGTCCTACTCCGCCTACTCGGGCGCGACCGACGCGATGATCCAGTGGTGGTACGGCCACAACGCCGTGGGTTTCTTCCTGACCACCGGCTTCCTGGGGATGATGTATTACTTCGTGCCGAAACAGGCCGAACGTCCGATCTACTCCTATCGCCTGTCGATCGTGCACTTCTGGGCACTGATCACCCTGTACATCTGGGCCGGCCCGCACCACTTGCACTACACCGCGCTGCCGGATTGGGCACAATCGCTAGGCATGGCGATGTCGATCATCCTGCTGGCGCCAAGCTGGGGCGGCATGATCAACGGCATGATGACCCTCTCGGGCGCCTGGCATAAGCTGCGCACCGACCCGATCCTGCGCTTCCTCGTGGTATCGCTGGCGTTCTACGGCATGTCGACCTTTGAAGGGCCGATGATGGCGATCAAGACCGTCAACTCGCTGTCGCACTACACCGACTGGACCATCGGCCACGTACACGCCGGCGCTCTGGGCTGGGTGGCAATGATCTCGATCGGCGCGATCTACCACATGATCCCGAAACTGTTCGGTCGTGCGCAGATGCACAGTGTCGGCCTGATCAACGCGCACTTCTGGCTCGCGACCATCGGTACCGTGCTCTACATCGCGTCGATGTGGGTCAACGGCATCACCCAGGGTCTGATGTGGCGTGCAATCAACGATGACGGCACCCTCACCTACTCGTTCGTCGAAGCGCTGCAAGCCAGTCACCCGGGCTTTATCGTCCGTGCCCTGGGCGGTGCGTTCTTCGCCAGCGGCATGCTGCTGATGGCTTACAACGTCTGGCGCACCGTGCGCGCCTCGAACCCGGCTGAAGCCGAAGCCGCTGCCCAGATCGCTGTCGTTGGAGCTCACTGATGAAGCATGAAGCTGTCGAGAAGAATATTGGCCTGCTGGCCTTCTTCATGGTCATCGCCGTCAGCGTCGGTGGCCTGACCCAGATCGTACCGCTGTTTTTCCAGGACGTTACCAACAAGCCGGTCGAAGGCATGAAGCCGCGTACCGCCCTTGAACTGGAAGGCCGCGACGTTTACATCGCCAACGGCTGTGTCGGCTGCCACTCGCAGATGATCCGTCCGTTCCGTGCCGAAACCGAACGCTACGGCCACTACTCGGTCGCTGGTGAAAGCGTCTGGGACCACCCGTTCCTGTGGGGTTCCAAGCGTACCGGTCCGGACCTGGCCCGTGTCGGCGGTCGTTACTCCGATGACTGGCAACGTGCGCACTTGTACAACCCGCGCAACGTAGTGCCTGAGTCGAAAATGCCGGCTTACCCGTTCCTCGTGGAAAACAAGCTCGACGGCAAGGAAACTGCCAAGAAAATGGAGGTCCTGCGTACGCTCGGCGTTCCTTACACCGATGAAGACATCGCCGGTGCTCAGGATGCCGTGAAGGGCAAAACCGAAATGGACGCGCTGGTGGCCTATCTGCAAGGCCTGGGCACCATCATCAAAAGCAAACGGTGATTTAGATGGATATCGGGATGATTCGTGGCCTGGGCACCGTTGTTGTGATGGTGGCCTTTATCGGTCTGGCGTTGTGGGTGTTCAGCCCCAAGCGCAAGTCGGAGTTTGAAGACGCGACCTTGCTGCCTTTTGCGGATGATCCCGAAGCCATCAAGCACGTCGAGCAAGCTTCTAGGAGTAACAAAGAATGACTACATTCTGGAGTCTGTACGTCACAGTCCTCAGTCTTGGCACCATTTTCGCCCTGACCTGGCTGTTGCTGTCGACCCGCAAGGGCCAGCGCTCCGAGCAGACGGACGAGACGGTCGGCCACTCGTTCGACGGGATCGAGGAGTACGACAACCCGCTACCGAAATGGTGGTTCATGCTGTTCGTGGGCACCATTATCTTTGCGCTGGGTTATCTGGTGCTGTACCCGGGCCTGGGTAACTGGAAAGGCCTGCTGCCAGGCTACAACTACCTCGATACCGAGAAGCAGACTGCGTTCGCCAACGGCCAGACCGGCTGGACTGGCGTGCACGAGTGGGAAAAGGAAATGGCTCGCTCGGACGCCAGGTTCGGCCCGATCTTCGCCAAGTTCGCTGCCATGCCAATCGAAGAAGTGGCCAAGGATCCGCAAGCGCTGAAGATGGGTGGTCGCCTGTTCGCTTCCAACTGCTCGGTCTGCCACGGTTCCGACGCCAAGGGTGCCTATGGCTTCCCTAACCTGACCGACGCCGACTGGCGCTGGGGCGGTGAAGCGGAAACCATCAAGACCACCATCATGGGCGGCCGTCACGCGGTCATGCCGGCGTGGGCTGAAGTGATTGGCGAGCAAGGCGTGGCCGATGTCGCTGCGTTCGTGGTCACCAACCTCGATGGTCGCAAGCTGCCGGAAGGCGCCAAGGCAGACGTCGCCAATGGCCAGAAACTGTTCGCCGCCAACTGCGTGGCCTGCCACGGCCCGGCGGGCAAAGGCACGCCAGCGATGGGCGCACCTGACCTGACCCACCCAGGCGCATTCATCTACGGTTCGAGCTTTGCGCAACTGCAGCAGACCATCCGTTACGGCCGCCAGGGCCAGATGCCTGCACAAGAACAGCTGCAAGGCAACGACAAGGTTCACCTGCTGGCGGCTTATGTTTACAGCCTGTCCCACGGTGAAAAAGCACCGGAAGCGAACGCTGAGTAAGGCCAACGCTTGAAGCAAAAAAACGGCCCCGTCATTTGACGGGGCCGTTTTCGTTTCAGTCCATGGTGACTGTCAGCGCACCGCGACAGTGGCGATCACCTTGCGTGATGGCCAGTTATTGTCAGAAACCTGATGCACATTGAACGACTTTCGATCAGTAGCGAAGCTTGCTATCAAGTAGCGCAGCATCTCTCGCTGCGCTTCGGTTGAGACGGTAGGCGGCACGAAGGATTCGTCTATAGTCAATTGATCTGCATCATGCTTTGTTACATTCGTTACACCATTCAGGATTTTTCCCCAACGCGACCAAAGGTCGCACCCGTTCATCGGCGTTACAGGCGTATCATTGCGCCACTGCAACGCCCCTTCTGACCCCGGTTGGCACGTATCGACCGAGGCATTTTTCCACTGCCGTGGGATGCAATGATGAGTAACCAGATTCCGGTACACGACGTCACGCCACCGAGTAAAAACGCGAACAACAGCGTCGACCTTTACGCCTCTCGAGAAAAAATCTACACCCGTGCTTTCACCGGCCTGTTCCGCAATCTGCGGATGATGGGCGGTGCCGGCCTGTTCCTGCTGTATTTCGGGACGGTGTGGCTGAACTGGGGCGGCCATCAGGCCGTGTGGTGGAACCTGCCGGAACGCAAGTTCTTCATTTTCGGCGCGACCTTCTGGCCGCAGGATTTCATCCTGCTGTCGGGGATCCTGATCGTCGCCGCGTTCGGACTGTTTTTCATCACCGTTTATGCCGGGCGCATCTGGTGTGGCTACACCTGTCCGCAAAGTGTGTGGACGTGGATTTTCATGTGGTGCGAAAAAGTCACCGAAGGCGACCGCAACCAACGCATCAAGCTCGACAAAGCGCCGATGAGCGGCAACAAGTTCCTGCGCAAGCTCGCCAAACACACGCTGTGGTTGCTGATCGGCTTTGTCACCGGTATGACCTTTGTCGGCTACTTCTCGCCGATCCGCGAACTGGTGTTTGAGTTCTTCACAGGGCAAGCCGATGGCTGGTCGTATTTCTGGGTCGGTTTCTTCACCCTCGCCACCTATGGCAACGCCGGTTGGCTGCGCGAGCAGGTGTGCATTTACATGTGCCCGTACGCACGCTTCCAGAGCGTGATGTTCGACAAAGACACGCTGATCGTTTCCTACGACCCGCGCCGTGGTGAAAGCCGTGGCCCGCGCAAGAAAGGCGTCGATTACAAGGCCATGGGCCTGGGCGATTGCATCGATTGCACTATGTGCGTCCAGGTCTGCCCGACCGGCATCGACATCCGTGACGGCCTGCAGATCGAGTGCATCGGCTGCGCCGCCTGCATCGATGCCTGTGACAGCATCATGGACAAGATGGATTACCCGCGCGGCCTGATCAGCTATACAACCGAACACAACCTGTCCGGCCAGAAAACCCATAAACTGCGGCCACGCCTGATCGGCTATGCCGTGGTGTTGCTGGCAATGATCAGCCTGTTGGCTGCCGCGTTTTTCATGCGCTCGCTGGTCGGTTTCGACGTCAGCAAGGACCGCGTGCTGTACCGCGAAAACGCCGAAGGCCGGATCGAAAACGTCTACAGCCTGAAGATCATGAACAAGGATCAGCGCGACCACACCTATCTGCTGCAAGCCAGTGGTCTGCCGGACCTGCGCCTGCAAGGCAAGCGCGAGATCAAGGTCGCCGCCGGGGATATCTTTACCATGCCGGTCGAACTGTCGAGCGCGCCGGAACAACTGCCGTCGAGCACCAACGAGGTGAAATTCATCCTCAAGGATGCCGATGACGACAGCGTCCACGTTGAAGCCAAGAGCCGATTCATCGGCCCACAAACTCGTTGAGAGAACTGAACATGCCCGCAGCAAACGCCGCAAGCCCTTGGTACAAACACCTCTGGCCATGGATCATCATCGCGATACTGGCCTGTTCGGTGACGCTGACCCTGTCCATGGTGACCATCGCGGTGAACAATCCGGACAATCTGGTCAACGACAACTATTACGAGGCTGGCAAAGGCATCAACCGTTCGCTGGATCGCGAGTTGCTGGCGCAAACCCTGAAGATGCGCGCGGCGGTGTTTCTGGATGACGTGACCGGCGAAGTCAACCTGCGATTGAGCGGCGACAGCCAACCGAAAACTCTCGAGCTGAATCTGATCTCGCCGACTCAGCCGGAGAAGGATCGCAAGATCGTCCTGACCCGCAGCGAAACTGAATCGGGGCGCTACATCGGCCAGTTGAACGATAAAGTCGAAGATCGCCGCTTTGTGGAGTTGCTGGGCACGCAGGACGAGCACATCTGGCGGATGTTCGAAGAAGAACTGGTCAGCCATGACAAGGATCTGCTGCTGGGTGATGAACCGCTGCAAGGCGCGGAAGACCTGAAAAAGTAAACCGCTCCCTTTAGGAGCTACCGCAGGCTGCGATTTTTTGACCTTGCTTTAAAAACAAAATCAAAAGATCGCAGCCTGCGGCAGCTCCTACAGAGGCGGTATTGATTCAGCAGTATTAGTGAATATCCGATGACCTCCCCACTCCCCTGCTACCACTGCGCCCTGCCCGCCCCGTCCGGCAGCCGCTTTACCGCCGTCGTACTCGGGGAGCCGCGCGAATTCTGCTGCCCTGGCTGTCAGGCTGTGGCTGAAGCCATCGTGGCCGGCGGGCTCGAAAGCTACTATCAGCATCGCAGCGAAGCCTCGGCCAACCCCGAGGCGCTGCCGGTGCAACTGGTCGATGAACTGGCGTTGTACGACCGTGCCGACGTGCAAAAACCTTTCGTCCGCCACGAAGGCAATCTGGCCGAAACCACTCTGTTGATGGAAGGCATCAGTTGCGCCGCCTGTGGCTGGCTGATCGAGAAACACCTGCGCACGCTGCCTGCCGTGGCCGAGGCGCGATTGAACCTGTCCAACCACCGCCTGCATGTGAGCTGGGCCGATGGGCAATTGCCACTCAGCCAGATCCTCGCCGAACTGCGCCACATCGGTTACGCCGCGCACCCGTATCAGGCTGACCGCGCCAGCGAGCAACTGGCCAGCGAAAACCGTCTGGCCCTGCGCCAACTCGGCGTCGCCGGATTGCTGTGGTTCCAGGCGATGATGGCGACCATGGCCACCTGGCCGGAATTCAACATCGACCTCAGCCCCGAGCTGCACACCATCCTGCGCTGGGTCGCGCTGTTCCTGACCACGCCGATCGTGTTCTACAGTTGCGCACCGTTTTTCAAGGGCGCCATGCGCGATTTGCGCACGCGGCATCTGACCATGGATGTCTCGGTTTCACTGGCGATCGGTAGCGCCTATATCGCCGGAATCTGGACCTCGATCACCGGCGTCGGCGAGTTGTATTTCGATGCGGTCGGCATGTTCGCGCTGTTCCTGCTCGCTGGACGTTATCTGGAACGTCGCGCCCGGGAGCGCACTGCGGCCGCCACCGCACAGCTTGTCAATCTGCTGCCAGCCTCGTGCCTGCGTCTCGATGAGACCGGCCAGAGCGAGCGCATCCTCCTCAGCGAATTGCGGGTGGGCGAGCGAATTCTGGTGCAACCCGGGTCGATCCTGCCGGCGGACGGCAAGATTCTCGACGGCCAGTCGAGCATCGACGAATCACTGCTGACGGGCGAGTACCTGCCGCAACCGCGGGCACCGGGTGATGCGGTCACTGCCGGAACGCTGAATGTCGAAGGCGCGCTGACCGTGCAGGTGCTGGCCCTGGGGCAAGACACCCGGCTGTCAGCCATCGTTCGTTTGCTGGATCGCGCTCAGGCCGAAAAACCGCGACTGGCGGAAATCGCCGACCGCGCCGCGCAATGGTTTTTGCTGTTGTCACTGATCGCTGCGGCCGCCATCGGCCTGTTGTGGTGGGAGCTGGATTCGTCGCGGGCGTTCTGGATCGTCCTCGCCATGCTGGTCGCCACCTGCCCCTGCGCGCTGTCACTGGCGACACCCACTGCACTCACCGCTGCCACCGGCACCCTGCACAAACTCGGCCTGCTGCTGACGCGCGGCCATGTGCTGGAGGGTTTGAATCAGATCGACACGGTGATCTTCGACAAGACTGGCACGCTCACCGAAGGTCGCCTGGTGCTGCGTTCGATTCGTCCTCTGGGCGCACTGGACAGCGACCAATGCCTGAGCCTCGCCGCCGCGCTGGAAAACCGTTCGGAACACCCGATTGCCCGCGCGTTTGGCCGGGCACCGTTGGCCGCTGAAGACGTCCACAGCACGCCGGGGCTTGGCCTCGAAGGCATTGTCGGCGAGCAACGTTTGCGCATCGGCCAGGCTGATTTTGTCTGCGCCCTCAGTGCCGCCGCAGCCCCGGCGATGCCGGATGAGCCAGGCCAATGGCTGCTGCTCGGTGATGGTTCGGGACCGCTGGCGTGGTTCGTGCTCGACGATCGCCTGCGCGACGATGCACCCGCCCTGCTCGCCGCGTGCAAGGCGCGTGGCTGGCGCACATTACTGCTGTCCGGCGACAGTTCGCCGATGGTCGCCAGTGTCGCCGCCGAATTGGGCATTGATGAGGCCCGTGGTGGCTTGCGTCCGGATGACAAGCTGCAAGTGTTGCAACAGCTGCACAAGGAAGGTCGCAAAGTGCTGATGCTCGGCGACGGCGTCAACGATGTGCCGGTGCTGGCTGCCGCCGACATCAGCGTGGCCATGGGATCGGCCACCGATCTGGCCAAGACCAGCGCCGATGCGGTGCTGCTGTCCAATCGCCTCGATGCGTTGGTGCAAGCGTTCACGCTGGCGCGGCGCACCCGTCGGGTAATCATCGAGAACCTGCTGTGGGCCGCGCTGTACAATGGCCTCATGCTGCCGTTCGCCGCCCTCGGCTGGATCACCCCGGTGTGGGCCGCGGTCGGCATGTCGATCAGTTCGTTGACCGTGGTGCTCAACGCCCTGCGCCTGACTCGCCTGACTCGCCTGCCGAGTTCGCCGCAAGCCTGCGCCCGATCAGAAACCCGTCCGCTGCCGGCCTGAGCCGCGCGGGCATGGAGTACAGATGCCAGCTCTCTACGTGATGATCCCGGCCGCCCTGCTGATCGTGGCCATCGCCGTGTACATCTTCTTCTGGGCGGTGGACAGCGGCCAGTACGACGACCTCGACGGTCCGGCCCACAGTATCCTGTTCGACGATCAGGATCCGAACCACACCGCTGCGGTGGACGAAGCCCGCGCGCAGAAACCGGACGACAAGGCCCCTCCTCATGCTTGAACTGGCACCACTGCTGGTGTCGGCGCTGATCCTCGGATTGCTCGGTGGTGGCCATTGCCTGGGGATGTGCGGCGGCTTGATGGGCGCGCTGACCCTGGCGATCCCCAAGGAACAACGCAGTCGACGCTTTCGCTTGCTGCTGGCGTATAACCTGGGACGCATCCTCAGCTATGCCACGGCCGGATTGCTGATCGGCCTCGCCGGGTGGGCGGTGGCCAACAGCCCGGCCGCGTTGTTCATGCGCGTACTGGCCGGGTTGCTGCTGATTGCCATGGGCCTGTACCTGGCAGGCTGGTGGAGCGGGCTGACCCGTATCGAAAGCCTCGGTCGCGGTTTGTGGCGCTACATTCAGCCCGTGGCCAATCGTTTACTGCCAGTGTCGAGCTTGCCCCGTGCTTTGCTGCTTGGCGCACTATGGGGCTGGTTGCCGTGCGGACTGGTTTACAGCACGTTGCTGTGGTCAGCGAGCCAGGGCAATGCGCTGGACAGTGCGTTGCTGATGCTCGCCTTCGGGCTCGGCACATGGCCGGTGCTGCTGGCCACCGGCCTCGCCGCCGAACGGGTGACGGCGCTGTTGCGCAAGCGCAGCGTGCGAATGGCCGGCGGTTTGCTGGTGATTCTGTTCGGGATCTGGACATTGCCCGGCCCGCATCAGCACTGGTTGATGGGGCATTAAACGGCGGCGCGGCCTTCGCGAGCAGGCCCGCGCCCGCACGGTTCCTGTGCAAACCACACACCTCCTGTGGGAGCGAGCCTGCTCGCGAAGAATCCCTCAATGCTCCTACCAATGCACCCCGTTGATGCAAATCAAGACACCCCGCCGCGCCCGCCCCTAGACTCGCCACACTGCCAGCCTATCCGGGGAATGCCCGCATGCTCGACGCCATTCGTTGGGACACCGATTTGATCCGCCGCTACGATCTGGCGGGGCCGCGTTACACCTCATATCCGACGGCCGTGCAATTCAACAGTCAGGTCGGCACGTTCGATCTGTTCCATGCCCTGCGCGACAGCCGTAAAGCCCAGCGCCCGCTATCGCTGTACGTTCATGTGCCGTTCTGCGCGAACATTTGCTACTACTGCGCCTGCAACAAGGTCATCACCAAGGATCGCGGCCGCGCCCTGCCGTATCTGCAACGGCTCGAGCAGGAGATCCAGCTGATCGCCTGCCACCTGGACCCGAAGCAAAAGGTCGAGCAACTGCACTTTGGCGGCGGTACGCCGACCTTTCTCAGCCACGACGAACTGCGCCAATTGATGGCGCATCTGCGCAAGCACTTTAATCTTCTGGACGATGACTCGGGCGATTACGGCATCGAAATCGACCCGCGAGAAGCCGACTGGTCGACCATGGGCCTGCTCCGCGAACTGGGCTTCAACCGCGTCAGCATTGGTCTGCAAGACCTTGACCCGGCGGTGCAGCGCGCGGTCAATCGCCTGCAAAGCCTGGAAGAAACCCGCGCGGTGATCGACGCCGCACGCACGCTGCAATTTCGCTCGATCAACATCGATCTGATTTACGGCCTGCCCAAACAGACCCCGGAGAACTTCGCCCGCACGGTGGAAGAAGTCATCAGCCTGCAACCGGATCGGCTCTCCGTGTTTAACTACGCGCACTTGCCGGAACGCTTCATGCCACAGCGGCGGATCAACAGTCAGGAACTGCCGAGCCCCGCGCAAAAACTGGAAATGCTCCAGCGCACCATCGAACAACTGACCGCCGCCGGTTACCGCTACATCGGCATGGACCACTTCGCCCTGCCCGACGACGAACTGGCGATCGCTCAGGAAGAACAAACCTTGCAGCGCAACTTCCAGGGCTACACCACCCACGGTCATTGCGATCTGGTGGGGCTGGGCGTGTCGGCGATCAGCCAGATTGGCGACCTCTACTGCCAGAACAGCAGCGACCTCAACGAATACCAGAACACCCTAGCCTCAGCGCAATTGGCGACCAGCCGCGGCTTGGTGTGTAACGCCGACGACCGACTGCGGCGGGAAGTGATTCAACAGTTGATCTGCAATTTCAGCCTGGACTTCGCCGAGATCGAGCAACAGTTCAACATCGATTTTCAAGGTTACTTCGGCGCTCTGTGGCCTCAACTGCAAGAGATGGCCAAGGATGGCTTGATTACCCTTGATCGCGAGCGAATCGAAGTGTTGCCGGCCGGACGACTGTTGGTGCGCTCGGTGTGCATGGTGTTCGACGCTTACCTCGAACAGCAGAATCGCCAGCGCTTCTCGCGGGTAATCTAGTTTTTCATCAACAGCGAACCCACTTTCATGTTCTGATCAGAGGTCAGACCCGACTGCCCCACCACTTTGGACAAAGCCAGATTGGCGGTAATGAGACCAGTGTTCAACGCGGCAATGGCGCCGCGCAGAGCGGCAACCTTGATGATCTTTTCTTCGTTGGAAAGGCGCTTGTCGGCCATGATCTTTTCGATGAGCGCCTTTTTCTCGGCGATCTCTTTTTGCAATTTACGGATCATCTTCAGCAGTTGCTGGATATTCTCGGGCAAGCCGCTCTCTTCGATGTCGCGATTATCGCCACCGGAACCTGCCGATCTCTCGATTGAAGCACCGGACAGCGACACTTTGACGCCTTCGACCAAGGTCGGGGTTGCCTGTGAAGTCGATTCGGCGTCGCGGCCTTTGTCGTCGGCATTTTTAAACGGGTCCGACAGTGCCTCAACACCGCTGCTAGCGTGGCCCAGCGTACCAATGGCAGCCATTGAATCGGTTCCTTCCAAAGCTCTGATAACAGTTTATCGGCCAGTGGCCCTGCGGCTTTACGCCCGCGGGACAAACTCGCCATTGACTGGCCTGAATGTCCTCCCGTGAGTTACCCTTACGGCTTATGTGTGTTTTCCCACAAGGATTGAAGAAATGTCCGAGCCAGTCAAACTGCGCGCTCACAACCAGGCCCATTGCAAGGATTGCAGCCTGGCACCTCTCTGCCTGCCACTTTCTCTGAATCTGGAAGACATGGATGCGCTGGACGAAATCGTGAAACGCGGCCGCCCGTTGAAAAAGGGTGAGTTCCTGTTCCGCCAGGGCGACACGTTTGATTCCGTTTATGCAGTACGCTCCGGCGCCCTGAAAACCTTCAGCCTGAGCGATTCCGGCGAAGAACAACTCACCGGCTTCCACCTGCCGAGCGAACTGGTCGGCCTGTCCGGCATGGACACCGAGAAACACCCGGTCTCGGCCCAGGCACTGGAAACCACTTCGGTTTGCGAAATCCCTTTCGAACGCCTCGACGAACTGGCCCTGCAACTGCCGCAGCTGCGCCGTCAGTTGATGCGCGTGATGAGCCGCGAGATCCGCGACGACCAGCAAATGATGCTGCTGCTGTCGAAGAAAACCGCCGACGAGCGTATCGCGACCTTCCTGGTCAACCTGTCGGCACGCTTCCGCGCTCGCGGGTTCTCGGCCAACCAGTTCCGCCTGAGCATGTCGCGCAATGAAATCGGCAATTACCTGGGCCTGGCGGTGGAAACCGTGTCCCGCGTATTCACCCGCTTCCAGCAAAACCAACTGATTGCTGCAGAAGGCAAAGAGATCCACATTCTCGATCCGATCCAGCTCTGCGCCCTGGCTGGCGGTTCGCTGGAAGGCTGATCTCGACCCGCGGCCGAGCGAACCGATTCAGCCGCGGGTATACTGCGCCGTTTGCAGCCCTGCCAGGACACCTCGACGATGGTCTTCGACTCCTTCGACATCAAATCCCTGATCCGCCCCGTGATCGACTTCCCGAAACCGGGCGTGATCTTTCGCGACATCACCCCGCTGTTCCAGTCGCCAACGGCCCTGCGCCTGGTGATGGACAGCTTCGCTCACCGCTACGTCGAAGCCGACTTCACGCACATCGGCGCGATGGATGCTCGCGGTTTTCTGATCGGTTCGGTACTGGCCTATCAGTTGAACAAGCCGCTGGTGCTGTTCCGCAAGCAGGGCAAACTGCCGGCCGACGTATTGGCCGAAGGTTACGCGACCGAGTACGGCGAAGCCTTCCTGGAAGTGCACGCCGACAGCCTGTGCGAAGGCGACTCGGTGGTGATGTTTGATGATTTGATCGCGACCGGCGGCACGCTGATTGCGGCAGCCAACCTGATTCGGCGCATGGGCGCACGGGTACATGAGGCGGCGGCGATTATTGATCTGCCGGAGCTGAACGGTTCGCAGCGTCTACAGGATATGGGGATTCCAACGTTCTGCCTGACGCAGTTTGCCTTGACCGATAAGTAAGCGGCGCCTGTACTGACGCTATCGCAGGCAAGCCAGCTCCCACAGTGATTTCGGTCGTTCACAAATATTGTGTATGCCCCAAAAACCTGTGGGAGTTGGCTTGCCAGCGATGAGGCCAGCAGCCTCACCCAGGATTCAAAGCCCCATTTGCTTGGCGATGATCTCGTTCATCACCTCCCGCGTCCCGCCGCCAATCGACAAGATGCGGTTATCCCGATACAGCCGCTCCACCAGACTTTCACGCATGTAACCCAACCCGCCGAGTATCTGCACTGCCTCCGTGGTGATGCGGTCCGAGGTGTCCGTAGCAAAGTTCTTGGCCATGGAAATCTCCTTGATCACACTCTGCCCCGCCGCCATTTTCGCCGCTTGCCGGTAAGTGAACTCACGCGACACCTCCAGCGCCGTGGCCATTTCGGCGAGGCGATGCTTGATCACTTGAAACTTGCCGATCGGCTTGCCAAACGCTTCACGCTCGCGTGCCCACTTCAAGCTCTCCTCGAGCGCAAGCTGCGCGGTCATGTTGGCCATCAGTGCCAACGCCAGCCGTTCGCTCTGGAAGTTGCCCATGATGCAGGCAAAGCCCATGTTCTCAGCGCCGATCAGGTTTCCTACAGGCACCCGGCAATCGTCGAAGAACAATTCAGCCGTGTCCGACGCCCACCAGCCCATTTTCTTCAACTGTCGGCCAACGGTGAAACCCGGCGTGCCCTTCTCGATCAGTAGCAGGCTGATGCCGCCAAAACCCGGCGCACCAGTGCGCACCGCGACAGTGTAGAAGTCGGCGCGTACGCCGCTGGTGATAAAGGTCTTGCTGCCGCTGACGCGGTAGAAGTCGCCGTCGCGCACGGCGCGGGTTTGCAGATTGGCGACATCGGAACCGCCGCCGGGCTCGGTGACGGCCAGCGCGCTGATCTTGTGGCCGCTGAGCACTTGCGGCACAACGCGATCGCGCACTTCAGGTCGCGCCCATTTGACGATGGGCGGCAGGCCGATATCCAGCGAACCCAGCCCGGCTACCAAGCCGCCAGAGCCGCAGCGCATCAGCTCTTCACTGGCGGCAACCTTGGCGAACAGATCGCCTTCATGGCTGCCGCCCAGTGCTTCGGGGTAGCCAATGCCGAGGATGCCGGCGGCACCCGCTTTCAGGTACAGCTCTCGGGGGAAGCTTTCGGCTTCTTCCCACGCATTAATATCCGGCAGGACCTCGCGCTCGACGAAACGTCTGACGCTGTCGCGGACCATCTGGTGGCTGGGGTCGAAGTATTCCTGAAAGGCAGGCATGGGCGAGCTCCATCGAAGAGTTCGCCGACGTTAACCGAGCGCTTGCTTGGTTTTCAACAATATTGTGTGAATCTGATAGACCGAGGCGCCTGCATCGCTGGCAAGCCAGCTCCCACAGGGGCAGAGGTCGTTCACAAACTTTGTGATAAACCTCAAATTCCTGTGGAAACAATATAGCCAGCTCAAACAGGGTTCGATGTTGCTCACATATTTTGTGATCAACCCAAATCACTGTGGGAGCTGGCTTGCCAGCGATGAGGCCAGAACAGGCAATAAGGATTTAGAGAGCGATCGGTTTACGCCCGGCAAACGAATGCGCCAGCGTCCCGCCGTCCACCAGTTCCAGCTCGCCACCCAGCGGTACCCCGTGGGCAATCCGCGAAGCGATCAGGCCTTTGTTGTTGAGCAACTGAGCGATGTAATGCGCCGTCGCCTCGCCCTCAACCGTCGGGTTGGTGGCGAGGATGACTTCGGTAAACGTGCCCGCTTCTTCAATCCGCGCGATCAATTGCGGAATGCCGATGGCCTCGGGCCCGAGGCCGTCCAGCGGCGACAAATGCCCTTTCAGCACGAAGTAACGCCCACGGAATCCGGTTTGCTCGACCGCGTAAACATCCATCGGCCCTTCCACCACGCACAGCAATGTGTCGTCGCGGCGGGTATCGGCGCACTGCGGACACAGATCGTCTTCGGTCAACGTGCGGCACTGGCGGCAATGCCCCACCCCTTCCATGGCCTGGCTCAGCGCCTGGGCCAGGCGCGCACCGCCGCTGCGGTCACGTTCGAGCAACTGCAGCGCCATGCGCTGGGCAGTTTTCTGACCCACACCCGGCAGAATTCGCAGGGAGTCGATCAGTTGGCGAATCAAAGGGCTGAAGCTCATGGGTAAAAAGTCCGACAAAACAACGAGACGCGGTTTATACCCGCGCCTCTGGCCAGCGTCAAATACTCAGTCCTGGGCAACCCGCACGACCAGTTTGCCGAAGTTGCGTCCTTCCAGCAGACCGATAAACGCCTCGGGCGCCTGCTCCAGGCCTTCCACCACGTCTTCACGGAATTTGACCTTGCCGTCGCGCACCCACGGCACCATGTGGCTGATGAACTCCGGCTGACGATCACCGTAGTCATCGAACACGATGAAGCCTTGAATCCGCACACGCTTGGTCAGCAACGTGCGTTGCAGCATCGGCAAACGATCCGGGCCTTGCGGCGCTTCGTGGGCGTTGTACCCGGCAATCAGGCCGCACAGCGGAATGCGCGCCTTGGGATTTAGCAGCGGGACGACGGCATCAAAGACGTGCCCGCCAACGTTTTCGTAATAGATATCGATGCCATCGGGACAGGCCTTGGCCAGTTGCTCGGCGAAATCGGCAGCCTTGTGATCGATGCAAGCGTCGAAGCCCAATTCCTCGACCACGTATTTGCACTTCTCGGCGCCACCCGCCACGCCGACCGTGCGCAGACCTTTGATCTTCGCCACCTGCCCGACCACCGAGCCTACAGCGCCGGATGCGGCAGCCACCACCAGGGTTTCGCCTTGTTTCGGCTGCCCGATGTCCATCAGACCCATGTACGCAGTCATACCGGGCATGCCCAGCACACCAAGGGCCATCGACGGGCTCGGCAGACCGGAAGGGATCGGCATGATGTCGCGCCC
Organism: Pseudomonas sp. MF6776; assembly: GCF_016613125.1. Lineage (NCBI taxonomy): Bacteria > Pseudomonadati > Pseudomonadota > Gammaproteobacteria > Pseudomonadales > Pseudomonadaceae > Pseudomonas > Pseudomonas sp. MF6776. The sequence goes on from NZ_JAENSQ010000001.1 coordinate 24,123, forward strand.
GTCGCTGATGCTGTGGCTTTGCCACCCGGTGGCACCGACGACCAGATCGCCTTCATGGAATTTCGGATGACGCGAACGCTCGACTCGGCTGACAGCCCCACCGGTCATCACCTCGCCGATTTGTACCGGGGCGGCGTAGGACGGTGCGTCACTCATGCGCCCGCGCATGTAGGGATCGAGCGACAGGTACAGGGTCTTCAGCAGCACCTGGCCGTCTTCGAGATCCGGCAGGGCTTCGCGCTCCAGGCGAAAGTTCTCGGGGGTCGGCGCGCCAACCGGGCGCGAGGCCAGCACAAAGCGCTGGTTGAGGGTCAGAGGGTCGGACATGTCAGCGTCTCCTGTGAATGATGAATTCGGCGGTATAAGGAGCAGACCACTGTGGCCGTGACGGGTTCGATGTTTCGTCGCTGCACACTATCCCTGTGGGAGCTACGGCACACTGCGATCTTTTGATTTTATTAGTCCGAATCAAAAGATCGCAGCCTCGTTTCACTCGACAGCGCCTACAGGAGCCTGGCCTGGCAAAGATTTGTGACAGACGCTGAAATCAGCCAGAAACAAAAATGCCAGGCGCAATGCCTGGCATTTTGTGTAGCTCATCTGCCGCCGAATGGCGAATCAGAATGGCAGTTTCATACCCGCTGGCAGGTTCATGCCGGCAGTCATGCCGCCCATTTTTTCCTGGCTGTTGGCTTCGATCTTGCGCACGGCGTCGTTGACGGCGGCGGCAACAACGGCCTCGAGCATTTCCTTGTCGTCTTCGCTCAGGCCTTCAACCAGACTTGGGTCGATGCTCACGCTTTTCACGTCGTGACGACCGGTCATCACCACGGTGACCATATCGCCACCGGCCTTACCGGTGACTTCGGCGTTGGCCAGTTCTTCCTGCATCTTGGCCATTTTTTCCTGCATCTGCTGCGCCTGCTTCATCAGGCCGGCCATGCCACCTTTCATCATGGGAATCACCTCAAAAGTACTTGGATCAAAAACAGCGCCCGGCAATTAACACCGAACGCCTTCAGTTATTAGCCCTGAGTGACCAGAGCGTCGACAGGTTCAATAGTATCGCTTCGCACGACCGCGCCGAACTGCTGAACCATCTGCTGGATGAACGGATCACCGTGGATCGATTCTTCAGCTTCGCGCTGACGGTTGATGCGCCGACGCGAGGCAGCCTGTGCCGGGGTTTCCTGCTCAGGCTTGATCAGTTCGATGGTCAGGCCCAGCGTGCGGCCATGGTACTGGTTCAACGCATCGTTGAGACGACGCTGTTGAGTGGCGTTGAACAAGGCGCTGTGCGCCGGGTCCAGGTGCAGCAACCAATGGTCGCCATCGACCGCGATCAATGTGCAGTTGGCGGCGATGCTGCCGGTCATGCCGGAGATCGGCAATTTAGGGAACAACTCCAGCCACTGCAACGCCAAACCTGTGGCCGGCATCGCGGCGGGCTCAGGCTCGGGTTCCGGGGCCGGCTCTGCGGCGTGTTCGCTGGCCAGTTCGTCGAGGTAACTGTAGGCCGAATCGATGTCCGGCTCGATGTAATCCTCGTCCAGCGGCGGCTCATCGTCCGCGTCCATGCCCGGTGTGGCGGCATCGACTTCGGCAACACTCGGCTCAGGGATCGGCGCCGCGGCCCACTCTGGCGCATCCGGAACGACGCTGTCCGGGGTCGGTAGCGGCATCGGCGGCAGGTCAGGCTGCTCGGCGGCGGTTTCCAGCATGGGCTCGACGGCAGGTTGCTGCACCGACTCGGGCTCAGGTTCTACCGGATCGTTCCAGGGCAGGTCGACGAAGGCTTCGACGGCGACCGGCTCGGGCTCGGGTTCCGGCGCAGGTTCCGGCTCAGCTGCAACCACAGGCTCGGGAGCCGGTGCAGCCACTGGCGTTGGCGTTGGCGCAACAGCCGCAGCGACCACCGGCGCAGGTTTAGGCGCGGCAGCCACGGAGTTTGCGGAATCAACTGTGGCCTGGCTGATCCCCACTGGCTTTAGCGGTTGCCTCGGGGCGTCCGCAGTGTCTGCGGGCCTGAAGGCCAGCATTCGCAGCAAGACCATTTCGAAGCCGCCACGCGGGTCGGGTGCCAGCGGCAAATCGCGGCGTCCGATCAGGCCCATCTGGTAATAAAACTGCACGTCTTCGGCCGGTAACGCCTGCGCCAATGCCAACACCCGATCACGGTCGCCATGACCGTTGTCGACACCGTCCGGCAACGCCTGAGCGATGGCCACCCGGTGCAGCACATTGAGAATTTCCGAGAGCACGCCGTTCCAGTCCGGGCCCTGCTCGGCCAGGTGACGAACAGCTTCGAGCAACGCCTTGGCATCGCCTTCGATCAACGAGTGCAGCACGTCGTAGACCTGGCCGTGATCCAGCGTGCCGAGCATCGCCCGCACGTCGGTGGCCATAACCTTGCCTTCGCCGAACGCGATGGCTTGGTCGGTCAGGCTCATGGCATCACGCATCGAGCCGTCAGCGGCACGACCCAGCAACCACAGCGCGTCGTCTTCGAACGGCACGTTTTCGGCGCTGAGCACGTGGGTCAAATGCTCGACCACGCGCTCAGGCGTCATGTTCTTCAGCGAGAACTGCAGGCAGCGCGAAAGAATCGTTGCCGGAAGTTTCTGCGGGTCGGTGGTCGCCAGGATGAACTTGACGTACGGCGGCGGTTCTTCGAGGGTTTTGAGCAGCGCATTGAAGGAATGGCTGGAGAGCATGTGCACTTCGTCGATCAGGTAGACCTTGAAGCGCCCACGGCTCGGCGCGTACTGCACGTTGTCGAGCAGCTCGCGGGTGTCTTCGACCTTGGTGCGGCTGGCGGCGTCGATCTCGATCAGGTCGACAAAACGGCCTTCATCGATTTCGCGGCACACCGAACATTCGCCACACGGGCTGGAAGTGATACCTGTCTCACAGTTCAGGCATTTGGCAATGATCCGCGCAATCGTGGTTTTACCCACCCCGCGCGTACCGGTAAACAGGTACGCGTGATGCAGCCGCTGGCTGTCCAAGGCATTGATCAGAGCCTTGAGCACATGGGTCTGGCCGACCATTTCGCGGAACGAGCGCGGACGCCATTTACGTGCAAGAACCTGATAACTCATCGAAAACCGTCGCAACGAAGGAAGCTGAAGCGGCTAATGCTAGCGGAGCAAGGGCAAAATTGCATCCGGTGTCCTTCTCTAATATGGCTAAGCTGCATGAGCAGAGGCTTTTATAGGCTCGGGATCGGGAATTACCGGAGCGTTTATGCGTTGGGCCGTGGGGGCAATGCTAGGGGTGAGCCTGAGCGTCACGGCAGCGGAAACACCGCTGCGTTTCGTCGTGCCCGACAGCTGGGCGATGCCCATTGTGCAACTGGAACGCGGCCGCCCGACTCAGGGCATCCTTTACGACATCATGCTCAGCCTGGCCACCCAGGTCGGCGTGCCAGCGCAGTTTGTCGTCCTGCCGCGCACGCGGGTACAGAGCTCGATGGAACACGGCGAGATTGATGTGCGCTGCTACGCCGCACAATCGTGGCTGCCGAATCAGTCCGGCGATTACATCTGGAGTATCCCGCTGCTGTTTCAGCGTGATTTGCTGGTCAGCCGCCAGGGTTTGCCGAATAAAATCGACCCGGCTGACCTGCCACACCAATCGATCGGCACCGTACTCGGTTACACCTACTCCACCCTGCAACCGCTGTTCGATGCCGATCAACTGCAACGCGAAGATGCGCGCAATCAGGAACAGGTGCTGGAAAAACTGCTGGCCGGGCGTTATCGCTACGCCGTAAGGAATCAGTGGACGCTGGACTGGTTCAACCAGCGCCTGACGCCTGAACAGCAACTGCACGGCGTGGCGGTGCTGCAGGAGCAGCATGTCGGCTGCTATGTGAGGAATGATCCGAACGTGCCAGTGCAGAGGATATTGCGCACGCTGCTGCGGATGAAAATGTCGGGGGAGATTGATGAGATTATTCGGCTTTACACCGGCCACTCCGACAACACCCCATAACCTTGTGGGAGTTGGCTTGCCAGCGATTGCGGATTTTCAGTGAAATAGATGAACCTGACCCACCGCTATCGCTGGCAAGCCAGCTCCCACAGGATCCTCATCAGCAGTGGGATTTGTGTCGGTTCGGAAAATCCCAGGCACAAAAAAACCGCAGTGGGCGAAACCCATGCAGTTCGGTTGAAGCGTTCTATTGTTCGTTAAGGTGGTAACCCCACCAGCCACACCCCGGCACACAATGTTCCCGCTGTGGCTGCTGCCTTCCGGCTCTGACCAGGTTCACGGGTAATCGTTGCGGGGGGACCGATGGGGTCACCATAACGACGCTTGCCTATCGGCGAGCCGCGCCATTGTACCTATCTGAGACGAAGTTACAACCGTTCGGGCGGATAAAAAAATATGAGTCTGTTCAAGGACATAAAGATCGCAGCCTTCGGCAGCTCCTACATGAGGCGCATACCCCTGCAAGAGCTGCCGAAGGCTGCGATCTTTTGACTTTATTGCGCCTGAAGAACATCGTCCGCCCTGCCGCCCGCCTGCTGAATGACCAGATGAATGAAATGCAGCTTGGCAATCGCCGGCGCCGGCAGCACGAACGGATAGAAATCTGGCTGACCCATGCTGCGTGACAGCTCATTGAGCATGCCTGCCAGTTCGATCCACGCGTTGACGAATGACAGGAACGCCTCCCCACCCGGATGTCCCGGGTCGTACAACGTACTGGTCGGAAAAGGCTGATAGTCGAAGTCCATCTCACGCGCGCTCATGCCGAAACCCAGCGCGGTGTCGACCGCGTCCATCATGTGCAGGTAATGCGCCCAGGTTTCCGCCCAGTCTTCCCATGGGTGCATGGTCGCGTAGGCGCTGACGTAGTGCTGCGGCCAGTCCAGCGGCGCGCCCTGCTGATAGTGGCGGTCAAGTGCCTCGGCGTAGCTGGCGCGCTCGTCGCCGAACAGGTTGCGAAAAGAGTCGAGCCACGGGCCGTTGGCGATCAGCCTATCCCAGTAATAGTGTCCGACCTCATGACGAAAGTGCCCGAGCAGCGTGCGATACGGCTCGTGCATCTGCGCCCTCACCTGCTCGCGGTGGGCGTCGTCGGCTTCTTTGATGTCGAGGGTGATCAGGCCGTTGGCGTGGCCGGTCATGGGCGCGTTGCCTTCGAGGTCGACGCCGATGAAGTCGAAGGCCAGCCCGGCGTCTTCATCCACGGTTTTCGGGATGACCTGCAGACCGAGGGTGATCAGTTGCGCGACCAAGCGACGTTTGGCGATTTCTACCTTGCGCCAGCGCTCGGGGTTTTCCGGAACGGACAGGTCGGGGATGGTGCGATTGAGGCTGCAGGCAACGCACAGGGTGTCGTGATCGTTGGCCGCCAGTAACCAGTTGCACGCGGCGGGTGTGTCGAGATTGGCGCAACGACGGAACAGGCCGGCTTCGGGATCGGTATCGAGCGTCCAGGTGCCCTCGTACGGGCCCGGTTGCAGCGAGGTCAGGCGACTTTCTTCGGGTTGATAACCGAGCAAGGCGTTGCAGGCCAGACACTGGCTGTTGCGAAAGAACAGCGACTGACCGCAGCGGCACGGCCAGACTTTGCTGTTGCGTGAGGACTCGGCCATGAACGGCGCGACGATGCGAGAACTGAGCTGCTCGAAAAAGCGGTACATGGCGATCTCTCCCTGGGGCTTGCCAAGACTAGATCATTCCCATGACAACATCGTTCCGCGCTTCTGTTGGGGCACGTCAAAAGATCGCAGCCTTCGGCAGCTCCTACAGGGGATCAGTGTACGGTCACATAAACGTGGCGAAACACTGACCCCGCAGGCTGCGATGTTTTGATCTTAAACGTTCAAGCCATGGGTTTTGAGGAAGGCGATAAACGCCTCTTCATCCATCACCTTCACGCCCAGCTCATTGGCTTTGGTCAGCTTCGAACCGGCACCCGGCCCCGCAACCACGCAGTGGGTTTTCGCCGACACGGAGCCAGCCACTTTCGCGCCCAGGCTTTCGAGGTGATCTTTAGCGACATCGCGACTCATCAACTCGACCTTGCCGGTCAGCACCCAGGTCTCGCCGGACAGCGGCAAGCCCTCGACGACTTTCTTCTCGCTCTCCCAATGCATGCCGAAATCACGCAGCTGTTTCTCGGCGTCCAAGGCAAGCTGACGATGCTGCGGCACGGCGAAAAACTCGCGAACCGAATTCGCCTGCTTCTCCGGCAACGCCTGGCGCATGTCCAGCCAGTCGGCGTTCATCACCGCTTCCAGCGAACCGAACTTGTCCGCCAGTTTTTGCGCCCCGCCCGGGCCGACCGAGGGGATGTGCAGCTTGTCGAGAAAGCCACCGAGCGTGGTGCTGGCGGCAAACTCGGCGCCCAACTCGCCCTGATCCTGAATCTGCAAACCATGGCCCAGCAATTCGCTGATCACCTGTTGGTTATGCGCGTCCTCAAAGAAGCTGTGAATCTCGTGTGCCACTTCCAGACCAACATCCGGCAGGTAGGTCAACACTTGCGGCAAAGCCTGCTGCACGCGCTCCAGCGAACCGAGCGAGCGCGCGAGCACCTTGGCGGTCTCTTCGCCGACATCGGGAATACCCAGCGCATAGATGAAGCGCGCCAGCCCCGGCTGCTTGCTGTCGGCAATGGCGGTCAGCAATTTGTTGCTGGAGACCTCGGCGAAGCCTTCCAGATCAACGATGTCATCGAACTTCAGTGCGTAAAGATCCGCCGGCGAACTGACCAGACCTTCGTCGACCAATTGCTCGACGCTCTTGTCGCCCAGGCCTTCGATGTCCATCGCACGACGCGAGACGAAGTGGATGATCGCCTGCTTCAGTTGCGCGCCACAGGCCAGTCGCCCGACGCAGCGATACACCGCGCCCTCGCTGACGGTTTCCTTGCCTTTGCTGCGCTTGATCAGTTGCGTGCGCTCGACGTGCGAACCACAGACAGGGCAGTTTTCCGGGATCGCTACCGGCCGTGCATTTTCCGGACGGCGTTCGGTGACCACTTGCACCACTTGCGGAATCACGTCACCGGCGCGACGGATGATCACGGTGTCGCCGATCATCAGGCCCAGTCGTGCGACTTCATCCATGTTGTGCAGCGTGGCATTGGCCACGGTAACGCCGGCAACCTTGACTGGTTTCAAACGTGCGACCGGGGTAACGGCACCGGTGCGGCCAACCTGGAATTCCACGTCGAGCAACTCGGTGAGCTCTTCCATTGCCGGGAATTTATGCGCGATCGCCCAACGTGGTTCGCGAGCGCGGAAGCCCAGTTCACGCTGATCGGCAATGCTGTTGACCTTGAACACCACGCCGTCGATTTCGTAGGTCAGCGAGTTACGCCGTGCGCCGATGTCGCGGTAGTAATCCAGGCACTCGCCAATGCCCTTGGCCAGTTTCAGTTCATGACTGATCGGCATGCCCCACTTCTGCAACTGCTTGAGGTTGCCGATGTGCGTGTCGGAAATATCGTGAGAGACCTGACCGATGCCGTAGCAGCAGAATTCCAGCGGACGGTTGGCGGTGATCTTTGAGTCGAGCTGACGCAGACTGCCGGCCGCCGCGTTACGCGGGTTGGCGAAGGTCTTGCCGCCGACTTCCAGTTGCGAGGCGTTGAGGCGCTCGAAACCGGCCTTGGACATGAACACTTCACCACGCACTTCCAGGGTCGTCGGCCAGCCTTCGCCGTGCAGCTTCAGTGGAATATTGCGCACCGTGCGCACGTTGACGCTGATGTCTTCGCCGGTGGTGCCGTCACCGCGCGTGGCGCCGCGCACCAGTACGCCATTTTGATACAGCAGGCTGACCGCCAGGCCATCGAGCTTCGGCTCGCAGCTGTATTCCACCACCGAGCTGCCGCCGAACAGATCACCGGCAGGCAGGTCCAGACCCTCGGTCACCCGACGGTCGAACTCGCGCATATCGGTTTCTTCAAACGCGTTGCCGAGGCTGAGCATCGGCACTTCGTGACGTACCTGCGTGAACGCGGTGAGCGCCACGCTGCCGACGCGCTGGGTGGGCGAATCGCTGGTGATCAGGTCGGGGTTGGCCGCTTCCAGCGCCTTGAGCTCATGAAACAACCGGTCGTACTCGGCGTCCGGAATGCTCGGCTCGTCGAGGACGTGATAACGGTAGTTGTGCTGATCGAGTTCAGCGCGCAGCTCTAGAATGCGGTTTTTGGCGGCGGTCATGGGTGTTCTCTCATAAAGCAAAAGAGCAGCCGAGGCTGCTCAATCTATATTGCTGATTGCCCCGGATAACGAGGCAATCTTTGGAATCAACGCTTGTGGGTCAGGGCGCGGCGCTCGAATTCGACGATGCGCTGACGGTAGTGCTCAATGGTCTGCGCGGTCAGAACGCTGCGCTGGTCATCTTTCAGCTCGCCGTTCAATTCCTGCGACAGCTTGCGGGCTGCGGCCACCATCACGTCGAAGGCTTGCTTCGGGTGACGCGGACCTGGCAGGCCAAGGAAGAAGCTCACCGCCGGGGTGCTGAAATGGTCGATGTCGTCCAGATCAAAGATGCCCGGCTTGACCGCATTGGCCATGGAGAACAGCACTTCACCATTGCCGGCCATGCTTTCGTGGCGGTGGAAAATATCCATCTCGCCAAAACGCAGCCCGCTTTCCAGAATGTTCTGCAACAGCGCCGGGCCTTTGAAGCCGGCAGCGTCGCGGCAGATCACACTGATCACCAGGACTTCTTCGGCTTGCGGTTGATCCTTTTCGACCGCTGCAGGCGCCGGCTTGGCGTCTTCTACGAAGTCGTCACGGCTGCTGAAGCTCGGGCCGCCGTCCAGATCCAGATCGAGGTTCAGGTCGCCCTGGGCCGGACCGTTGCTGCCGCGCTTGCCACGTTTGGCGCCGGATTCGCGAGGCTCGCGTGCTTCGCGGGACGGCATGCTCACCGACGGCAGATCGTGCTCGTCCAGTTGCGGTTCCTTGTGTGTGTCCAATACGCGGGCCGGGCCCAACAGCTCAGGGCTGGTGTCCTCGTCCGGCAGGTTGGACAAACTTCGATCAAGACGGAATTTCAGTTTTCCCTTGCCGCCGCGCATACGGCGCCAGCCATCGAAAAGAATACCGGCTATCACAATGATGCCGATGACGATCAGCCACTCGCGCAGACCGATTTCCATGTAATCCCGTGCCTCTATAAAAAATGCTGAAAAATAAGGGGTTTACACTGTGCAAACCGCTTTAAAACGTGGCGCCAACTCTATGTTCTGACAGGCGTTTTGCCCACGTATACGAAAAATTGACATTAAACTAGCACGACCATAGACAACTTTACACCGTCTGTCGAAATCGCTGCGCAAATTGTGGGCTCGCTTCGCTCAGGCTTCGAGCCGCAAGCTTCTAGCTTCTAGCTTGTAGCTCAAAGCTTGTAGCTCAAAGCTGCGCCGCTAGGCGTCCACCATCGCCATCGCCTCCTCGACATCCACCGCTACCAGTCGCGAACAACCCGGTTCATGCATCGTTACGCCCATCAACTGTTCGGCCATTTCCATGGCGATCTTGTTGTGGGTGATATAGATGAACTGCACGGTCTGCGACATCTCTTTGACCAAGCGTGCGTAGCGTCCAACGTTAGCGTCATCCAGCGGCGCGTCAACCTCATCGAGCATGCAGAACGGCGCCGGGTTCAACTTGAAGATCGCAAAAACCAGTGCCAGCGCGGTCAGGGCTTTTTCCCCGCCGGAGAGCAAATGGATGGTGCTGTTCTTCTTCCCTGGCGGCTGCGCCATGATCGTTACCCCTGTATCGAGTAGATCTTCGCCCGTCAGTTCCAAATACGCGCGCCCACCACCGAAAACTTTCGGGAAAAGCGCCTGTAATCCGCCATTGATCTGATCAAAGGTATCTTTGAAACGGTTACGGGTTTCCTTGTCGATCTTGCGGATGACGTTTTCCAGGGTTTCCAGCGCTTCAACCAGATCGGCGTCCTGCGCATCCAGATAACGTTTACGCTCGGATTGTTGCGTGTATTCGTCGATGGCCGCGAGGTTGATCGCGCCCAGACGCTGAATCCGCGCATTGATCCGTTCGAGTTCTTCTTCGGCTTCGCGTTCACTGGCTTGCGCAGTCAATGTGGCGAGCACGCCGTTGAGATCGTAGCCGTCTTCGAGCAGTTGATCCTGCAGGGCCTTGCGGCGCACGGTCAGGGCCTGCCACTCCATGCGCTGCTGTTCGAGCTGACCACGGATCAGTTGCGATTGCTGCTCGGCCTGCGTGCGGCGTTTTTCTGCGTCGCGCAATTCGCGGTCGGCATCTTCGAGCGCGATCTGCGCAGTCTTGAGTTCTTCATCGACGGTCATGCGCTTGTCGAGCAGCTCTTCGAGTTTCAGGCGCAGTTCTTCCAGCGGTGCTTCGCCCTCCTCCAGATTCAGGCTCAACTGTTCACGCTTTTCGGTCAGACGCTCGGACTGCATTTCCAGACGTTCCAACGCCTGACGCGTGGAGTCGTGCTGCGCGCGCAGCGAGCCGAGACGCACGGCCAGTTGGTGCGCATGATCCTTGTGCTGCCGCGCTTCCTGACGCACGCGGTCGAGGCGTTCGCGCAGGCTGTCGCGCTGGGCCAGCAGCAACTCGCGCTGCTCGGTGTCCAGCGCCATCGCATCGAGAGCTTCCTGCAAGTGCATGCGCGCTTCGCCGATGTGTTCGTGCTCCAGCGCACGTTGTTCGCCGAGTTCGACCAGCTCTTCATCCAGACGAGTACGACGCAATGTCAGCTGTTCGGCCTTGGCTTTACCGGCGGACAATTGCGCTTTCAGCTCACCTTGCTGACGCGCTTCGTCTTGCAGCAAACGACGCAGATGCTCACGACCGTTTTCCTGCTGACGCTGCTGCGCGCGCAGGGTTTGCAAACGGTTTTCCATGGCTTCGACCGTGGCTTCACGCTCTTCGCGTTCAAGATGCAACGCTTCGATTTCCTGGCCACGGGCGAGCATGCCGCTTTCCGCTTCACTGGCCCGTCGTACGCGCAGAAAGTGCCGGCCGACCCAATAGCCGTCGCGGCTGATCACGCTCTGCCCGGCGCCCAACTGGCCGCGCAGGGCCAATGCCTGCTCCAGACTGTCGACCGGTTTGACCTGACCGAGCCACGGCGACAGATCGATCTGCGCCTCGACTTTGTCCAGCAGACTGCCCGCCACCCGCACGCCGTCGGTGCCAGGGCTGAGCAGGCGCAAATCGCCCTGAGTAAAACCGGACAGATCGAAGCCGCTGAAATCATCGACCAGCACCGCTTGCAGATCGGCGCCGAGCACGGTTTCTACCGCCAGCTCCCAACCGGCCTCGACCTTCAGGCCTTCAGCCAGACGCGGGCGCTCGGCGAGGTTGTGTTCCTTCAGCCATTCAGCGGTGCCGGTGCCCGGATCGAGCGCCGCTTGCTGCAAGGCTTCAAGCGAGGCCAGGCGACCATTGAGGCGCTGCAAATCGCCCTGCGCCTGTTGCTGCGCGGTCAGCGCTTGCTGGAGTTCCTGACGCAGTTGCTCAAGCTTTTCGACTTGGGCTTCTTCGCTGGTCTGCAAATCTTCAAGGGTCGCTTCGGACTCGGCGAGCTGCTCGTTGAGCTCCATGATCGCCGCGTCTTCGGGGTCCGCCGAGAGCAACGCACGCTCTTCGCCGAGGCGCTTTTGGCGATCGGCCAAGCGTTCCATGCTGGTTTCGAGCTGCTGAATGCGCGACTGCTGCACTTCGGCCTGACGCCGCGGTTCGGCAGCAGTGAGGTTGAAGGCGTCCCACTGCTCCTGCCAGCCGTGCATCACGCTTTCGGAATCTTCGAGTGCAGCGGCGGCTTCTTCGGCGGCAGCGCTGGTGATTTCCTGCTCGGGGGTGAGCATGTCCAGCTCTTCGCCGAGGGTCAGCAGCAACGTGCGGTCGTGGCCCAGATGCGACTCGGTCTCCAGTCGCGCGCGCTCGGCTTCTTTCAAGTCGTCCTGCAACTGACGCAAACGCTGCTGGCCGTGCTGGATGCTTTGCTCGACCCGGGCGATGTCACCGCCGACCGAATAGAAGCGGCCCTGCACCAGATTGAAGCGTTCGGACAGGTCGTGATGCCCGTCGCGCAAGCGTTCAATCGCCGCATCGGCGTTGCGTTGCTCGGCGACCAGCGCTTCGAAACTGATTTCCTGAGTGCCGATGATCGACTCGCGCTGGCCGACCTGATCGTTCAGATCCTGCCAGCGCAGGGCCGACAGTTGCGCCTTTAGCTGACGCTCCTCGGCTTTGAATTCCTGATACTTCTTGGCCGCCTCGGCCTGACGGTGCAAGCGTTCGAGCTGACGTTCGAGCTCATCGCGCAGGTCGGTCAGGCGGGCGAGGTTTTCATGGGTGCGGCGGATGCGGTTTTCGGTCTCGCGCCGGCGCTCTTTGTACTTGGAGATACCCGCCGCTTCTTCGATGAAGTTACGCAGGTCTTCAGGCTTGGACTCGATCAGCTTGGAGATCATCCCCTGCTCGATGATCGAGTAGCTGCGCGGGCCCAGACCGGTGCCGAGGAAGATATCGGTGATGTCACGACGACGGCATTTGGTGCCGTTGAGATAATAAGTGGTCTGGCTGTCGCGGGTCACTTTGCGGCGAATCGAAATCTCCGCGTACGCCGCGTATTCGCCCAGCAGCGTGCCGTCGGAGTTGTCGAACACCAGTTCGATACTCGCCTGGCTCACCGGCTTGCGGCTGGTCGAACCGTTGAAGATGACGTCGGTCATCGACTCGCCACGCAGGTTTTTCGCCGAACTTTCGCCCATCACCCAGCGTACGGCGTCGATGATGTTCGACTTGCCGCAACCGTTCGGCCCGACGACCGCCGCCATGTTACTGGGGAAGTTCACCGTGGTCGGGTCGACGAAGGATTTGAATCCCGCCAGTTTGATGCACTTGAGCCGCACGCTTAGGCAACCGTCAGGGCAGACACCACCAGATCGCAGCTGCGCTGGGCGTAAGCCGTCAGCACAATGCGGATCTGCGGCAGGTCACGGGCAAGCACGGCAGCCAGCAAGCGCTCGAACAGTTCGAGGAACTCGCTCATTTCGGCCTTGCGCTGTTCGAGGGCGAGGAAGTACGCACGGCTCATGGCCGGTTGCAGGTTCTCTACAGTTTCTTGCAGGTACGGGTTGTTGGCGAACGGATAGGCGGCGCGCATGACGTTGAAACTGTCATCGACGAACGTGCGGATGTCCTGACGCTCGTAGCTGGCGGTCAGGCGCTGCTGGATCTGCACGAACGGCGCCATGTCCGACTGGACCTGCCAGCCATTGGCCACCGAGTTGCCGAGCAGGATGTACAACTCGCTCATCAGCGTGCACAGGCTCTGCACCTTGTGCGCCGTCAGCTCGGTAACGTGCGCGCCACGGCGCGGCAGGATCGCGATCAGGTGGCGACGCTCGAGGATCAGCAAGGCTTCGCGGACCGAACCGCGGCTGACGTTGAGCGCCAGCGTGACCTTCTGTTCCTGGATGCGCTCTCCCGGCTTCATTTCGCCACGAATGATGCGTTCGGCGAGGTGGTGAGCAATTTGCTCGGCGAGGCTGTCCGGGGCCTTGAACGTCATGGTGTCCTTCAAATTCTATCGATCTGCACAAGCGGCGCAGTGTAGCGCAAATGCAAGGTCATGGCGGAGTGCCCACTCAGCGGTTTTTGGCACGATTCCCGCAAAAAGGCAGGGGACTCGATGAGGGTCAATACTGAATAGACAAGTTGTTGATCGACGAAATGCATTTTCTTGACCTTTAAGTCAGAAAACCATTGACCGAAAAGTCAGAGCTGCTAAATTCGGCTCAAGTCGCTTAACAACAATAATGAGTCTGCGAGGCCTTCCGTGATCCAGTTTTTACTTAACCAGGAACTCCGTAGCGAGCACGCCCTGGACCCGAATCTGACCGTGCTCAATTACCTGCGTGAACACGTCGGCAAATCCGGCACCAAAGAAGGTTGCGCCAGCGGTGACTGCGGCGCCTGCACCGTAGTGGTCGGCGAGTTGCAGACGGATGACGACGGTCGCGAACATATTCGCTATCGCAGCCTCAATTCGTGCCTGACGTTCGTGTCGTCCTTGCACGGCAAGCAACTGATCAGCGTTGAAGACCTCAAGCACAAAGGCGAACTGCACAGCGTGCAGAAAGCCATGGTCGAGTGCCACGGTTCGCAGTGCGGTTTCTGCACCCCCGGTTTCGTCATGTCGCTGTTCGCTCTGCAAAAGAACAGCGATGCGCCGGATAACGCCAAGGCCCACGAAGCGCTGGCCGGCAACCTCTGCCGTTGCACCGGCTACCGGCCGATTCTGGCCGCTGCCGAGCAGTCGTGCTGCGCCAAGCAACCGGATCAGTTCGACGCCCGCGAAGCTGACACCATCGCCCGACTCAAAGCCATTGCCCCCACCGATATCGGCGAACTCAACAGTGGCGACAAGCGCTGCCTGGTGCCGCTGACCGTCGCCGATCTGGCCGATCTCTACGATGCTTACCCACAAGCACGCCTGCTGGCGGGCGGCACCGATCTGGCGCTGGAAGTCACCCAGTTCCACCGCACGCTGCCGGTGATGATCTACGTCGGCAACGTCGCCGAAATGAAGCGCATCGACAGTTTCGATGACCGCATCGAAATCGGCGCCGCCACCAGCCTCTCCGACTGCTACGAAGCGTTGAACGCCGAGTACCCGGATTTCGGCGAGTTGCTGCACCGCTTCGCTTCACTGCAAATCCGCAACCAGGGCACCCTCGGCGGCAACATTGGCAACGCTTCGCCCATCGGTGACTCGCCGCCCCTGCTGATCGCCCTCGGCGCGCAGATCGTGCTGTGCAAAGGCGAAACCCGGCGCACCCTGAACCTGGAAGACTACTTCATCGATTACCGCGTCACTGCCCGCCAGGAAAGCGAATTCATCGAGAAGATCATCGTCCCGCGTGCCAGCGCCGAGCAGTTGTTCCGCGCCTATAAAGTCTCGAAGCGTCTGGACGACGACATCTCCGCCGTCTGCGCCGCGTTCAATCTGCGCATCGAAAACGGTGTGATCAGCGATGCCCGCGTCGCCTTCGGCGGCATGGCCGCGATCCCCAAACGCGCCGCCGCTTGCGAAGCCGCGCTGATCGGCCAACCGTTCAACAATGCCGTGATCGAACGCGCCTGCGCTGCCCTGGCCGAAGACTTCACGCCGCTCTCGGACTTCCGCGCCAGCAAGGAATATCGCCTGCTCAGCGCGCAGAACCTGCTGCGCAAATATTTCATCGAACTGCAAACACCGCACATCGAGACTCGGGTGACCGCTTATGTCTAACCATCACGCCGTAGAGAAGACCCAGGCTGAACTGGCCGAATTGTTCGCCCAGGACCTGACCACCGGTGTCGGCCGCAGCGTCAAGCACGACAGCGCCGCCAAACATGTGTCCGGTGAAGCGCAGTACATCGATGATCGCCTGGAATTTCCGAATCAGCTGCACCTGTACGCACGCCTGTCGGACCGCGCCCACGCGAAGATCATCAGCATTGATACAAGTCCTTGCTATGCCTTCGAAGGCGTACGCATCGCCATCACCCACGAAGACGTCCCGGGCCTGAAAGACATCGGCCCGCTGATGCCGGGCGACCCGTTGCTGGCCATCGATGATGTGCAATTTGTCGGGCAACCGGTGCTCGCCGTGGCGGCGAAAGATCTGGAAACCGCACGCAAGGCAGCGATGGCCGCGACCATCGAATACGAAGACCTCGAGCCGGTGCTGGATGTGGTCGAAGCGCTGCGCAAGCGCCATTTCGTCCTCGACAGCCACACCCATCAGCGTGGCGATTCGGTCTCCGCACTGGCGACGGCCGATCATCGCATTCAAGGCACGCTGCACATTGGCGGTCAGGAACACTTCTACCTGGAGACGCAAATCTCCTCGGTCATGCCCACCGAAGACGGCGGCATGATTGTTTATTGCTCGACGCAGAACCCGACCGAAGTGCAGAAACTGGTCGCTGAAGTGCTCGACGTGTCGATGAACAAAATCGTCGTCGACATGCGCCGCATGGGCGGTGGTTTCGGTGGCAAGGAAACTCAGGCGGCAAGCCCCGCGTGCCTGTGCGCAGTGGTTGCGCATCTCACCGGTCAGCCGACCAAAATGCGCCTGCCGCGCGTCGAAGACATGCTCATGACTGGCAAGCGTCACCCGTTCTACGTCGAGTACGACGTCGGCTTCGACAGCACCGGGCGCCTGCACGGGATCAACATGGACTTGGCCGGTAACTGCGGTTGCTCACCAGACTTGTCGGCGTCGATTGTCGACCGCGCAATGTTCCACTCGGACAACTCGTATTACCTGGGCGATGCGACCATCAACGGTCATCGCTGCAAGACCAACACCGCCTCGAACACCGCCTACCGGGGTTTCGGCGGCCCGCAAGGGATGGTCGCGATCGAAGAAGTGATGGACGCGATTGCCCGTCACCTCAACCTCGACCCACTCGCGGTACGCAAGGCCAACTACTACGGCAAGACCGAGCGCAACGTTACCCACTACTACCAGACCGTCGAGCACAACATGCTCGAGGAAATGACCGCGGAACTGGAAGAAAGCAGCCAGTATTACGAGCGCCGCGAAGCGATCCGTCGCTACAACGCCAACAGCCCGATCCTGAAAAAAGGCCTGGCGCTGACCCCGGTGAAATTCGGCATTTCCTTCACCGCCAGCTTCTTGAACCAGGCCGGTGCGCTGATTCATATCTACACCGACGGCAGCATCCACCTGAACCATGGCGGCACCGAAATGGGCCAGGGCCTGAACACCAAAGTCGCGCAGGTCGTGGCCGAGGTGTTCCAGGTCGAAATCGATCGCGTGCAGATCACCGCGACCAATACCGACAAGGTGCCAAACACCTCGCCAACCGCTGCTTCCAGCGGCGCCGACCTCAACGGTAAAGCCGCCCAGAATGCCGCCGAGATCATCAAGCAACGCTTGGTTGAGTTCGCCGCACGGCACTTCAAAGTCAGCGAGGAGGACGTCGAATTCCATAACGGCCATGTACGCGTTCGTGATCACATCCTGACCTTTGAATCGCTGATCCAGCAGGCGTATTTCAATCAGGTCTCGCTGTCGAGCACAGGCTTCTACAAGACCCCGAAAATCTACTACGACCGCAGCCAGGCCCGTGGCCGTCCGTTCTATTATTTCGCCTTCGGCGCGGCGTGCTGCGAAGTCATCGTCGACACCCTGACCGGCGAATACAAGATGCTGCGTACCGACATTCTCCACGACGTCGGCGCCTCGCTGAACCCGTCCATCGACATCGGTCAGGTTGAAGGTGGTTTCGTCCAGGGCATGGGCTGGCTGACCATGGAAGAGCTGGTCTGGAACAACAAGGGCAAGCTGATGACCAACGGCCCGGCCAGCTACAAGATCCCGGCCGTGGCGGACATGCCGCTGGATCTGCGAGTGAAACTGGTAGAAAACCGCAAGAACCCGGAAGACACCGTGTTCCACTCCAAGGCCGTTGGTGAGCCGCCGTTCATGCTCGGCATTGCCGCGTGGTGTGCGATCAAGGACGCTGTGGCAAGCCTCGGTGACTACAAGCATCAGCCGAAGATCGACGCCCCGGCGACCCCGGAGCGGGTGTTGTGGGGCTGTGAGCAGATGCGTCAGCTTAAAGCGGTGAAGGCCGTCGAAGCTGAAACCGAGCTGGCTTCGCTTTAAGACCGAGGCGCGGCCATCGCTGGCAAGCCAGCTCCCACAGGGATTTGTACTGACCGTTGGACTGTGCAATTCCAATGTGGGAGCGAGCCTGCTCGCGAAGAGGCCCGAACAGACAACAAAGATGTCGAGGTGAATATGTACAACTGGATCGACGCCCTCGCCGACCTGCAGAACCAGGGCGAGCCCTGTGTGCTGGTGACGATCATCGAAGAGCTCGGCTCGACGCCACGCAATGCCGGCTCGAAAATGGTCGTCAGTGCTCGCCAGATCTTCGACACCATCGGTGGCGGGCACCTGGAATACAAAGCCATGCAGATCGCTCGCGAGATGCTCGCCAGCGGCAAGCAGGACACTCATCTGGAGCGCTTCAGCCTCGGTGCCAGTCTGGGCCAGTGCTGCGGCGGCGCCACGGTGTTGCTGTTCGAACCGATGGGCCAGGTGCAAGCGCAGATCGCCGTGTTCGGCGCCGGCCACGTCGGTCGCGCCCTGGTGCCGCTGCTCGCCAGCCTGCCCTGCCGGGTGCGCTGGATCGATTCCCGGGAAGAAGAATTCCCCGCACAGATTCCCCACGGCGTCCGTAAAATCGTTGCCGAAGAGCCTGTGGATGAAATCGATGACCTGCCCGCCGGCAGCTATTGCATCGTCATGACCCACAATCATCAGCTGGATCTGGAACTCACCGCCGCGATCCTCAAGCGCAACGATTTCACCTGGTTCGGCCTGATCGGCTCGAAGACCAAACGCGCCAAGTTCGAACACCGTCTGCGTGACCGCGGCTTCGACGCCAGCGTCGTGCAACGCATGCGCTGCCCGATGGGTATCGGCGAAGTCAAAGGCAAGTTGCCTGTGGAAATCGCCATCTCCATCGCCGGCGAAATCATCGCTACTTATAACGCCAATTTCGGCCAGCACACTGCCAGCGCCGAACCGATTGCCAAACTGCTGCCGCTTTCACGCCGCAGTCAGGCCGCCAAACTCAAAGCCTCAAATTGATTAGAGAAACCTCATGCCTCTGACTCGCAAAGCCTACCGCGCCGCCATCCTGCACAGCATTGCCGACCCCGCCGAAGTCGGTATCGAAGCCTCCTACGAATATTTCGAGGACGGCCTGCTGGTGGTCGATGGCGGCAAGATCAGCGCCGTCGGCCACGCCAGCGACTTGCTGCCGACGCTGCCGGCAGACATCGAAATCAACCACTATCAGGATGCCTTGATCACCCCGGGCTTTATCGACACCCACATTCACCTGCCACAAACCGGCATGGTCGGCGCCTATGGCGAGCAACTGCTCGACTGGCTCAACACTTACACCTTCCCGTGCGAAAGCCAGTTCGGCGACAAGGCGCACGCCGATGAAGTCGCTGACATTTTCGTCAAGGAACTGCTGCGCAACGGCACCACCACGGCGCTGGTGTTCGGCAGCGTTCACCCGCAGTCGGTGAACTCGTTCTTTGAAGCGGCCGAGAAACTCGATCTGCGGATGATCGCCGGTAAAGTGATGATGGACCGCAACGCGCCGGACTACCTTACCGACACCGCCGAATCCAGCTACGTCGAGAGCAAGGCGCTGATCGAGCGCTGGCACGGCAAGGGTCGCCTGCACTATGCGGTCACCCCGCGTTTCGCGCCGACCAGCACCCCGGAGCAATTGACCCTCGCCGGGCAATTGCTGACTGAATATCCGGATCTGTACATGCAGACCCACATCAGCGAGAACCTCAAGGAAATCGAGTGGGTCAAGGAACTGTTCCCGGAGCGCAAAGGCTACCTAGACGTTTACGATCACTACCAGCTGCTCGGCGAGCGCTCGGTATTCGCCCACGGCGTGCACCTGTGCGACGACGAATGTGCGCGATTGGCGCAAACCGGCTCCGCCGTTTCGTTCTGCCCGACATCGAACCTCTTCCTGGGCAGCGGTTTGTTCAATCTGCCGATGGCCGAAAAGCACAAGTTGAACGTGGGTCTGGGCACTGACGTGGGTGGCGGTACCAGTTTCTCGTTGCTGCAAACACTGAACGAAGCCTACAAAGTGATGCAGTTGCAGGGCGCGCGTTTGAGTCCGTTCAAGTCGTTGTATCTGGCGACCCTGGGTGGCGCGAGGGCGCTGCGTCTGGAAGACAAGATCGGCAATCTGCAACCGGGCAGCGACGCTGACTTCCTGGTGCTGGATTACAACGCCACGCCGTTGCTGAGCTATCGCTTGAAACAGGCGAATAACATTGCCGAGACCTTGTTTGTATTGATGACGCTGGGAGATGACCGGACGGTGCAGCAGACTTATGCGGCGGGTGCGCTGGTGCATCAGCGCTAAGTTTTCCCAAGGCAAAAAAAATCCCCCGGTGGTGTTCAGCCCCGGGGGATTTTTGTTGTCTGTCAGATCGCCTTCGCGAGCAGGCTCGCTCCCACAGTTGACCTCATTTCCTCTGAGAGAATGCGATTGAATGTGGGAGCGAGCCTGCTCGCGAAAGGCACGACTCGGTATCAGCTCAAAGCTTGGCCGCAGGACGCCCCGGCTTCTTGGTCTGCAACAAATGCGAGAACACTGCATGCAGATCATCCGACGCGCCTTCCTCATCGAGGTTGAGCTTGCTGTCGATGTGATCCATGTGATGCATCATCAGATCCACCGCCAACTCACCGTTACGCGCTTCAATGGCGTCGATCAGTTGGGTGTGCTCGTCGTAGGAACAGTGCGAGCGGTTGCCGCTTTCATATTGGGCAATGATCAGCGAGGTCTGCGAGACCAGGCTGCGCTGAAAGCTGACCAGCGGTGCATTTTTCGCCGCTTCCGCCAGTTTCAGATGGAACTCGCCCGACAGACGAATACCGGCGCCGCGATCACCGCGCGAGAAGCTGTCGCGCTCGTCGTTGACCATTTGGCGCAATTCGGCGATCTGCTCGGCGGTGGCGTGCAGCACGGCCAGTTCAGTGATCGCGCGTTCGACCAGACGGCGGGCCATGAACACCTGACGCGCTTCTTCCACGCTCGGGCTGGCAACGACGGCGCCACGGTTCGGCCGCAACAGCACCACACCTTCATGGGCCAGACGCGACAGCGCGCGGCGAATGATGGTGCGACTGACCCCAAAGATTTCCCCCAGCGCTTCTTCGCTCAACTTGGTGCCGGGCGCCAGACGCTGTTCGAGGATGGCCTCGAAGATGTGCGCGTAGACAATATCGTCCTGGGTTCCGCTGCGGCCGGCTTTGCCTGCTCGCGGTTGTTTCTTGAGGGGTTGCAACTGTTCGTTCATGGGCACTCGAGTCGGGAGAACTGCGGCGAATAGACCGTGACTGTAATACGGCACAGTAGGTCGCTGGCAAGTATCGCGTAAAAAACAGCGCGATTGTACACAATGGATGGTGGCAACACGACTGTATGGCTGTTTGTGACCACGGCTGTATTGCAACGGTTCGTTACGATTGAGTTTAGGCTTGATCGCAGAATCCGCTGGTCGACCACAATCCCCTGTGGGAGCGAGCCTGCTCGCGAAAGCCGTTTCACATTCAAAATGAATGTTGACTGACACACCGCTTTCGCGAGCAGGCTCGCTCCCACAGGGGTTTGGCGTACAGGGGACATCTTCATTGGTATAAGGAACACCGTTGTCATGAACGACGCCACGCACACTCAACTGCGCCCTCTGGCCGACACATCGCCCTCGGCCATCGTCGCCGGTTTCATTGCGATGATGACCGGTTACACCAGCTCCCTGGTCCTTATGTTCCAGGCCGGGCAAGCGGCGGGCCTGACCAGCGGGCAGATTTCTTCGTGGATCTGGGCAATTTCGGTTGGCATGGCGGTGTGCTCGATCGGCCTGTCGCTGCGCTATCGCACGCCCATCACCATTGCCTGGTCGACACCCGGCGCGGCGTTGTTGATCACCAGTCTTGGCGGCGTGAGTTACGGCGAAGCCATCGGCGCCTACATCACCTGCGCGGTGCTGGTGACGATCTGCGGGCTGACCGGTAGTTTCGAACGGCTGATGAAAAAGATCCCGGCATCGCTGGCGGCAGCCTTGCTGGCGGGGATTCTGTTCAAGATCGGCAGCGAAATCTTTGTCGCCGCGCAACACCGCACCGGTCTGGTATTGGGCATGTTCTTCACCTATTTATTGGTCAAACGCCTGTCGCCCCGCTATGCCGTGCTCGCCGCACTGCTGATCGGCACCGCGCTTTCGGGCTTCATGGGGCTGCTGGACTTCAGCGGTTTTCATCTGGAAGTGGCCACGCCGGTGTGGACCACGCCGCACTTTTCTTTGGCGGCAACCATCAGCATCGGCATTCCACTGTTCGTCGTGGCCATGACCTCGCAGAACATGCCCGGCATCGCCGTGCTGCGCGCCGACGGCTACACCGTCCCGGCCTCGCCGCTGATCACCACTACCGGCATCGCTTCGTTGTTACTGGCGCCGTTCGGTTCACACGGCATCAACCTCGCCGCCATCAGCGCGGCAATCTGCACCGGGCCGCATGCCCACGAAGATCGCAACAAACGCTACACCGCAGCAGTGTGGTGCGGGATTTTCTACGGGATCGCCGGGGTGTTCGGCGCAACGTTGGCGGCGCTGTTTGCCGCGCTGCCGAAGGAACTGGTGCTGTCAATTGCTGCGCTTGCGCTGTTTGGCTCGATCATCAATGGCTTGAGCATCGCAATGACCGAAGTGAAGGAACGCGAAGCGGCGCTGATCACGTTTATGGTGACGGCGTCGGGGTTGACGCTGTTCTCCATCGGATCGGCGTTTTGGGGGATTGTTGCGGGGGTTGTGACGCTGCTGATCTTGAATTGGCGTAAAGCGTAAGATCAAAAGATCGCAGCCTTCGGCAGCTCCTACAGGGACTACGCGTAGATCCTGTGAGCTGCCGAAGGCTGCGATCTTTTGATCCACGAAAAAAAACGGCGACCCTCAGGTCGCCGTTTTTTTCAGTATCACTTAGCCGCGTTGATCGGCTTTTCCGGATACCAAACGTCCAGCAGCGGGCTGACGGTTGCACCGGTCAGTTCGCTACGGGTTTTCAGCCAGGCTTCAACAGCAGCGCGCTGCTCTTCGTTGACCGAGCCACGCTTCTGCAGGCATACCAGACCGAAGTCGTCGCCGCCAACATAACCCAGACCATTGGCTTCCATGGCTTCTTTGATGAAGGCTTCGAGGAAAGCGTCAATGGCTTCTTCGGACAAGTCTTCTTTGAAGTCCAGGTTCAGCTCGAAACCCAGCTCTTGAAATTCATCAACGCACAGTTTTTTGCGCAGACGCTGGGAACGGTTAGTCGCCATTGGAACAATCCTCTTAAGTAATAACGGCCGGCACTTTACCAGTTTAAGACGTCATTTGCCCGACTCTCTGGACACTGCGGCCGACCGCCTGTAAAAAAATCACTGATTAGCCACCCCGGGGACGGCACAAGCGGTTACACCTTGGGGCATAATGCCGACACTTTCGTGACCACTGAGGGCTTTTTCATCCATGTCCTCGTTTTTCTCCCCCTCTTTTGCAGGGTTTTATTTCACATGATCAAATCGTTGCGTCCACTTTTTTTCGCCGGCCTATTTCTTCCTCTGGCCCTGCCTGCCTCTGCTGCCCCAATCAATACTGCCCTGACCCCCAATGTCGAAAAAGCCCTCAAGGCGAGCAAACTGCAGCCTAACGCCCTGTCGCTGGTGATGGTGCCGCTCGATGGCCCAGGCACAGCCACCGTGTTCAACGCCGATGTGTCGGTCAACCCGGCCTCGACCATGAAACTGGTTACCACCTACGCGGCGCTGGAAATGCTCGGCCCCAACCACCAGTGGAAAACCGAGTTCTACACCGATGGCACTCTGAGCGGCGGTATCCTCAACGGTAACCTCTACCTCAAGGGTGGCGGCGATCCGAAGCTGAACATGGAAAAACTCTGGCTGTTGATGCGCGATCTGCGCGCCAACGGCGTCACGCAGATCACCGGTGATCTGGTGCTGGACCGCAATTTCTTCGTGCAACCACAGCTGCCGGAATTCAACGATGACGGCAATGACGAGAACAAGCCGTTTCTGGTCAAACCCGACTCGCTGCTGGTCAACCTCAAGGCCCTGCGCTTCGTCGCCCGCAATGACGGTGGCCGAGTGCTGATCTCGGTGGAACCGCCGATCGCCAGCATCCGCATCGAAAATACCGTTAAAGCGCTCCCCTCCAAGCAATGCACCGGCGGTGTGCGCTACAACCCGGTGCCACAGCCCGATGGCAGCGTGACCGTGACGGTGGGCGGCCAGTTGGGTGAAGGTTGCAGCTCGCAGACCTACCTGTCGTTGCTCGACCACGCGACCTACACCGCGGGCGCCGTTCGTGCGATCTGGAAGGAGTTGGGTGGCAGCATTCAGGGCAGGGATCGTCTCGCGCCGACCCCGAGCAACGCCAAGTTGCTGGCTCGCGCATTCTCGCCGGATCTGGCGGAAATCATCCGCGACATCAACAAATACAGTAACAACACCATGGCTCAGCAGCTGTTCCTGAGCCTGGGTCAGAGGTTCCGCAACGACGCCGACGGTGACGACGCCAGGGCAGCGCAGCGCGTAGTCCGTCAGTGGCTGGCTAAAAAAGGCATTACCGCACCGCACCTGGTGATGGAGAACGGTTCCGGCCTGTCCCGTGCCGAACGGGTCAGCGCCCGTGAGATGGCGAACATGCTGCAAGCCGCCTGGCACAGCCCGTATGCCGCCGAGTACATCAGCTCGTTGCCGATTGCCGGCACCGACGGCACCATGCGCAAACGCCTGAAGACCACCGCCATGCGCGGCGAAGCCCACGTCAAGACCGGCACCCTGAACACCGTGCGAGCGATTGCCGGTTTCAGCCGCGACGTCAACGGCAACACTTGGGCGGTGGTGGCGATCCTCAACGACAAAGCGCCGTTTGGTGCATCGTCGGTGCTGGATCAGGTGCTGCTGGATCTGTATCGCCAGCCGAAGCTGCCGCAGACGGCTTCCGTCTTGTAACCCAAGTTCAAGCAACACCACAAAAACCTGTGGGAGCGAGCCTGCTCGCGAAGGCGTCAGGTCAGTCAATAAATGTGCTGACTGATACACCGCCTTCGCGAGCAGGCTCGCTCCCACATTGGTTTGGTGGCAGGGCCTAACTCATCTGCTCAACCCGATCCCGCCCGCCCTGCTTCGCCGCGTACACCCCGTAATCCGCGCGCAGCAACAGCGAATCAGCGCCCTCCCCCGGTCGCCAACTGGCGATACCGAAACTTGCGGTCACCACGCCGACCACATCAACCGGCGCACTGCGTAACCCCTGCCACAACTCCACAGCGAGCATGTACGCGTGTTCGCCGTCGATGTCCGGGCAGAGCACCATGAATTCCTCGCCACCCAAGCGACAGAACACATCCGTGCGGCGCAAGCGATGGCCGATGCGCTCGCACACGGCTTGCAGCACCCGGTCGCCCACGGCATGACCGTGCTGGTCGTTGATCCGTTTGAAATGGTCGATGTCGAGCATGATCACCGACAGTTCACCGCCACCGCGCTCGACCCGGGCCATTTCGGTGGTCAGGCGTTCCTGGAAATAGCGACGGTTGTAGATACCGGTCAACGAATCAGTGATCGACAGCGCCCGAAGTTCCTCCTCCACGCGCTTCAAATCTGAAATGTCCGAGATATAGCCATGCCACAGCACGCCACCGCCGGGCAGCTCCTCGGGCGTCGCCTCGCCGCGCACCCAGCGCAGACCGCGTACGGGCAACTGCACGCGATATTCCTCGCGCCAAGGGCTGAGGTTTTGCGCTGATACCCGAATCGAGGTGCGCACGCGGCTCACGTCCTGCGGATAGATACGGGAGAAAATGGCCTCGGCATCGAGCAGCAGCACATCCGGTTCGAGTTCGTAGATCTCGCGGATGCCGTCGCTGGCGTAAATCACACTGAAGCGACCGTCGAATTCCATCTTGAACTGGTAAATGCCGCCGGGCACGTGAGCGCTGAGCTTTTTCAGCAGCACATCACGCGCCGCCAGCGCCTCGTGCACACGCTTGCGCTCAGTGATGTCGATGCAGATCGCCAGATGCCCGACCCACAGGCCCTGCTCATCAAGCACAGGGGTGGCGAGCATGTTCACCGGCAGGTGACTGCCGTCCTGGCAGATCAGGGTCCACTCGCGCGCCTCGTGCCCGCCGACTTCGCCGCCCTCGACCAGCATCGCCTGACAGGTCGGGATCGCCTTGCCGTAACGCGCACTCAATTCCGCCGCGCGGGCCATCAGTTCGCGCGGAAAGTGCAGGTTCTCCAGGGTCATGCGGCCGACCACCTCATCGCTGCGGTAGCCAAGCATCTGTTCGGCGCCGGGATTGAAGGTGCTGATCACCCCGCGCAGATCGGTGGCGATGATTGCCACCTGCGTGGCGGCATTCAGCACACCGCGCAACTGGCCGTGAGTGCCGCGCAGTTCCTGTTCGCTCTCGTGCAACTCTTGCGTGCGCTGCTCGACCAGATGCAAGGCTCGCTGGCGCTGGCTGACCAGCACATATAACAACGCACTCAGCAGCAGACTGAGTAATCCACCGAGAATCAGCACACTCCCCACTGAGGAGTCGTTGGCTTGCACGAAAGCGTCGCTCGGCAGGATATCCACCTGATAGTCATGATCGGCCATGCGTACCAGCCGGGTGGTGGCCAGAGCACTGGGTGCCGGATCGTTAGCCGATTCGTAGAGCACCTCGTGCTGCTCAGGGATCGACAGGTCGAGAATGCGCACCGAAAGGTAGTCATGGAACGCGTCCGGCAAACCATCCGCCAGCAACTGGCGCATGCTGATCACGGCCATCACATAGCCGAAAGGCTTTTGCTGCCCCTCTCGAATGACTGGCGCCACCAGCAAGACCCCGCGGGCATAGGCTGGCTCGACACTGATCAGATTCATCGGTTGCGAAACGACCAGATTACGCAGCTCATCGGCGCGCTGCAGGACATCGCGGCGCAGCGGTTGCGCGAGCAAATCGTAGCCCAGCGGCGAGCCCAGACGGCTTTGGGTCTGACTGAATAAAACCGGCACGTATTCATCTCGGGCGCCCGCCAGTTGCAACTCGCGCTGTTCATTAAGTTCGCGAATCGTAAACGTGCTCAGGCCTTCCGCACGCACGCGCTGCTCAAATTCGGCGCGCTCGGCAGCACTGACCCTGAGGGCAAACGAATAGGCCTGGGTGCGCAGTAATAAGGGTCGGGTATAACCATCGAACTCGGCGCGAGACACCGATTGGGAATTGGTGAAGAAGCGGCGCAGGCCGTCGAGGCGTTGCTCCTGGTCCTGAAATCGCTCTTCGATGCGGCTGTAACGCTCATTGGCCAGCAACTGAAAGCGCTGACGCAGTTGTTGTTCAAACTGGCTGAAAGTGGCCCAGGCGAGCAGCCCCGTGAGTATCCCGCCGGCGAGCAATACCAGCATCGCGACCAGCCAGGCCGAGACGTCTTCGCTGATGAAACCCAGAATCTTCGGGCGCACGGGGTGCAACGACATAAGGGCAACTCACTACGCCAGCATTACGGGGGAACCCCCATTGGCCATGAGTGAGTTTATAGCTATTAGCCATCAATTTGGCTAGCGTTGATCAGATCCAAGAGCCTTTAAAATCAAGGCTCTGTGGATCCAATCCTTTGCAGCGTCAACGAGCCGTGATTTTCCAGGCACGGTGAATCTTGGTGTTACGCGCGAAATCCGGATCAATGGTCTGCGCGCTGATTTCCTCAATCGCGTAACGCTCGGCCAGGTTCTCTTCCAACTGGAACTTGCGGAAGTTGTTGGAGAAATACAACACGCCGCCCGGCGCCAGGCGCGCCATGGCCAGGTCGATCAACTGCACCTGATCACGCTGCACGTCGAAAATGCCTTCCATGCGCTTGGAGTTGGAGAAGGTCGGCGGATCGATGAAGATCAGGTCGTACTCTTCGCGGCAACTTTCCAGCCACGCCATCACGTCGCCCTGCTCCAGACGGTTCTTGTCCGAGAAGCCGTTCAGCGACAGGTTGCGGCGCGCCCAGTCGAGGTAGGTTTTCGACAGGTCGACGCTGGTGGTGCTGCGCGCACCACCCTTGGCCGCGTGCACGCTGGCGGTCGCGGTGTAGCAATACAGATTGAGGAAGCGCTTGCCGGCGGCTTCTTTCTGAATGCGCAGGCGCATCGCCCGGTGATCCAGGAACAGCCCGGTGTCGAGGTAGTCGGTGAGGTTGACCAGCAACTTGACGCCGCCTTCGGTCACTTCATTGAACTTGCCCTGCGCAGCCTGACGTTCGTACTGCTTGGTGCCACTCTGGCGCTCGCGCCGTTTGACCACCACGCGGCTCTTGTCGATGTTCAGCGCCTGCGGAATCGCTGCCAACGCATCGAACATGCGGATCGAAGCCTTTTGCGGGTCGATCGATTTCGGCGCGGCGTATTCCTGAACGTGCACCCAGTCGTGGTACAGGTCGATGGCCATCGCGTATTCCGGCATGTCCGCATCGTAAACGCGGTAGCAATCGATGCCTTCGCGCTTGACCCACTTGCCCAGTGCCTTGAGGTTTTTCTGCAGACGGTTGGCAAACATCTGCCCGCCTTCGCTCAAGCGAGCCTGTTCGACCACCGGAGCCGGGGCTGGCGTTGGTTTGATCGGGTTGCCGTTCTTGTTGAACTTGCGTTCTTGTGGCTCGTCCGGCGTCTGGTCGTAAGCTGCTTGCTCACGCTCGACCTGACGCTGTTCCGGGGTGCGACGCTCGCCCGTGACGAATTGATCCGGAGTGACTTTGATCAGCAGCAGCTTGCACGGCAGTGCGCCGTTCCAGAACGAATACTGTTTGTGGCTGCGGATGCCCATGCGCTTGCCCAGATCCGGCGCACCGGTGAACACCGCCGCTTCCCAGTTCAGGCAGGCCTGACGCAGACGCTCGCCGAGGTTCTGGTAGAGATACAGCAGGCTGGCTTCGTCGCCCAGACGCTCGCCGTACGGCGGGTTGCAGATCACCAGACCTTTCTGGTTCTGATCCGGACGCGGCTCGAACGTCGCCACTTCGCCCTGGTAGATCTTGATCCACTCACTCAGGCCGGCACGTTCAACGTTGTTGCGGCCCGGCTGGATCAAGCGCGGGTCAGCTTCGTAACCACGAATCCACAGCGGCGGCTTGGCCAGACCGGCAGCCGCACGTTCGGTCGCCTCTTCGTGGAGCTTTTTCCACAGCGCCGGCACGTGGCCCAGCCATGCGGTGAAGCCCCACTGCTCACGACGCAGGTTCGGCGCCATATCGGCGGCGATCATCCCCGCTTCGACCAGGAACGTACCGACACCGCACATCGGGTCAGCCAGCGCGCCGCCATCGGCAGCAATGCGCGGCCAGCCGGATCGGATCAGGATTGCTGCCGCGAGGTTTTCCTTCAGCGGCGCTGCACCTTGCTGCAAGCGGTAGCCGCGCTGGTGCAGGCTGTGGCCGGAGAGGTCGAGGGAGAGAATCGCTTCGCCGCGATCCAGACGCAGGTGAATGCGCAGATCCGGGTTGAGCTTGTCGATCGACGGACGGTCGCCCTGCGGGGTACGCAGTTTGTCGACGATGGCGTCCTTGACCTTCAAGGCGCCGAAGTGAGTGTTGTCGATGCCCGAGCCGTGGCCGCTGAATTCAACGGCCAGGGTGCCATCGCTGAGCATGTGGTCTTGCCACTCGACGTCGAGCACGCCGTGGTACAGGTCTTCAGCGTCCTTCATCGGGAAACGCTTGAGCACCAGCAACACGCGGTTGGCCAGGCGCGACCACAGGCACAGACGATAGGCGGTTTCCATGGTTGCCATGCCACGCACGGCGGAGGTGTGCTCGCGCGCTTCTTCAAGGCCAAGCCCGACGGCTTCCTCGATAAGCAGGCCTTCAAGACCTTTGGGGCAAGTGAGGAAGAGTTCGAATTGGTCGGACATGGTATTTCCAGAGCCTTTGGCTATGTGAACCGACAACGCATTGCCGATCCGGTTTTCAATCAGGCGCTTTTCTAAAAGAACGCCCGCGTGGCACGAAGGTGTGCCGTCCCATCCCTGCTGCTCGGGTTAAAAGAGCTTAGATGCAAGGACAGAGAAAAAAGTTGAAGCAACAAAATGACTCAAAACAACCCTTCGTCGAATAGTACCCCAGTGCAACCGTGGGTCATTCTCACTAAAGGATTAAGCCCATCATGCAGCGCGGTGCCGATCATACCGGGGTTTGCTCAATAAACATTGAACAAATACGCAGTTACTTATTGCCATAGCATCCTATTCGTTACGTTCTTATGACAAATCGGTCATTCCATCGGTGTGACTCATTGGTTAGAACTGAGCACAGGTTGACGTCGCAACGGCGTCAACACCTTGGCTCGCCACGCCGGCAGCGAGCCGCCCCCGGCAGAGTTTTTCTGCCAGACCTCGGTTGAGGTCAACGCGACACATACAGTCAACAAGTGAGGGAAACACCCTATGAGAAGACTTAAGCGTGATCCGTTGGAAAGAGCATTTTTGCGCGGATATCAATATGGCGTTGGTGGCAAATCCCGTGAGCTTTGCCCATTTACTCTACCGTCGGTACGTCAAGCCTGGATTAACGGCTGGCGAGAAGGACGCGGCGACAACTGGGACGGTATGACCGGCACTGCGGGAATCCACAGACTCAACGAACTTCACGCCGTCGGCTGACACAGGGCATTTATTCCGACACGACAATCTGAATTTGCAACGCATTAACCACGCACGTCCCTCCCGGACGGCGGGCTACGGCCCAAGGGCTCCTTAGAGGAGCCCTTTTTTATGCCTGCAGTTTCTTGTGCCGGGCACAAACCTGTGGGAGCGAGCCTGCTCGCGAAAGCCTTCATCCCGTCACATTACTTGCGACAGATACACTGCCTTCGCGAGCAGGCTCGCTCCCACCTAGATCACCGGTGTGTCAGTTTGATCAGCGCAATGCGGCGATCGCATCCACCGATTCACGAATCAGCGCCGGGCCTTTATAGATAAAGCCCGAGTAAATCTGCACCAGACTGGCACCCGCAGTGATCTTCTCAGCAGCATGCTTGCCTTCAGTGATGCCGCCCGCTGCGATGATCGGCAAGCGCCCACCCAGCTCAGCCGCCAGTACTTTCACGGTGTGGGTGCTCTTGTCTCGCACCGGCGCTCCGGACAGGCCGCCCGCCTCGTCACCATGCACCATGCCTTCAACGCCAACCCGGCTCAGCGTGGTGTTGGTGGCAATGACCGCGTCCATCCCGGTTTCGATCAGCGCTTGCGCGACCTGCGCGGTTTCTTCGTCGGTCATGTCCGGGGCAATCTTGATCGCCAGCGGCACATGCTTGCCATGACGCAGCGCCAATTCGGCGCGGCGCGTGGCCAGGTCCGCCAGCAACTGCTTGAGCGAATCGCCGAACTGCAAGCTGCGCAGGCCCGGGGTGTTCGGCGAGCTGACGTTGACGGTGATGTAACTGGCGTGGGCGTAGACCTTGTCCAGGCAGATCAGGTAATCGTCAACCGCGCGTTCAACCGGGGTATCGAAATTCTTGCCGATGTTGATGCCCAGCACGCCCTTGTATTTGGCCGCTGCGACCCGCGTCAGCAGGTTATCCACACCCAGATTGTTGAAGCCCATCCGATTGATGATCGCCTCGGCTTCCGGCAGGCGGAAAATCCGTGGTTTCGGGTTGCCCGGCTGCGGACGCGGGGTCACGGTGCCGATTTCGACAAAACCGAAACCCAACTGCGCGAAGCCGTCGATGGCCGCGCCGTTCTTGTCCAGACCCGCCGCCAGACCCACCGGGTTGGGGAACTCCAGGCCCATGACCGTCACCGGCAACTTCGCTGGCGCCTTGCACAGCAGACCGTTGAGGCCCAAACGCCCACCCGCGCCGATCAGATCCAGCGACAGATCGTGGGAGGTTTCCGGGGAAAGTTTGAACAATAGCTGACGGGCCAGGGTGTACATGGGCGGCGATGACTCGGGCGGCGAAAAGAGGCGGCGATTATAGCCGGGCATCGCCCCCCCGCGCGAGGCGCATGCGCAAATCGACGCGACTGGCATATGCCTTGCACCCTGCTTGCCATCAGCCCGCACGCCAATGGCGGCGTACAGGCAAGGACAATGGCGTCGTCATGGGGTTTTGCCTGCGCAAAATCGGTGGCGGCGTTTTTTTTGAAGGCGGCTTTTGCAGGTGCATGCGATGAATGAACCCTCCGTCGGGCCGCTGGCCTGGGTCAACGGCAGCGATGCTCCGGAAAAGACTGCGATCAACCTTGGTTTCATGGCCCTGAGCGATTGCGCCTCGGTGGTGGTGGCCGCCACTCAGGGTTTCGCTCAGCCTTATGGCCTGACCCTGAACCTCAAGCGCCAGACTTCGTGGGCCAACCTGCGCGACAAACTGGTCAGCGGCGAACTCGATGCCGCCCACAGCCTGTACGGTTTGATCTACGCCGTACATTTGGGCATCGGCGGCATCGCATCTACCGATATGGCCGTGTTGATGGGCCTCAACCAAAACGGTCAGAGCCTCAACCTCTCCCACGGTCTGCAAGCCCTCGGTGTGAACAGTCCTGAAGCGCTGGATCGCCACGTGCACCAATCCCGCGCAAAATTGACCTTTGCCCAGACCTTCCCGACCGGCACGCACGCGATGTGGCTTTATTACTGGCTGGCGAGCCAAGGCATTCATCCGTTACAGGATGTCGACAGCGTGGTCGTGCCGCCGCCGCAAATGGTTGCGCACCTGCAAGCGGGACGAATCGACGGCTTTTGCGTCGGCGAACCGTGGGCCGCCAGCGCGGTACAGCAGAATCTCGGCTTTACGCTGGCCACCAGCCAGACGATCTGGCCCGATCACCCGGAAAAAGTCCTCGGCTGCACCCGCGCCTTCGTCGAGCAATACCCGAACACCGCGCGCGCGCTGGTGATGGCGATCCTCGAAGCCAGCCGATTTATCGAAGAAAGCCAGGAGAATCGCCGCAGCACCGCACAACTGCTGAGCGCCCCGGATTATCTCGATACGCCGGTTTCGTGCATCGAACCGCGCTTTCTCGGTGAGTACACCGACGGCCTCGGTCATCGCTGGCAGGATCCCCACGCCTTGCGCTTTCACGGCAACGGCGAAGTCAATCTGCCGTATCTCTGCGACGGCATGTGGTTCATGACCCAGTTCCGCCGCTGGGGCTTGCTGCGCGAAGACCCGGATTACCTCGCCGTGGCGCGTCAGGTTCAGCAATTGAGCCTCTATCGCGACGCGGCGACTGCTGTTGGCGTTGCCGCGCGGGACAAGGACATGCGCAGCAGTCAGTTGCTCGACGGCAAAATCTGGGATGGCAGTGATCCGGCCGGTTACGCGCGCAGTTTCAAGCTGCACGCCCTGAGCGACGATGCTCCCCTTCTCGCCCGCCGCTGACAGGAGACCGCCAACATGCTGCGCATTCTGCTGATCAACGACACGGCGAAAAAAGTCGGACGCCTGAAAGCGGCGCTGACCGAGGCCGGTTTTGAGGTGATTGACGAGTCTGGCCTGACCATCGACCTGCCCGCACGCGTCGAAACGGTGCGCCCGGACGTCATCCTGATCGATACCGAGTCACCGAGCCGCGATGTAATGGAGCAAGTGGTGCTGGTCAGCCGCGATCAGCCACGCCCCATCGTGATGTTTACCGACGAGCATGACCCCGGCGTGATGCGTCAGGCGATAAAGTCCGGGGTCAGTGCCTACATCGTTGAAGGCATTCACGCACAACGTTTGCAGCCGATTCTCGATGTGGCCATGGCGCGGTTCGAGAGTGATCAGGCGTTGCGTGCGCAGTTGCACGCCCGCGACCAGCAGCTGGCTGAGCGCAAACGCATCGAACTGGCCAAAGGCTTGTTGATGAAGATGAAGGACTGCAATGAGGAAGAGGCCTACACCCTGATGCGGCGCCAGGCCATGAGCCGCCAGCAGAAGCTGATTCAGGTGGCGGAGCAGATTATTGCGATGAGTGAATTGCTCGGCTGAATAACCAGCAAGATCAAAAGATCGCAGCCTTCGGCAGCTCCTACAGGAGTTCGATGCTCCCCCTGTAGGAGCTTTCGAGTGCAACGAGGCAGCGATCTTTAAGCCTTGGCACAAATCTCGCTACGCATTCCACACAGGTAACCAACGGCGGTTGCCCCACCTACGACAAAGACGTCGCTGACCCGCTCGCCCCACCCGGCGAATCAGGTAGCGGCGTTTTTGCGTTTTTGGCCCCACAGCCCGGGGCCGGTGGTGCGGCCGTGGCGGCGCCCCACTTTGCTGACTCATGACTCCTTCTCGAGACTCTTTACAGCTGAGGTGCGCGATGAATAAAAGCTTCTGGAAATCCGGCCATACCCCGACCCTGTTCGCGGCCTTCCTCTACTTCGACCTGAGTTTCATGGTCTGGTACCTGCTCGGCCCGCTGGCAGTGCAGATCGCGGCGGACCTGCACCTGACCACGCAGCAGCGCGGGCTCGTGGTCGCCACGCCAATCCTTGCCGGCGCCGTGCTGCGCTTCGCGATGGGCATGCTGGCGGATCGGCTGTCACCGAAAACCGCCGGGCTGATCGGCCAGGTCATTGTCATCTGCGCGCTGTTCGGCGCCTGGAAACTCGGTATTCACAGTTACGAACAGGCGCTGATCCTCGGTCTGTTCCTCGGCATGGCCGGCGCTTCGTTCGCCGTGGCGCTGCCGCTGGCGTCGCAATGGTACCCGCCTGAGCACCAGGGCAAAGCCATGGGCATTGCCGGCGCGGGCAACTCGGGCACCGTGTTCGCTGCACTGCTCGCGCCGGTACTGGCCGCATCCTTCGGCTGGAGCAACGTCTTCGGCTTCGCAGTGATTCCATTGATCCTCACGCTGGTGCTGTTCGCCTGGATGGCAAAAAACGCCCCGCAACGTCCGAAAGCCAAGTCCATGGCCGACTACTTCAAGGCCCTCGGTGACCGCGACAGTTGGTGGTTCATGTTTTTCTACAGCGTCACCTTCGGCGGCTTCATCGGCCTGGCCAGCGCCCTGCCCGGCTACTTCAACGATCAATACGGCTTGAGCCCGGTCACCGCCGGTTACTACACCGCTGCCTGCGTATTCGGTGGCAGCCTGATGCGTCCATTAGGCGGCGCATTGGCGGATCGCTTCGGCGGCATTCGCACCTTGCTGGCGATGTACACCGTGGCGGCTATCTGCATCGCAGCGGTCGGTTTCAATCTGCCGAGTTCCTACGCGGCGCTGGCACTTTTCGTCTGCACCATGCTCGGTTTGGGGGCAGGCAACGGGGCAGTTTTCCAACTGGTGCCGCAGCGCTTTCGTCTTGAGATTGGTGTGATGACCGGGCTGATCGGCATGGCTGGCGGCATCGGCGGTTTCGCGCTGGCGGCAGGCATGGGCGCGATCAAACAGAGCACCGGCAGTTATCAACTGGCCCTGTGGTTGTTCGCCAGCCTTGGCGTGCTGGCGTGGTTTGGCCTGCACGGCGTCAAGCGGCGCTGGAGAACCACCTGGGGTTCGGCGGCCGTGACTGCGGCTCGAGTCTGAGACCTGAATGGCCCTGCAACTGAGTTTCGCCGAAGCCAGCGCCACCGGCCCGCGCGCGGAGAATCAGGACGCCCTGCGTCTGGTCACGCCAGCACCGGCGCTGGCGGCGAGCAAGGGTTACCTGTTCGCCATCGCTGACGGTGTCAGCCAGTGCGCCGATGGCGGACTGGCTGCGCGCTCGACCTTGCAAGCCTTGGCCCTCGACTACTACGCCACCCCGGAAACCTGGAGCGTGGCCCAGGCACTGGATCGCCTGCTGCTGGCGCAAAATCGCTGGTTGCAGGCCAATGGCGGTGGGCAACCGTTGCTGACCACTGTCAGCGCTTTGGTCATGCGCGGTAGGCGCTTTACCCTGGCCCACGTAGGCGATTGCCGGGTCTATCGTTGGCATGCCGACAGCTTGCAGCGGATATCCAACGATCATGCCTGGGAGCAACCGGGCATGCAGCATGTGCTCAAGCGTGCGTTAGGGCTTGATCAGCATCTGGTGCTGGATTTTCTCGACGGCGAATTGCGCACGGGCGAGTGTTTCGTGCTGCTCAGCGACGGCGTGTGGTCGACCTTGGGCGATACCGCAATTGTAACGATCCTGCGCGACCAGCCGGATCTGCAAAGCGCGGCAAACACTCTGGTGAACGCCGCGCATCTGGCCGGCAGTCAGGACAACGCCAGCGCCTTGCTGGTGCGGGTAGATGCCGTCGGTGAAGCGAACATCGGCGATGCGCTGATGCATCTTCAGCAGTGGCCGCTGCCCCCACCGCTGAAATCCGGTCAGTCTTTCGAAGGCTGGCAGGTGCAAGAGGTTGTCAGCCAGAGTCAGCAATCACTGCTCTATCGCGTGCACGACGACCAAGGTCAGCCATGGTTGCTGAAAACCCTGCCCGCACGACTTGCAGATGATCCACAGACCGGGCAAGCGCTTCTTTCGGAGGAATGGTTTCTGAAACGCGTGGCCGGTCGGCATTTTCCTGAAGTCCATGCGTGCCTTCAGCGTCAGCATTTGTACTACGTGATGCGGGAATATTCGGGGACGACCCTGGCGCAGCTTTTCCAGCGAAGCGGGCCGTTACCATTGGCAAAGTGGCATGAACTGGCTGAGCGACTGCTGCGTGCGGTGGGCTTGCTGCATCGGCGGCAGATTCTGCACCGGGATATCAAACCGGAGAACCTGCTGCTGGGTGACGATGGTGAGTTGCGCCTGCTGGATTTTGGTCTGGCCTACTGTCCTGGCCTGTCCGAAGACGCTGTTTCGACATTGCCGGGAACCCCAAGCTATATCGCCCCGGAAGCCTTTCGCGGTGACCCGCCCGGCGCACAACAGGATCTGTATGCGCTGGGCGTGACACTGTATTTCCTGCTCACAGGGCATTTTCCCTATGGCGAGATCGAAGCCTTTCAACGGCCGCGATTTGGCTTGCCGGTCAGTGCCAGTCGCTACCGCCCCGATCTGCCGGAGTGGCTGGCGCAGAGCCTGGAGCGCGGCGTTGCTGCCGATCCGCAACAGCGTTTTGAAACGGCAGAAGAATGGTTGCTGGTGCTGGAACAAGGCGAGCGGCGCATTTTGAGCGTACGCCCCAGGCCACTGCTGGAGCGTGAGCCGGTAAAGGTCTGGCGGACGATGGCGCTGGTGGCATTGCTGGGGAATCTGGTGCTGCTGGTTTTATTGTTTCATCAGCCTTGAAAAGATCGCAGCCTTCGGCAGCTCCTACAGCATGTGCACGATTCCCGTGTAGGAGATGCCGAAGGCTGCGATCTTTTGACGTTGCGCCTCAAAATCGCGCAACACGCCTCCAGACAGTGCAGAAAAATTCCATTCCTGCCAGTAAAGCCCCGTAATCACGGGATTGGGAATACTTGGCACAACCACTGCATTAATCCTTTCAACACACACATAAAGCCCAACCTTCAACGACGAAGGTTGTGCTCCCCGAGAGAACGGGACCAGGACAAAGGCGTCCTCGCTAGGCAACTAGCGGGACGCCTTTTTTTGTTTGCGCAAAATTTCTCGAGCAAGGCCTGAAGCCCACAGAGGCAAGCCGCAGCTCTCCGGAGAACCTGATGAAAAAACTCAAACTGGTGATGATCGGCAACGGCATGGCCGGCGTCCGCACCCTCGAAGAACTGCTCAAGCTGAGCAACGAGCTGTACGACATCACGGTCTTCGGCGCCGAGCCGCATACCAATTACAACCGCATCCTGTTGTCGCCGGTGCTGGCGGGTGAGCAAACCTTCGAAGAGATCGTGCTCAACGACCTCGACTGGTACCTGGAAAACAACATCAAGCTACTGCTCAACCGCAAAGTGGTGGAAATCGACCGGGTCAAGCGCCGGGTGATTGCCGAGGACGGCACTGAAGCCGAGTACGACCGCCTGCTGATCGCCACCGGCTCGACGCCATTCATCCTGCCAATTCCCGGCAACACCTTGCACGGCGTGATCGGCTACCGCGACATTGCCGACACCCAGGCAATGATCGACACCGCCAAAACCCACAAGCACGCCGTCGTGATCGGCGGTGGCCTGCTCGGCCTCGAAGCTGCCAACGGCCTGATGCTGCGCGGCATGCACGTCACCGTCGTGCATCTCGGTGAGTGGTTGCTGGAGCGGCAACTGGACAAGACCAGCGGCCAACTGCTGCAAAGCGCTCTGGAATCCCGTGGCCTGCATTTCCGTCTGTACGAACAAACCCAGGCCCTACACGATGCCGGAAACGGTCGGGTCGGCTCGGTGCAATTCAAGAACGGCGACATCATCCCTGCTGATCTGGTGGTCATGGCCGCCGGCATCCGCCCCAACACCGAACTCGCGGAAAAGGCCGGCATTCCGTGCAATCGCGGCATTCTGGTCAACGACACCCTGCAAACCTATGACCCGCGCATCTATGCCATCGGCGAATGCGCCAGCCATCGCGGCATCGCTTATGGGCTGGTCGCACCGTTGTTCGAACAGGCCAAGGTCTGCGCCAACCACCTCGCGCAATTGGGTTTCGCCCGCTATCAGGGCTCGGTTACATCGACCAAACTGAAGGTCACCGGCATCGACCTGTTTTCCGCCGGCGACTTCATGGGCGGCGAAGGCACCGAAACCATCACCCTTTCTGATCCGATCGGCGGGGTGTACAAAAAACTGGTGATCAAGGATGACGTTTTGGTTGGCGCCTGTCTGTACGGCGATACGGCAGATGGCGGTTGGTATTTCCGACAGATTCGTGAGAATCACGCCATCGGCGAGATCCGCGATCACCTGATGTTTGGCGAAAACGCCCTCGGCGACGTAGGACATCAGGGCCAGGACAAAGCAATGGTCATGGCGGACACCGCCGAAGTCTGCGGCTGCAACGGCGTGTGCAAAGGCACCATCGTCAAAGCCATTCAGGAACACGGTCTGTTCAGCGTCGATGACGTGAAGAAACACACCAAAGCGGCCAGTTCCTGTGGCTCCTGCGCGGGGCTGGTCGAGCAGATCCTGATCAACACCGTCGGCGGTGCGGCAGACGTCAAACCGAAAAGCGAAAAAGCCATCTGCGGTTGCAGCGACCTCAATCACGGCCAGATCCGCCAGGCGATCCGCGAGCAACATCTACTGACCATCGCCGGCACCATGAGTTACCTCAACTGGCGCACGCCAAACGGCTGCGCGACATGCCGCCCGGCGCTCAACTACTACCTGATTTCCACCTGGCCGGGCGAGGCCAGGGACGATCCGCAATCGCGCCTGATCAACGAGCGCGCCCACGCCAATATCCAGAAGGATGGCACCTACTCGGTGGTGCCACGGATGTGGGGCGGTGTGACCAACCCTTCGGAATTGCGCCGAATTGCCGACGTCGCCGACAAGTACAACGTGCCGATGGTCAAGGTCACCGGCGGTCAACGCATCGACCTGCTGGGCATCAAGAAACAGGATTTGCCCGGCGTCTGGAAGGATCTCGACATGCCCTCCGGCCACGCCTACGGCAAATCGATTCGCACGGTGAAAACCTGTGTCGGCAGCGAGTTCTGCCGCTTCGGCACGCAGAATTCGACGCAACTGGGCATCGAGCTTGAACATGACCTGTTCAATATGTGGTCGCCGCACAAAGTGAAACTGGCTGTCTCCGGTTGCCCACGCAACTGCTCGGAAGCGGGGATCAAAGACGTAGGAATCATCGGCGTCGATTCCGGATGGGAGATGTACATCGGTGGCAACGGCGGGATCAAAACGGAAGTCGCCGAATTCTTCGTCAAGCTGAAAACCGCCGAAGAAGTTCGCGAGTACAACGGCGCGTTCCTGCAGCTCTATCGCGAAGAAGCCTTTTACCTCGAGCGCACCGTGCACTACCTGCAACGGGTCGGCATGGAGCACATCAAGAAAGCCGTGCTTGAAGACCCCGAGCGTCGCAAAGCGTTGAACGAGCGCCTGCAATTCTCCCTGTCGTTTGAGCAGGATCCGTGGAAGGAGCGACTGGCGCAGCCGCAATTGAAGAAAGAATTTGACGTGATCCCTGTGAAAAACCTGGAGGTACCGGCATGAACTGGCTCGATATCTGTGCCCTGGAAGAGATCAATACCCTCGGTTCGCGGATCATTGCCGGTCCCAAAGGTGACATCGCGATTTTTCGTACAAGTGACGACGAAGTGTTCGCCCTCGACGACCGCTGCCCGCACAAGGGCGGCCCCCTGTCACAAGGTTTGATTTACGGCAAACGTGTGGCCTGCCCGCTGCACAACTGGCAGATAGACCTGCAATCCGGTGAAGCCCAGGCGCCTGATATCGGATGCGCCCACCATCACGCGGCGCGGGTTGAAAATGGCCGGGTGCAATTGGCCCTGCGGGACGCTATCTGATGAACCGCCAGACGACCGCCTCGACCTGCTGTTATTGCGGGGTCGGCTGCGGCGTACTGATCGAGCATGACGGCGAGCGCATCCTCGGCGTCAGTGGCGATCCGACGCATCCGGCCAACTTCGGCAAACTCTGCAGCAAAGGCTCGACCCTGCACCTGACCGGCGACCTCGCAGCCCGAGCGTTACACCCAGAACTGCGCCTGGGCAAAGGTCTGGCGCGCAGCCGTTCCGACTGGGACACAGCGCTGGACCATGCTGCCAATGTGTTCGCCCAGACCATCGCCGAGCACGGCCCGGACAGCGTCGCGTTCTACATTTCCGGACAGCTGCTGACCGAGGATTATTACGCCTTCAACAAACTGGCGCGGGCGCTGGTCGGCACCAACAACATCGACAGTAATTCTCGCCTGTGCATGTCTTCGGCCGTGGTCGGCTACAAACGAAGTCTCGGCGCCGATGCACCGCCATGCAGCTATGAGGATCTGGAGCTCAGTGATTGCGTGATGATCGTCGGCAGTAACATGGCCTACGCCCATCCGGTACTTTTTCGTCGGCTCGAAGAGGCTAAATCGCGCCGTCCGCAGATGAAAGTCATCGTCATCGACCCACGACGCACCGACACCTGCGATCTGGCCGATCTGCATCTGGCGATTCTGCCTGGCACCGATGTCGCTCTGTTCCATGGGATTTTGCACCTGCTGTTGTGGGAAGAATGGATCGACCGCGACTTCATCAACGCCCACACCGAAGGTCTGGCCGAACTGAAAAGCCTGGTACGTGATTACACGCCACAGATGGTCTCGCAGCTGTGCGGGATCAGTGTCGAGCAACTGCAGCAATGCGCTGAATGGGTGGGCACTGCGCCGAGTTTTCTGTCGCTGTGGTGCATGGGCTTGAACCAGTCCACCGCCGGCAGCGCAAAAAACAGCGCACTGATTAACCTGCATCTGGCTACCGGGCAAATCGGTCGTCCGGGGGCAGGCCCCTTCTCTCTCACCGGTCAGCCAAATGCCATGGGCGGGCGGGAAACCGGAAGTCTGTCCAATCTGCTCCCCGGCCATCGTGATGCCGCCAACCCCGAGCACCGTGCTGAAGTCGCGGCTTACTGGGGCGTCGATCGGTTACCGGAAAGCACCGGGCTCAGTGCTATCGAACTGTTCGAACAGGTGCGTAGCGGCAAGATAAAGGCGTTGTGGATAGCCTGCACCAACCCCGCCCAATCGATGCCGGATCAAAACTCGGTGCGCGCGGCACTGCAGGCGTGTCCGTTCGTGGTATTGCAGGAAGCCTTCCGCACCACCGAAACAGCTGCATTTGCCGACCTGTTACTGCCCGCCGCCAGTTGGGGCGAAAAGGAAGGCACGGTCACCAATTCCGAGCGACGCATTTCCCACGTACGCAAAGCCATTCTCGCACCGGGTGAAGCGCGGCCAGACTGGGCAATTACGGTGGATTTCGCACAGCGTCTGGAGAAACGTCTGCGCCCGCAGCACCCGAGTCTGTTTGCCTTCGATCAACCTTCGCAGCTATTCGATGAATTCAAGTTACTTACCCGCGGGCGTGATCTGGATCTCTGCGGTATCAGTCATGCACTGATCGACCAGATCGGGCCGCAGCAATGGCCCTTCCCCGCTGGCGCCCGGCAAGGAACAGCGCGCTTGTACAGCGACGGGATTTTTCCTACCGCTAATGGCCGCGCGCAGTTCATTGCCGAGCCTTACCGCGCCGCCAAGGAGCAGCGTGATGCGCGCTTCCCGCTGACGCTGATCACCGGCCGCCTGCGCGATCAATGGCACGGCATGAGCCGTACCGGCACGGCGGCGCAACTGTTCGGACATGTCAGCGAAGCGGTATTGAGCCTGCACCCGGACGAACTGCGCCGGCACCGTTTGCAGCCGGGCGATCTGGTCAATCTCAAAAGTCGTCGAGGCGCCGTGATCGTTGCGGTGGGCAGCGATGACAGCGTGCGTCCGGGCCAGGCTTTTTTGCCGATGCACTGGGGCGATCGTTTTCTCAAGGGTGGCGTGAACAGCGTGACGCTGCCGGCCTTCGACCCTTTGTCCAAACAGCCTGAACTCAAGCACAGCGGTGTGCGTTTGGAGTCGGTCAATCTGCCGTGGCAACTCTTCGCACTGATCGAAGGTGATGTTCAACGGCACTTCGAGACGCTACGACCACTGTGCGAGGCGTTTTCCTACGTGAGTCTGAGTCTCGTCGGACGTGAACGCCCGGCATTGCTGATACGCGCTGCCAGCGGCGCGGCACCGGACCCGCAGTTGCTTGGCGAGATCGACGAATGTCTGTCGCTGATCGATGGCCCCGTACTGGCCTATGACGACCCGCGCCGCGCCATCGGCAAGCGTGTACGCATTGAAAACGGCCGGATCACCGCCATTCGCCTGGCTGGCGAAACCCTCGCGCAACACTGGCTGCAAGGTTTGTGGCTGGAAGGTCGCGCGGATGAACAACTGCGACGCTGGCTGCTGGCGCCAATGAGCGCGCCGCCGGGCAACGCCGGGGCGCAAGTCAGTCGCGATAAAACCTTGTGCAACTGCAACAACGTCAGCCTCAACGCAGTCTGCGCCGGTATTGGCCAGGGACTTGACCTGCAGGGTTTGAAAAATCAACTGGGATGCGGCACGCAATGCGGCTCGTGCATCCCGGAAATAAAGCGCTTGCTGGCCGCCAACGTGCAGCCGGTTGCCGTCATTTGATGAGGGAAGACACCATGAATGCGAAAGTCTGGTTGGTGGGCGCTGGCCCTGGTGATCCGGAACTGTTGACCCTCAAAGCCGTGCGCGCCTTGCGTGAAGCCGATGTGGTGATGATCGATGACCTGGTCAACGACGCCGTGCTGGAACACTGCCCCGCCGCGCGAATCATTGCGGTGGGCAAGCGCGGTGGCTGCCGCTCGACGCCGCAGGCCTTCATCCATCGTCTGATGCTGCGCTACGCCCGTCACGGCAAATGTGTGGTGCGGCTCAAGGGCGGCGATCCGTGCATCTTCGGTCGTGGCGGTGAAGAGGCTCAGTGGTTACGCGAGCGTGGCGTCGAGGTCGAGTTGGTCAACGGCATCACTGCCGGGCTGGCCGGTGCGACGCAGTGCGATATCCCCCTGACCCTGCGCGGTGTCGCGCGTGGCGTGACGCTGGTGACTGCGCATACGCAGGATGACAGCCAATTGAATTGGCAGGCACTGGCGCAAGGCGGGACGACGCTGGTGATCTACATGGGTGTGGCCAAGCTTGGCGAGATTCGTGAGCAATTGTTGGCGGGGGGAATGGCGAAGGATACGCCGGTAGCGATGATCGAAAACGCCTCATTGCCACATCAGCGCGAGTGCCGCAGTGATCTGATGGCGATGGAGTTGGATGCCTCTGCGTTTGAGCTGAAAAGTCCGGCCATCCTGGTGATTGGTGCTGTTGCTGCTGTTGCGCAAGATCAACAGATCGCAGCCTGCGGCAGCTCCTACATTGGGAGTGCTTGCGCCTTGTAAGTGCAGGCGCTTTACCAAATCGCAGACAAAGAAAAGCCCGGCCTAAGCCGGGCTTTTCTCGGAGCGGCAGCTAATTACTTAGCTTGAGCTTCAACCTGCGCTTCTACGCGACGGTTTACAGCGCGGCCAGCTTCAGTTTTGTTGTCAGCAACTGGGCGGGATTCGCCGTAGCCAACAGACTGAACGCGGGACGATTCAACACCGTACTGGTTGGTCAGAACTTGCTTAACGGCGTTTGCACGACGCTCGGACAGTTTCTGGTTGTAAGCGTCAGGACCGACGGAGTCAGTGTGACCTTCAAC
Organism: Pseudomonas sp. MF6776; assembly: GCF_016613125.1. Taxonomy (NCBI): domain Bacteria; kingdom Pseudomonadati; phylum Pseudomonadota; class Gammaproteobacteria; order Pseudomonadales; family Pseudomonadaceae; genus Pseudomonas; species Pseudomonas sp. MF6776. Next base: position 67,914 of record NZ_JAENSQ010000001.1, read on the forward strand.
AGTAGTGGTGGTGGATGGGTACTGCTTCATGAAGTCAGCCAGGTTTTTGATATCGCCGTAGCTGTTGGTTTTAACAACAGATTTGTCGAAGTCAAATTTAACGTCCAGCTCAACACGAACAACTTCAGCAACTGCCGGGCAGCCATCAGCGTCAACAGTTACGTTGGCTGGGGTGTCTGGGCACTTGTCAACGTTGTCGCAAACGCCATCGTTGTCGCTGTCGGAGCAGACTTCAGCTGGTGCTGGAACTGGAGCAGCAGCTGGCTTGGAGCCGCCACCGAAGTTCACACCGATACCGACGCTTGGAGCCCACTCGGTGTCGCCTTGGTCGATGTTGTACTGAGCTTCAACGCCAGCACGGGCGTAGAAGTTGTCAGTGAAGTACAGCTTGGCACCGCCGCCAACGTTGGCGAAGGTGGAACGGTTACGACCGTTCGAACCGTTCTGGTCGATGCTCTGGTCAGAGAAACCGGCCGAAACGTACGGACGCAGCATGTCGCCCGGGTTGTTGAAGTGGTACAGAGCGTCCAGAGCGGTGTTAGCGCCTTTTACGTTCTTGCCGTCGTCGGCACGTACGTTGTGCACTTCGTCGTAGCCCAGACGCAGTTCAACGTCGTCGGTCAGGAAGTAACCGATCGAGCCGCCGAACAGGTTGCCGTTGTTCTTGAAGTTACGAGCGCTGTCGAATTGTTCTTTCTTAGCGAAGCCTTCGATTTCAACTGCGCCTTGGCCTTGTGCCAGAGCGCCGAACGAAGTGGCAGCAATAAGAGAACCAATGGCCAAGCCCAAGGTGTTTTTCAGTTTCATCCGTTAAATCCCCATCTGGTGATTGTGAAGCAGTCCCGCAAACCGGGGGACAACTCGGCGGCAAGTCTATCAGAACTTGCCTACACGTAAGAGATATTTGCGCTGAACTAAGTTTCAGCAATGCCTGCAAATTTCTCACGCAATTTATCTAGAGCGCGTTTGTACCGCATTTTTGTAGCACTCAAACCCATGTGCATGATGTCTGCGATCTCCTGAAACTCCAGCTCTGCGACAAATCGTAGCACCAGAATTTCGCGGTCAATCGGGTTCACATACACCAGCCAGCGATCAAGCCCGCCCTTGTCCTCGGGTTTTGGCGCCTTTTCTTCGGACGCTTCCTCAAGGGGGTCAAGACTCAATGCGTCCATCAAGCGACGCTTTCGCCGTTCCTTCCGATACTGCGTGATGCATTCGTTGTAAGTGATGCTGTACAGCCAGGTTTTGAACTTCGATTTCCCCTCGAAATTCTTCAAGCCATACAACACCTTCAACATCACTTCCTGACAGACATCGTCTGCATCGCGATCGTTCCCAAGATATCTCGCGCAGACGTTAAATAATGTTCGCTGGTAACGCCGCATCAGTTCTTCATAGGCGCGCGTCACGTGAAACAGCTCGGTATGCGCGCGCGCGACCAACTCCTCATCAGAGAGCTCGCGGGGGTCGTAGCGCGTAGATAGCGTTTGGGCTTTATTCAAAACAAGTCGTGCCGACAGTCAGGTCAATGTCCGCCGCAACCAGCTTCAGCTGGCATTTCGCGGCGGCATACATTAGCAGGGTTTGCCGGATTAGCGGCTACTCACATGCTGTTCCAGCAGGATCCGATTGGAAAGAGAGACTAGCTCACCCTCATCGGTCAGCAATGTGGTTTTAACCGTGCCGATCTCTTCGATCTGGCCTTCGACCTCGCCAACACGCACTTGTTGCCCAACCTGGTACAACTCACGCACATAGATTCCCGCAAGAATCTGACCGGCAATTTCCCGGCTTCCCAACCCCATGGCCAGCGCAACCGCCAGACCAACGGTAATCAAAACGATGACAATCACATGGTTCAGCAGGTCGGTCTTGACCTCAAGCTGACTGATCGCGACCGAGATGCTGATGATGATCACCAGCCCCTGAGCGATTCGCCCCAGCCCCGAAGCGTAGTCCAGGCCTACGCCTTCTGCCGCCCCACGCACCAGCCCATTGGCCAGTTGCGCGAGCAAAACACCCACCAGCAACACCAGGGCTGCGCCAAATACTTTTGGCAAATACAGCGCCAGCATATCGAGCGTAGCTGAAACTCTCTCAAGGCCAAGGGATTCTGCTGCAGAAACCAGAAAAATAAGCAGAACGAACCAGTAAACGATCTTGCCGATCAGTGTCGAGATCGGAACCTGAAGCCCGGCGCGCGACAGCAATTTAGTCAGTCCGGTGCCGCCCATCAGGCGATCGAGGCCCAATTTAGCGAGCAGTTTGGACAGCAAGGTATCGAGCAGCTTGGCCACGACGAAACCCAACAGCAGCACCACCAGTGCGCCGAACAGGTTCGGGATGAAGTTGGCGACTTTGGTCCACAACGCAGTCATTGCAGTGACGAGGCTCTGAGTCCAGAGATCAAGTTCCATATTCAATCAGCCTTATCAGCAGTGCGAGCGGTAGGTTTACGAAGACGGGAAACCGGCGAGACATGGGCCGATCCGTTATTCAGGGCGATCATCAGCGCGGGCAGCCAGCGGCCCAGCAGGCTGAACAGATCGCCGGCGCCGACCTGGCGGTTGGCGGTTTTGAGTACGCGGCCCAGACACGCATCGTCGTCACGGCTGGACGGCGAGGCGTTGAGCATGTCGCGCAAAGACTGTTCAAACGGATCGTGCATACGCACCTCTCGTGATGTCTGTGAAAGACGCGGGCAAATTTGGTCGGGTCACATGCGCCATGTTCAAACCCAGCGCAAACGACGGAATAACCACCATTGGCCGAAGGCCATGGCGAGCACCGTCAAGCAGGCGATCAGGAAACCATAAGGGCTGCTCGCGAACGGAATTCCGCCAACATTTATACCCAACAGCCCCGTGATAAAACTCATCGGCAAAAAGATGCAGGTGATGATCCCGAAGCGGTACATCGTGCGATTCATGCGCACGCTCAAACGTCGGTCTTCCGCCTCCAGGACAAGCCCCACGCGCTCTCGGGTCAATTCGAGTTCTTCCAGATAGCGGGTCAGGCTGTTGTTCAACTCGTTCCAGTAATCGGCATCATCATCGACAAACCACGGCAGTTTTATCCGCGTCATCTGGCCGAAAATATCCCGCTGTGGAGCGAGAAACCGCTTCAGTCCGGCCGCCCTTCGACGGATGTGCAAAATCGATCCGTGCTCTGGGGTATACCGTTCGTCGGCATCCATCTTTTCTTCTTCCTCATCGGCGATTTCCGAGAGGCAAGTGACCAGATCCTGCACTTTATTAGTGAGGAATTGCGCCAGATAAAGGATCAGCTCAGAGGACGTTTTCGGGCCTTTGCCCTCCGCCAGAATCGTCAGCAGCTCATCCGTGGCGCGCAACGGGCGCAAACGCAGGGAAATAACGCGCTGGGCGGAAGCGAAAATCCGCACCGAAACCATGTCTTCCGGTTCGGCCCCCGGATTGAGGTTGACGCCGCGCAAAAACAGCAGCAACTCGGAATCCGGCAACGGCAGCAGGCGCGGTCGAGTGTTCTCTTCCAGCAGCAAGTCGCAGGAGAATTCGTTCAGGCCACTGGATTTGCGCAGCCAGGTCTGCGTTTGCGGATGACTGCGATCCCAGTGCAGCCACAGACTTTCATGAGCCTGTAGCTGCAAATCGTCGAGCTCAGTCCGGGCTATCGAACGCGCACCGCCTCTACCGTCCAGCACCAGGGCATGCACCAGCCCCCATTGCGCGTTTTCTTCCTCGAACATCCTCATCCCTTTGTCAAAAGCTTATTCAGGCATCTTCAGCGGACTCGGCGAGATGATTACGCCGTTGTTGTCCGCATAAATGTAGTGGCCCGGGTGGAACGTCACTCCGGCGAAAGTCACCGCGACGTTGAGATCGCCGATGCCGCGCTTGTCGGTTTTCATCGGATGGCTGGCCAGTGCCTGGACGCCAAGATCGGTCTGGGCGATGACATCGACGTCACGAATGCAACCGTAGATGACCATCCCTTCCCAGCCGTTTTTCGCGGCTTTCTCGGCGATCATGTCTCCGAGCAGCGCACGGCGCAGCGATCCGCCACCGTCGACCACGAGTACCTTGCCGTTGCCCTTGAGTTCAGCTTGCTCCTTGACCAGCGAGTTGTCTTCGAAACATTTGATGGTCACGATTTCGCCGCCGAACGAATCACGTCCGCCGAAATTGCTGAACATCGGTTCCAGCACCTGGACCAGTTCCGGATAGGCATCGCACAGGTCAGGCGTGAGGTAATGGTTCATCGAAAAACTCCTGTAAAAAGGAAGACGATCAAGGATGACGCACTCTTGTGAGACGAGTTCCGGCAGTCGCTGTTTACCTTAGTTCATACAATGCTCGCTGAGCGAACCTGAACAAACGCTGAATACTTAATAGCAAATCAGCCACCAAATATGACCAGAACCGCACAATGCGTCATATCTTAGCCGCAAGCCGCCCCGAACGAAATGGCCTCTTCAGCGCCTCGCGACTCAGACTGCAGCCGCGAGATCCGGCTTCTCGCCCAACAACGGGGTCTGCTGATCGTTCAACCAGCGCGCCACCAGTGGCCATACTTGTGCCTGTGCAGCCTTGCTTACCAGCATTTCGACATGGCCGAAATTCTCGTTGAAGCCCTGCTCGCGCCCCAGATTGATGAACTGCTTGTGCTCAGAGCCAATCTGCTCGAACAGTTTGCGACAAGCCCACTCAGGATCCTGATGATCCCCGGCCGCACTCACCGCCAGCAATGGCACCTGAACATCAGCCAGACCGGCCCACCAATCTTTGTCTTTGTCACCAAATCGGCCGAACAGGCCGTACCAGCGCATGCTCTCGATGGCCAGGCCGATGGGCTCGTCTTCCGGTCCGCGTTTGAGACGTGAGCCCGACAACTGCGCGAAACGCTTGAGAATGAAGCGACCGCTCCATTCAACCGGCGGAATCTTCAGCGGCCAGTAAGTACGGCTGACCTGAGTGCCAAAAAACGCTGCCGACGCCACGGCGGGTTCGCCCAGATACTCGCCCCCGAGTGCCGCCGCCAGGGTAATGCCGCCCAGCGAATGGCCGATCCAGTGCGGCACCTGCCCGCTCTGCTCACGCACGAATGCGGCGATTGCCGGCAAATCGTACCTGGCGTAGTCGGCGACACGGTTCCTGCGGTATTCCTCGTTGCGCTGCGATAAACCGTGACCGCGCATCTCCGGAATCCACACGTCGAAGCCCAACCGCGCCAGATAAGCGCCGAGCCCCAGACCTTTGGGCGAGAACCAGAAGCGTCGGTTGGAAAAACTGCCGTGCAACAGGATGACCGGCACACCGCGCACCGCCGGTTCATCGGCCATACCCAAACGGGTGACGGCGATTTCTACGGACCAGTCCGGGCTGTTGCCGGGTTTGAGACGATAAACGTCTTCGCTCAGATCGCCGCGCCGCTCGGCGCTGATCAGGGCGACAGGAAATAGGTTGCTGCTGCTTTGCATAATGCTCTTGCACAAAAAAGGGCGGCATCCGGAGGCGCTCGCCCTGTTTGAATCACCTAAAGAACCGAGTCGTGTGGGAGCGAGCCTGCTCGCGAAAGCGGTGTATCTGCCAACATTCATATCGAATGTTAATCCGATTTCGCGAGCAGGCTCGCTCCCACAGGGGACGCGGACCGTTCACATATTGGTTAAGCCTGCGCTTGGCCTTCCGCGAGGAAGAACCAGGTTTCCAGCACGGTGTCCGGGTTCAGCGACACGCTTTCGATGCCCTGCTCCATCAGCCAACGAGCCAGATCCGGGTGATCGGAAGGGCCCTGACCGCAGATACCGATGTACTTGCCAGCCTTATTGCACGCCTGAATCGCGTTCGACAGCAGCTTCTTGACGGCCGGATTACGCTCGTCGAACAGGTGCGCGATGATCCCGGAGTCACGGTCCAGGCCCAGCGTCAGCTGAGTCAGGTCGTTGGAACCGATCGAGAAACCGTCGAAGAATTCGAGGAACTCTTCAGCCAGAATCGCGTTGGATGGCAATTCGCACATCATGATCACGCGCAGACCGTTCTCGCCACGCTTCAGGCCGTTCTCTGCGAGCAGATCAACAACCTGACTGGCTTCGCCGAGGGTACGCACGAACGGCACCATGATTTCGACGTTGGTCAGGCCCATCTCGTTGCGCACGCGTTTCAGCGCGCGGCATTCGAGTTCGAAGCAATCGCGGAACGATTCGCTGATGTAACGCGAAGCGCCACGGAAGCCCAGCATCGGGTTTTCTTCTTCAGGCTCGTACAGCTTGCCGCCGATCAGGTTGGCGTATTCGTTGGACTTGAAGTCCGACAGACGCACGATGACCTTCTTCGGAGTGAACGCTGCTGCCAGGGTGCTGATGCCTTCGACCAGTTTGTCGACATAGAAGCCAACCGGATCGTCGTAGCCGGCAATACGCTTGTCGACGCTGTCCTTGATTTCCTGTGGCAGGCCATCGTAGTTCAGCAGTGCTTTAGGGTGCACGCCGATCATGCGGTTGATGATGAATTCCAGACGGGCCAGGCCCACACCGGCGTTCGGCAGTTGCGCGAAGTCGAAGGCGCGGTCCGGGTTGCCGACGTTCATCATGATCTTGAACGGCAGATCAGGCATGGCGTCCACGGAGTTCTTCTTGATGTCGAAGCCCAGCTCACCTTCGAAGATGTAACCGGTGTCGCCTTCAGCGCAGGACACGGTCACGCCCTGGCCATCCTTAAGCAACTGGGTGGCGTTGCCGCAACCGACAACGGCTGGAATGCCCAGCTCACGGGCGATGATCGCCGCGTGGCAGGTACGCCCGCCCCGGTTGGTCACGATGGCGCTGGCGCGCTTCATTACCGGTTCCCAGTCCGGGTCGGTCATGTCGGAAACCAGTACGTCGCCCGGCTGGACCTTGTCCATCTCGGACACGTCCTTGATGATCCGCACTTTACCGGCACCAATACGCTGGCCGATGGCGCGACCTTCAACCAGCACGGTGCCGGTTTCTTTCAACAGGTAACGTTCCATGACGTTGGCCTGGGTGCGGCTTTTCACGGTTTCCGGACGCGCCTGCACGATGTACAGCTTGCCGTCGTCACCGTCCTTGGCCCACTCGATGTCCATCGGGCACTGGTAGTGCTTCTCGATGATCATCGCTTGCTTGGCCAGCTCGCTGACTTCGGCGTCGGACAGGCAGAAGCGCGCGCGATCAGCCTTGTCGACGTCGATGGTCTTGACCGACTTGCCGGCCGTGGCGACTTCGCCGTAGATCATCTTGATGGCTTTGCTGCCCAGGTTGCGACGCAGGATCGCCGGACGACCGGCCTCCAGCGTGCCCTTGTGGACATAGAATTCGTCCGGGTTCACCGCGCCTTGAACGACGGTTTCGCCCAGACCGTAAGCGCCGGTGATAAACACCACGTCACGGAAACCGGACTCGGTGTCGAGGGTGAACATCACACCGGCGGTGCCGGTTTCCGAGCGCACCATGCGCTGCACGCCGGCAGACAGGGCGACCAGTTTGTGGTCGAAGCCCTGATGCACGCGGTAGGAAATCGCACGGTCGTTGAACAAAGAGGCGAAAACCTCCTTGGCAGCGCGGATAACGTTCTCCACGCCACGGATGTTCAGGAAGGTTTCCTGCTGACCGGCGAAGGATGCGTCAGGCAAGTCTTCGGCAGTGGCTGAAGAACGCACGGCCACGGCCATGTCAGGGTTGCCGGCCGACAGCGTGGCGAACGCGGTGCGGATCTCGGCGTTGAGTTTTTCCGGGAATTCGGCGTCCATGATCCATTGACGAATCTGCGCGCCGGTCCTGGCCAGTGCGTTGACGTCATCAACGTCGAGCGCGTCGAGGGCCTGGTGGATCTGGTCGTTGAGGCCACTCAGTTCGAGGAAGTCGCGATAGGCCTGAGCGGTGGTGGCGAAGCCGCCGGGGACCGACACACCGGCACCCGCCAGGTTGCTGATCATCTCGCCCAGGGATGCGTTCTTGCCCCCCACATGCTCAACATCGTGTTTGCCGAGCTTATCGAGGGAAACTACGTACTCTACCAAGGTGATCTCTCCACTAACTGTGTTGGAAAAGCTCAGAAACCGGCTGCTCGGGGGAGCGTTGGCCGGTTGTATGGCCTGGACCTGGAAAATAAGTGAGAATGCAGGCCAATGGCGGCCGGCAAATCGCGCCTATCATATCCAAGATTCGTTATTAGCTTAAGGCCCAAGGTGCAAATGAAACGATCTGCTTTCTTTATCTCCGATGGCACCGGCATTACTGCCGAAACCCTGGGTCAAAGCCTCCTGGCGCAGTTCGAAAACATTACCTTCAGCAAATTCACGCGACCGTACATCGACAGCGTGGATAAAGCGCGGGCCATGGTACAACAAATCAATAAAGCCGCCGAAACCGACGGCTTTCGCCCGATCATCTTCGACACCATCGTCAATCAGGACATTCGTGAGATTCTCGCAACCTCCAATGGTTTCATGATCGACATTTTCTCGACCTTCCTCGCCCCGCTTGAGCAGGAACTGACCGAGCATTCTTCCTACACCGTGGGCAAGTCGCATTCGATCGGGCACAACTCCAATTACATGGAGCGGATCGAGGCGGTGAACTTCGCCCTCGACAACGATGACGGCGCCCGCACGCACTATTACGACAAGGCCGATCTGATTCTAGTGGGCGTGTCGCGATGTGGTAAGACGCCGACGTGTCTGTACATGGCCATGCAATTTGGTATCCGCGCGGCCAACTACCCGCTGACCGAAGACGACATGGAGCGCCTGCAACTGCCGCCCGCCCTGCGCGCTCATCAGCACAAGCTGTTCGGCCTGACCATCGACCCGGATCGCCTCACCGCGATCCGCAACGAGCGCAAACCCAACAGCCGCTATTCGAGCTATGCCCAGTGCGAATTCGAAGTGCGCGAAGTGGAAAACCTGTTCCGCCGCGAAAACATTCCGAACATCAACTCCACACATTTTTCGGTGGAAGAGATCTCGGCGAAGATTCTGGTGGAGAAAGGCGTCGAGCGGCGGTTCAAGTAGTTTTGCGGTGTCTGATCTGACGCCATCGCTGGCAAGCCAGCTCCCACAGGGATTTGTTGTGAATGTGAATTTTGCAAACACCAGAGAAACCTGTGGGAGCGGGCTTGCCCGCGATGAACGATTACACGATGTCTGTTAATGCCAAGGCCAAAGCTTCGAAACCGCCAAGCAACAACCCGTCATTTCCCACCGAGTTACACACACTCACCCGAATAAACTGCGGCACCGCCGCATGCCCTACCGCGAACGCCTCGGCGGTCGCCACCAGATAGTTGTTTTCTTTCAACTCCGCAGCAATCTGCGACGCTCGCCACAACTCAGGCACCTCTACCCAAAAGTGCGGACTGTAGGTGTGCGTCTTGTAGCTCAAGCCGTCCAGTACACCCGCAACCAACGCCTTGCGGCGGCCAATCTCCGTGATCTGCTCATCCAGCAAACGCTCGGCCATGCCGTTTTCGATCCACAGGCTCGCCACCTCCATCGACAGCGGATTGGCCATCCAGCACGTCGCACGAATGGCTGAACTGATACGCCCGATCAGCGCCTGCGGCGCATGCAGATAACCGACCCGCAAACCCGCCGAAACGGCCTTGCTGAGACTGCCGATCAGCACCGCACGCTCGGGGGCGAAATAACTCAATGGCAGCGGGCGCTGGTGGTCGAGCACAGCATGGGCTTCGTCTTCGATAATCAGCAGATTATGCTGGCGGCACACCTCGGCAATCGCCTCGCGCCGCGGGATCGACATCACGGCGGCTGTAGGATTCTGGATCGTTGGTGTGCAATACACCGCCGCTACCCGATGCTGACGGCAAATGTCCTCCAGCGCCGAGGGCAACAGTCCTTCGTCATCCATCGCGGCGCCGATGAGTTTTATCCCGAGTTGACGTGCGACGCTGATCAATCCGGGGTAGGACAAATGCTCGGTCACGACCGTGTCGCCGGCCTTGAGCAAAGCCATCAAGGCGCACAGCAAACCGTGCTGACCACCGTTGACGCACAGCACCTGATCGGCGTGCGGCACGAAATCCCCGTGGCGCAACCAGACCGCCCCCGCCACCCGGTGCCTGGCCAATCCGCTTTCGGCGGTATACCCGGTCAATTGCTGTAACAGGCCCGGATCATTGGCCAGCTCGACAAGACACTCGCGCGTGAACGCTGCTTCCTGGCCGGGGATCGGCTGGTTGCGGCTCATGTCGAAACACGCTGGCGGCTCGTCGCTGACATTGCGAAAGCCTTTGTCCTGCGGCCGTTCCATCCCGCGCTGACGCACATAGGTGCCGTCTCCTACGCGGGCCACAACTAATCCGACCCGCTCCAACTCGCCGTAAGCACGACTGATGGTGCCAATGGTGACGCCAAGACTATCGGCCAACAGCCTGTGCGGTGGCAGCTTGCGACCTGCCTCGATAACGCCCTCGCCAATGGCCTTTTCGACCGCATCGGCCAGGCGTTTGTACTTGACGCCGACGCCATTGGCGAGGCCGTCGCGAAGGATTGACACCATGGCAATACTTACTTTGACAGTCATTCTCGCCCCAAATAGCGTATTAAAAAACAGGTTCAATCAGGAATAGACCTTTTCAGTGACGAGGTCAATTCCCCGCTCGGAGCACCCAACATGTCGACCGTCGTCAGCTCACCGATAACCATCAGCAAACCCTGGCTTGCCGGATTGATCACCAGCACCCTGTTTCTCATCGTTTGTCTGAGTTGGGGCACCACATGGCTGGGGATCAAGATTGCCGTGGAAAGCGTGCCGCCACTGACCGCTGCCGGCCTGCGCTTTCTGATTGCCTTCCCGCTGTTCCTCAGCTTCGCGGTGTTGCGCAGGGAACCCCTGCTATTCCCACGACAAAGTCGCTGGTTTTTTGTGTTCGTCACGCTGTCGTATTTCAGCCTGCCGTATTACCTGCTCAACTATGGCGAGATGCACGTGTCGTCTGGCCTGACGGCGCTGCTGTTCAGCTGCATGCCGGTGTTTATCCTGATGTTCAGCGCACTGTTTCTGCGCGAGAAAATCTATCCATCACAAATGCTCGGCATCGCCATCGGCTTCGCCAGTTTGTTCATGATCATTCGCAGCCAGGGCTTGCACCTTGATCAGGCGGAATGGCTCGGTGTGCTGGCGATTCTCTGCGCAGCCGTCATGCATGCGTTGTGCTACGTAGTGACGAAAAAACACGGCAGCGCCATCAGTGTGATCACCTACAACACGCTGCCGATCGGCATCGCCGGGCTGATGTTATTTATTGTCGGATTGAGCTTCGAAGCGCCGAGCTTCCAGGACGTGACCGCGCGCTCATGGGCTGCCCTGCTCTATCTCGGGCTGGTGGCGTCGGTGGGTGGATTCATCGTTTATTTTTTGCTGCTTAAACGCCTGAGCCCGATCATTCTGTCGTTCGTGTTTATCATTTTCCCGGTGTTCGCCGTGATCATCGGCGCCTGGTACGAAGGGCAAACCCTGTCCCGGGAACTGATGATCTATTCGGCGATTTTGTTGAGCGGTTTTGCGATCACCAAACTGCCCATCGAAAAATGGCGCAAATCCTCCGTGTAGGAGCTGCCGCAGGCTGCTCCTACAGCGCTTTCGTCAGATCACGAACAGGTCGACGAAGCGGTGGACTGGCGTCGCTTCCAGCCGCGACTGATCTTTGCACAGCGCCAGGATCTCGGCGCTGCGTTGACCGGTGAAGCGCGTTGCCAGGTTGGCCTTGAACTTGTCTTCCAGCAAAGGAATGCCCTGCGCCCGGCGGCGGCGATGGCCGATCGGGTATTCCACCACGACGTTGTCGGTGCTGGTGCCGTCCTTGAAAAAAACCTGCACGGCGTTGGCAATCGAGCGCTTGTCGGCCTCAAGGTACTCGCGGGTGAAGCGCGGCTCTTCGACGATGTGCATTTTCTCGCGCAGCACATCAATTATCGGATGTGCTTTGTGGAAATCGTCCTCGTACTGCTCGGCGATCAGGTTGCCGAAGGCCAGCGGCACGGCGGTCATGTACTGAATGCAGTGATCGCGGTCGGCAGCGTTGGCCAGCGGCCCGACCTTGGAAATGATGCGGATCGCCGATTCGTGCGTGGTGATGACGATTCGCTCGATTTCGTGCAGTCGATTGCGCACTTGCGGATGCAACGTCACCGCTGCCTCGCACGCAGTTTGCGCGTGGAACTCGGCGGGAAAGCTGATCTTGAACAGGACGTTTTCCATCACATAACTGCCGAACGGCCGTGAGAAAGCGAAGGCGCGTTTGTCTTCCGGCTTCAACGCCAGGTCGCTGTTGGTGTGGCTGAAGAGTACGTCGTAAAAGCCCCACTGTTTGGCACTCAACACACCGGGAATGCCCATTTCGCCACGCATGGCGATATCGGCCAGACGCACGCCACGGCTGGACGCATCCCCCGCTGCCCAGGATTTTCGCGAGCCAGCATTCGGTGCATGACGGTAGGTGCGCAGAGCCTGACCGTCGGCGAATGCATGGGACAGCGCCGACAACATCTGCTCGCGATTGGCGCCCATCAGTTTGGCGGTCACGGCGGTCGAGGCGACTTTCACCAGAATGACGTGATCAAGTCCTACGCGGTTGAAGGAGTTTTCCAGAGCAATGACGCCCTGAATCTCGTGAGCCATGATCATCGCTTCCAGCACATCACGAATCGTCAGCGCTGCTTCAGCGTTGGCCGAGCGCTTCTGCGAGAGGTGATCGGCCACCGCGAGAATTGCGCCGAGGTTGTCCGACGGATGGCCCCACTCGGCGGCGAGCCAAGTGTCGTTGTAGTCGAGCCAGCGCACGATGCAGCCGATATCCCACGCCGCTTTCACCGGATCAAGGCGATAAGGGGTGCCCGGCACTCGAGCGCCAAACGGCACGACGGTGCCTTCGACGATGGGGCCAAGGTGCTTGGTGCATTCGGGAAAACGCAGCGCCAGCATACCGCAACCCAGCGTGTCCATCAGGCAGTGGCGGGCGGTGTTCAGGGCTTCGGTGGATTCAACTTTGAAGGTCAGGACGTAGTCGGCGATGTCCTGCAGGACACGGTCGTAGTCGGGGCGGTTGTTCAGGTCGACGTTGGCGCTCATGTTCGATTCACTCTTTAAGTGGTTCGTTGATGGGACCTCGGTTCAGGCAATGGACTTTTAGAATTGAAATGCGACCCCATGTAGGAGCTGCCGAAGGCTCCTACAGGGGAAGTTGTCGTTTAGAAAGAATCACCAGGGACGCGCACGTAGCCCTCCATCAGGACACGGGCACTGCGGCTCATGATGGCTTTTTTCACCACCCACTCACCGTTTTCCAGGCTCGCCTCGGCGCCCACACGCAATGTGCCGGAAGGATGACCGAAACGCACGGCGTTGCGTTCCACACCACCCGCCGCCAGGTTCACCAGTGTCCCGGGAATTGCCGCCGCAGTGCCGATGGCGACCGCAGCCGTGCCCATCATCGCGTGGTGCAGCTTGCCCATCGACAATGCACGCACCAGCAAATCAACATCACCGGCAGCAATCGCTTTACCGCTGGACGCCACGTAATCCGCAGGCCTGGCGACGAACGCGACTTTTGGTGTGTGTTGGCGCTTGGCCGCTTCATCGAGATTCGAGATCAGGCCCATGCGCAAAGCGCCATAAGCGCGGACGGTCTCGAACATCTGCAAGGCTTTCGGGTCGCTGTTGATCGCACTTTGCAGTTCGGTGCCGCTGTAACCGATGTCTTCGGCGTTGACGAAAATCGTCGGAATACCCGCATTGATCATGGTCGCCTTGAAGCTGCCAACACCCGGCACCTCCAGCTCATCGATCAGGTTGCCGGTAGGAAACATCGAGCCACCACCGCCCTCTTCTTCTGCCGCAGGATCCATGAACTCCACCTGCACTTCGGCCGCCGGAAAGGTCACGCCGTCGAGTTCAAAATCCCCGGTTTCCTGCACTTCACCGTTGGTAATCGGCACGTGGGCGATGATGGTTTTGCCGATATTCGCCTGCCACACGCGCACCACAGCGACACCGTCGTGCGGAATGCGGCTGGCATCGACCAGGCCATTGCTGATCGCAAACGAACCGACCGCCGCCGACAGGTTGCCGCAGTTGCCGCTCCAGTCCACAAACGGCTTGTCGATGGAGACCTGGCCGAACAGGTAGTCGACATCGTGATCAGCCTGGCTGCTTTTCGACAGGATCACGGTTTTGCTGGTGCTTGAAGTGGCGCCGCCCATGCCGTCGATTTGCTTGTCGTACGGGTCGGGGCTGCCGATCACGCGCAGCAGCAAGGCGTCGCGTGCGGGACCTGGAACCTGCGCCGCTTCGGGCAAATCTTTCAGGCTGAAGAACACGCCTTTGCTGGTGCCGCCGCGCATGTAGGTGGCGGGAATTTTGATTTGCGCTGCGAAATGAGTTGCGTGAGCCATGGTGCTCCTTAACGAAGGCATGGGACTTGAAGTCCCATGCCCACATCCGATGATTTAAACGGCAGCCGCCGACTCTTCGAGGAAGTCCTGAGCGAAGCGCTGCAACACGCCGCCGGCCTCGTAGATCGACACTTCTTCAGCGGTATCGAGGCGGCACGTCACCGGCACGTCGACGCGCTCGCCATTCTTGCGATGAATCACCAGCGTCAGGTCAGCGCGCGGCTTGCGCTCGCCAATCACGTCGTAGGTTTCGCTGCCGTCGATGGCCAGGGTGTGACGGTCGGTGCCCGCCTTGAACTCCAGCGGCAACACGCCCATGCCCACCAGGTTGGTGCGATGGATACGCTCAAACCCTTGCGCAGCAATTGCTTCGACACCCGCCAGACGCACGCCTTTGGCCGCCCAGTCGCGGGACGAGCCTTGACCGTAATCGGCGCCGGCAATAATGATCAGCGGCTGCTTGCGCTCCATGTAGGTTTCGATGGCTTCCCACATGCGCATCACTTTGCCTTCCGGCTCGACACGGGCCAGCGAACCCTGCTTGACCTTGCCGTTTTCCACGACCATTTCATTGAACAGTTTCGGGTTGGCAAACGTCGCGCGCTGGGCGGTCAAGTGGTCGCCACGGTGGGTTGCGTAGGAGTTGAAGTCCTCTTCCGGAAGGCCCATTTTCGCCAGGTATTCACCAGCGGCGCTGTCGAGCATGATCGCGTTCGACGGCGACAGGTGATCGGTGGTGATGTTGTCCGGCAGCACCGCCAGTGGGCGCATGCCCTTGAGCGGACGCGCGCCGGCCAGTGCGCCTTCCCAGTACGGCGGACGGCGAATGTAGGTGCTCATCTCGCGCCAGTCGTACAGCGGCGTGACTTTCGGGCCGGTGTCTTCATGGATGGCGAACATCGGGATGTAGACCTGACGGAACTGCTCGGGTTTGACCGAAGACTTCACCACGGCGTCGATTTCTTCGTCGCTCGGCCAGATGTCTTTGAGGCGAATTTCCTTGCCGTCGACCACGCCCAAGACATCTTTCTCAATGTCGAAACGGATGGTCCCGGCAATCGCGTAAGCAACCACCAGCGGCGGCGAAGCGAGGAAGGCCTGCTTGGCGTACGGGTGGATGCGGCCGTCGAAGTTGCGGTTGCCCGAGAGCACGGCAGTCGCATACAGATCGCGGTCGATGATTTCCTGCTGGATCACCGGATCCAGTGCGCCGGACATGCCGTTGCACGTGGTGCAGGCAAACGCCACGACGCCGAAACCGAGTTGTTCCAGTTCAGTGGTCAGCCCCGCTTCGTCGAGGTACAGCGCCACGGTTTTCGAACCTGGCGCCAGCGAGGATTTCACCCACGGTTTGCGCGTCAATCCGAGTCGGTTGGCGTTGCGCGCGATCAGGCCAGCGGCAATCACGTTGCGCGGATTGCTGGTGTTGGTGCAACTGGTGATGGCCGCGATGATCACCGCACCATCGGGCATTTGCCCCGGCACGTCATCCCACTGACCGGAGATGCCTTTGGCCGCCAGATCCGAGGTCGCAACGCGCGCGTGCGGGTTGCTCGGGCCGGCCATGTTGCGCACCACCGACGACAAGTCGAAGGTCAGACCGCGCTCGTATTGCGCGCCTTTGAGGCTGTCGGCCCACAGACCGGTGGTCTTGGCGTAATGCTCGACAAGCTGCACTTGCTGATCTTCACGACCGGTGAGCTTGAGGTAATCGATGGTCTGCTGGTCGATGTAGAACATCGCCGCGGTGGCGCCGTATTCCGGCGCCATGTTGGAGATGGTTGCGCGGTCGCCGAGGGTCAGCGCGGCAGCGCCTTCACCGAAGAACTCCAGCCATGCACCGACGACTTTCTGCTTGCGCAGGTACTCGGTCAGCGCCAGCACCATGTCGGTGGCGGTGATGCCCGGTTGCAGCTTGCCGGTCAGTTCGACGCCGACGCTTTCCGGCAGGCGCATCCACGAGGCGCGGCCAAGCATCACACTCTCGGCTTCAAGGCCGCCGACGCCGATGGCGATCACGCCCAGCGCATCGACGTGCGGGGTGTGGCTGTCGGTGCCGACGCAAGTGTCGGGGAACGCCACGCCGTCACGCACCTGGATCACCGGAGACATTTTCTCCAGGTTGATCTGGTGCATGATGCCGTTGCCCGGCGGGATCACATCAACATTCTTGAAGGCTTTTTTGGTCCAGTTGATGAAGTGAAAACGGTCTTCATTGCGACGATCTTCGATAGCGCGATTCTTCTCGAACGCCTGCGCATCAAAGCCCCCCGCCTCTACCGCCAGCGAGTGGTCGACAATCAGTTGCGTCGGCACCACCGGATTGACTTGCGCCGGATCGCCGCCCTGCAAGGCAATCGCGTCACGCAGACCGGCGAGGTCGACCAGTGCGGTCTGACCGAGAATGTCATGGCAGACAACGCGCGCCGGGAACCACGGGAAATCGAGGTCGCGCTTGCGCTCGATGAATTGCTTCAGGGATTCGGTCAGCGTGGCCGGGTCGCAGCGACGCACAAGGTTTTCCGCCAGCACGCGCGAGGTGTACGGCAGGGTGTCGTAAGCGCCGGGCTGGATCGCATCGACAGCCGCGCGGACGTCGAAATAGTCCAGCGGTGTTCCGGGCAGGTTCTTGCGAAATTCTGTGTTCATCGGGTCAGGACTCGGGTCACGGGAGTTTCAAGGGGTGGCCAGCACGGACCTGAGTTGCACACCGTCCACTGTGGGAGCGAGCCTGCTCGCGAAAGCGGTAGATCCGTCGACATCAATATTGGATGTCAGTCCGTCTTCGCGAGCAGGCTCGCTCCCACAGGGTCTAGCGGTGTTCTCGGGCCCGGGCACCACCATTCAGCGACGTTCGATTGGCACGAACTTGCGCTGGTCTACGCCGACGTATTCGGCGCTTGGGCGGATGATGCGGTTGTTGGCGCGTTGTTCGAACACGTGCGCCGCCCAGCCGGTCAGGCGCGAGCAGACGAAGATCGGTGTGAACAGTTTGGTCGGGATGCCCATGAAGTGGTACGCCGAGGCATGGTAGAAGTCGGCGTTCGGAAACAGCTTCTTCTGCTCCCACATGGTCTTGTCGATGGCCTCGGAAACCGCGAACAGCACCTTGTCGCCGACTTCATCAGAGAGCTTTTTCGCCCAGCCCTTGATCACTTCGTTGCGCGGGTCGCTGTCCTTATAGATCGCGTGACCGAAACCCATGATCTTGTCTTTGCGCTCGAGCATGCCGAGGGTGCCTTTGATCGCGTCTTCGGGCGACGAAAAGCGCTCGATCATTTCCATCGCCGCTTCGTTGGCGCCGCCGTGCAGCGGGCCGCGCAACGAACCGATGGCCGCAGTGACGCAGGAATACAGATCGGACAGGGTCGAAGCGCAAACACGAGCGGTGAAGGTCGAGGCGTTGAATTCGTGTTCGGCGTAGAGAATCAGCGACACGTTCATCACTTTGACGTGCAGTTCGCTCGGCTTCTTGTCGTGCAGCAAGTGCAGGAAGTGGCCACCGATGGATTGTTCATCGGTCACGCAGTTGATGCGTTTGCCATCGTGGCTGAAGCGATACCAGTAGCACATGATCGCCGGGAACGCGGCCAGCAGACGGTCAGTCTTGTCGCGCTGTTCGGAGAAGTCTTTCTCCGGTTCGATGTTGCCAAGGAACGAGCAACCGGTGCGCATCACATCCATCGGGTGGGCGTCGGCGGGGATGCGTTCGAGCACTTCTTTCAGCGCTTGCGGCAGGTCGCGCAGCTTGCTCAGTTTGCCTTGATAAGCGTCGAGTTCGGCCTGGGTCGGCAGTTCGCCATACAGCAGCAGGTACGCCACTTCTTCAAATTGCGCATCGGCTGCCAGTTCGCGCACGTCGTAGCCGCGATAGGTCAGCCCGGCACCGGCCTGGCCTACGGTGGACAGTGCGGTTTGCCCGGCAACCTGGCCCCGGAGCCCGGCGCCACTGAGTACTTTTGCTTCGGCCATTGCTGTCTCCAATCTTCTTGAATTTGTAGGGAAACTTGTGGGAGCGAGCCTGCTCGCGAAGGTAGTCGCAACACCTCGGTCCATCAGGGACACCGCGTTATCGTTGGCATCCTTCGCGAGCAGGCTCGCTCCCACAGGATTTGAATCAGCCTTTCTTTTGTGCAAACAACGCATCGAGCTTCTGCTCGAACGTGTGGTAATCGATGCGATCGTAAAGCTCCATGCGAGTCTGCATGGTGTCGATGACATTCTGCTGCGTGCCGTCGCGGCGGATCGCGGTGTAGACATTTTCCGCAGCCTTGTTCATCGCGCGGAACGCCGACAGCGGGTAAAGCACCAGCGATACATCGGCGCCGGCCAGTTGTTCTGTGGTGTACAGCGGCGTCGCGCCGAACTCGGTGATGTTGGCCAGAATCGGCGCTTTCACGCGGCTGGCGAACAGCTTGTACATCTCAAGTTCTGTGATGGCTTCCGGGAAAATCATGTCGGCGCCAGCCTCGATGCACGCCGCGGCGCGATCCAGAGCAGACTCCAGACCTTCAACGGCCAGCGCATCGGTACGCGCCATGATCACGAAGCTGTCGTCGGTACGGGCATCGACGGCAGCCTTGATGCGGTCGACCATTTCCTGCTGGCTGACGATCTCTTTATTCGGACGATGGCCACAGCGCTTGGCGCCGACCTGGTCTTCGATATGAATCGCCGCCGCGCCGAACTTGATCATCGATTTGACGGTGCGCGCCACGTTGAAGGCCGAAGAACCGAAACCGGTGTCGACATCCACCAGCAGCGGCAGATCGCAGACATCGGTGATGCGCCGTACGTCGGTGAGCACGTCATCCAGACCGGTGATGCCCAGATCCGGCACGCCGAGGGACCCTGCGGCCACCCCGCCACCGGACAGGTAGATCGCCTTGAAACCGGCACGTTTGGCCAGCAGCGCGTGGTTGGCGTTGATCGCACCGACCACCTGCAAAGGGTGCTCGCTGGCGACCGCATCGCGGAAACGCTGGCCTGGAGTGTTCGGGTTGGAACTCATGACTCACCTCGTTCAGTGGCTGTCTTATTGTGGGCGCCGTCCTGGTAATGACGGGCGATGTTGCGTTTCGAGGCGCCGATGTGACGGCGCATCAACAATTCCGCGAGTTCGCCGTCACGGTCGGCGATGGCATCGAGAATCCTGTGGTGTTCGGCGAAGGCCTGGCGCGGGCGGTTCGGCGTGGTCGAAAACTGGATGCGGTACATGCGCACCAGTTGATAGAGCTCACCGCAGAGCATCTGCGTCAGCGTGCGGTTGCCGCTGCCCTGGATGATGCGGTAGTGGAAGTCGAAATCGCCTTCCTGCTGGTAGTAGCCGACCCCGGCCTGAAACGCTGCGTCGCGCTCGTGGGTTTCCAGCACCCGACGCAGCTCATCGATTTCTTCGACGCTCATGCGTTCAGCCGCCAGACGGCACGCCATGCCTTCGAGGGATTCACGGATTTCGTAGAGTTCCAGCAATTCGGCATGGCTCAGCGATACCACTCGCGCGCCGACGTGCGGCACACGCACCAGCAGGCGCTGACCTTCAAGACGGTGGATCGCCTCACGCAGCGGCCCACGGCTGATGCCATAGGTGCGTGCCAGCTCAGGCTCGGAGATCTTGCTACCCGGAGCAATCTCGCCTCTGACGATAGCCGCCTGAATGCGTCGAAAGACGTTTTCCGAGAGCGTCTCGGAATCGTCGCCGCTGATGACCGGGGGATCGAGTTGATCCAGCATGATTGTCGACACCTTTAAATCCAATGCGGCAAAAACTAGCCAATCCGGCCGCATCAGTCAAAGGAAAAATAGACATTGTCGACAATCGTCTAATAACACCCCTCAAGAGGCCCAAGGGTTATAGGCCCTCTCGGGCGCTGGCGCCATAAAACCACCGTGCTAGAATGCCGCCCGCATTTGCTGGCCATTTGTACGGCTTGTCATAAAAAGCTGAAAGGCACACGAAGGGACCTGCGCAAGTTCTGCCAGGCACCTGAACCGAAAACGGAACGCTGCGCACCAGGATTTATGAGACTCAAGCCTTTTCCCACATTCTTCGCCCTGTTTTGCCTGCCCGGCCTTGCCGCCGCGGGGGAAAAAACTGTGTACGGCCTCAACGAATATGCTTCGCTTGACGGCATCAATCTGGAAGTCGCGGCCAAACTCGACACCGGCGCAAAAACCGCCTCGCTGAGTGCCCGCGACATCAAACGCTTCAAGCGCAATGGTGAGTCCTGGGTACGTTTCTACCTGGCGATCGACGCCGCGCATTCGCATCCTATCGAGCGCCCGCTGGCCCGAGTCAGCAAGATCAAGCGCCGGGCCGGCGACTACGATCCGGAAGAAGGCAAAAAGTACACCGCACGCCCGGTGATCGAGCTGGATATCTGCATGGGTTCGGCAATGCGCAGCATCGAAGTGAACCTGACCGACCGAAGTGCGTTCCAATATCCGCTTTTGATCGGTTCCGAAGCGCTGAAACGTTTCGACGCACTGGTCGATCCCAGTCTTAAATACGCTGCAGGCAAACCCGCTTGCACCATCGCCGCTCATACCGCCGAGTAATTTCCATGCGTTCTCTAACCTTCCACCTGAAAATCCTGATCACCATTCTGGTGCTCCTGGGCGTTTCGGTTACGGCCTATCAGATTTTCGTACTCGGCATCCCGGTGACCGAAGACGCCACCGACGACTTGTGGAACATCGACGCCAAAGTCGAGTTCGTCGCCAGCACCAAAGACCCGGTGAAGATCCAGATGTTCGTGCCGCCGCTGAGCCGCGATTACGTCAGCCTCAACGAGAGCTTCATCTCCAATAACTACGGCGTGTCGGTGAACCGCGTCGATGGCAACCGCAAAGTGACCTGGTCGGCACGACGCGCCAAGGGCAATCAGACCCTTTATTACCGTCTGGTGCTGACCAAGCGCTACACCGCAGAAAAAACCAAGACCAAAGGCCCGACCTTCCGCGACAGCATGGTCATCGAAGGTCCGGAAAAAATCGCCGCCGAATCGCTGCTAGCACCGATTCGCCAGCACTCGGCCGACGTTGAAACCTTCATCGGCGAAGCGATCAAGCGCGTCAATAACGTTAACGACGACAACGTGAAACTGCTGCTGGCTGGCGATCCATCGACGCCGCACAAAGCCAAAATCGTCGAACTGCTGCTTTCCATCGCCCACGTCCCGGTGGAAAAAGTCCACACCATCCGCCTCGTCGCCGATCAGCCGCAAACGCCTGAACTGTGGCTGCGCAGCTTCAACGGCACCGACTGGCTGTACTTCAATCCGGAAACCGGCGAACAGGGCCTGCCGACCGACCGCCTGCTGTGGTGGACCGGCGATGAAAACCTGATCACCGTCGACGGCGGCAAGAAAGCCAACGTGACCTTCAGCCTGAACAACAGCGAGATGAACGCGATTCGTCTGGCCAAGCTGACCGACGAAAACACTGACGCCAACTTCCTCGAATACTCGCTCTACGGCCTGCCGCTGCAAACCCAGCAGACGTTCATGATCATGGTAATGATCCCGATCGGCGTGCTGGTGATCCTGATTCTGCGCAACCTGATCGGCTTGCAGACCCTCGGCACGTTTACCCCGGTGCTGATCGCCCTCGCCTTCCGTGAAACGCAATTGGGCTTCGGCATCCTGCTGTTTACCGTGATTACCGCGCTGGGCCTGTCGTTACGCTCGTATCTGGAACACCTGAAGCTGCAAATGCTGCCGCGACTGTCGGTGGTGCTGACGTTTGTCGTGGTGTTGATCGCGGCGATCAGCCTGTTCAGCCATAAACTGGGTCTGGAGCGGGGTCTGTCGGTGGCGCTGTTCCCGATGGTGATTCTGACCATGACCATCGAACGCCTGTCGATCACCTGGGAAGAACGCGGTGCCAGCCATGCGATGAAAGTCGCGATCGGCACCTTGTTCGCAGCGTCCCTGGCGCACCTGATCATGACCGTGCCCGAGCTGATCTACTTCGTGTTCACCTTCCCGGCGATCCTGCTGATTCTAGTGGGCTTCATGCTGGCGATGGGTCGTTATCGCGGTTACCGCCTGACCGAACTGGTGCGTTTCAAGGCGTTCCTGAAGAAGGCTGACAGCTGATGTTCGGTTTCTGGAAGACCTGGAAGGCCCTGGAAGCCCGGGGCATCATGGGCATCAATCGGCGTAACGCCGATTACGTGCTCAAGTACAACAAGCGCAGTCTGTACCCGATCGTCGATGACAAGATCATCACCAAGGAACGCGCAATCAAGGCCGGCATTCACGTGCCGGAGTTGTATGGCGTGATTTCCACCGAGAAGGAAATCGACAAGCTCGGCGAGATCATCGGCGGACATAGCGACTTCGTGATCAAACCGGCCCAAGGCGCCGGCGGTGACGGCATCATCGTGGTAGCCGACCGCTTCGAGGGTCGTTATCGCACGGTCTCGGGCAAGATCATTGCCCACGAAGAGCTTGAGCATCACATCTCGAGCATCCTCACTGGCCTGTATTCCCTGGGCGGCCACCGTGATCGCGCGCTGATCGAATACCGCGTGACCCCGGACCAGATCTTCAAAAGCATCAGTTATGAAGGCGTGCCGGACATCCGCATCATTGTGTTGATGGGGTATCCGGTAATGGCGATGTTGCGCCTGCCGACCCGTCAATCCGGCGGCAAGGCCAACCTGCACCAGGGCGCCATTGGCGTCGGCGTTGATCTGGCCACAGGCCTGACCCTGCGCGGCACCTGGCTGAACAACATCATCACCAAACACCCGGACACCACCAACGCAGTGGATGGCGTGCAACTGCCCTACTGGGACGGTTTCATGAAACTCGCTGCCGGTTGTTATGAGCTGTGTGGTCTGGGTTACATCGGCGTGGACATGGTGCTGGATCAGGAAAAGGGCCCGCTGATTCTTGAGCTGAATGCGCGGCCGGGGCTGAATATCCAGATCGCCAATGATTGCGGTCTGACGTTGCGTACCCATGCGGTGGAAGCGCGACTGGAGGAGCTCAAGGCACGTGGCGTGACTGAATCGGTTGAAGAGCGGGTGGCTTTTACTCAGGAAATGTTCGGGCATATTCCTGCGGTAGAGGGCTGAGCCGCTTAAGAGCCCCTCTCCCAGAGGGAGAAGGGACTGACCGAGGTGGATGTTCGAAGTACATCGATCTGATCTATCGAGTCGAACTCAGGCCTTGAAAAGTTTGAAGATCTACTCCCTTTCCCCCTCGCCCCCTTGGAGGGGTGAGGGGGTAGGCTTTTGACTTTGAACTGGCCGCCGAGAGGACTACAATCCCCACCCCGCTTCAACGGCCGATCTGCCCCGCCCATGTTGACCTGCTCCGTACACCCGCTGCCCTACCGCGCCAATCCCGCCGACTACTTTGCGGCAATCCGCAACGCCCCCGGCGCTGTGCTGCTCGACAGCGGTCGGCCGAGTGCCGAGCGTGGCCGGTATGACTTGCTCAGCGCCTGGCCGCTGGAACAACTGGCCGTAATGCCGGACGAAAGCGGCAGCCTTTTCCTGCAACGTCTGCGCGATAACCTGAACCGTTTGGGTGAGGCTGATTTGCCAGTGGGCCTCGAGTTACCGTTCGCGGGAGGTCTGATCGGTTACCTGAGCTACGACTTCGGTCGACATCTGGAACACCTGCCAAGTCAGGCGCGGGATGATCTGCAATTGCCCGACGCACGATTTGGCCTGTACGCCTGGGCGCTGATCAGCGATCACCAGACCGCCACCAGCCAATTGGTTTTCCACCCATCCATCGTCGACAGCGAAAAGCAGCGCCTGATTGCGTTGTTCACTCAACTGCCTGCTGACTCGCTGGCCCCGTTCAAACTGAACAATCCGATGAGCGCCGACCTCTCGGCTGACGATTACCGCCAGGCCTTCGAACGCATCCAGCATTACATTCAGGCCGGTGACTGCTATCAGGTCAACTTCGCCCAGCGCTTCCGCGCTACCTGCCAGGGCGATCCATGGCTGGCCTATTGCGCCCTGCGCGAAGCCTGCCCGACGCCGTTTTCCGGATTCCAGAGCTTGCCGGACGGTGGCGCGGTGCTAAGCCTGTCGCCGGAACGCTTCGTCAAAGTCAGCCAGGGTCAGGTGGAAACGCGTCCGATCAAAGGCACCCGCCCACGCGGCCTGACGCCGGCCGAAGACGCCGCCAATGCCGCCGAACTGCTGGCTAGCCCCAAGGATCGCGCGGAAAACCTGATGATCGTCGATCTGCTGCGCAACGATCTGGGGCGCACCTGTCGCATCGGTTCGGTGCGGGTGCCGGAGTTGTTCAGTCTGGAGAGCTATCCCAACGTCCATCATCTGGTCAGCAGCGTGACCGGTGAACTGGCGCAGGATCGCGACGCGTTAGACCTGATCGCCGGCAGCTTCCCCGGCGGCTCGATCACCGGCGCGCCGAAGATTCGCGCGATGCAGATCATCGACGAACTGGAGCCGACGCGGCGCGGCTTGTATTGCGGGTCGTTGCTGTATCTGGACGTGCGCGGCGAGATGGACAGCTCCATCGCGATTCGCAGTCTGTTGGTCAAGGATGGGCAGGTGTGCTGCTGGGGGGGCGGCGGGATTGTTGCCGATTCGCACTGGCAAGCTGAATATCAGGAGTCGATTACCAAAGTGAAAATCCTCCTTCAAACCCTGCAAAATCTCTGAAGGCTTCGCGAGCAGGCTCGCTCCCACAATGGAATGCATTGCACATGTGGGAGCGAGCCTGCTCGCGAAAGCGTTCTTCCAGACGACTACAAACTCAGGTCGCGATTCGAGGCCTTGAGGAATTCCTGTTTCAGTTCAGCAAACGTGTGCACCGCCGGAAACTGCGGAAACTCGCGGATCACATTGTCCGGCGCATGGAACAGAATCCCCGCATCCGCCTCGCCCAGCATCGTCGTGTCGTTGTACGAATCACCCGCCGCAATCACCCGGTAATACAGGCTCTTGAAGGCCAGCACCGACTGACGTTTGGGATCCTTCTGACGCAACTGATAGCTGGTCACCCGACCGGTTTCATCCGTAATCAGGCGGTGGCAAAGCAACGTCGGGAATCCCAACTGGCGCATCAAAGGCTGGGAGAATTCGTAGAAGGTGTCCGACAGAATCACCACCTGGAAGCGCTCGCGCAGCCAGTTGACGAATTCCACCGCGCCGTCCAGCGGCTTCAGCGTGGCGATCACTTGCTGAATGTCCGAGAGCTTCAGGCCGTGTTCATCGAGGATGCGCAGACGCTGCTTCATCAACACGTCGTAATCGGGAATGTCCCGGGTGGTAGCCTTGAGAGATTCGATTCCGGTTTTTTCGGCGAAAGCGATCCAGATTTCCGGCACCAACACCCCTTCAAGATCCAGGCAAGCAATTTCCACAAGACACTCCCGTTTGTATTGATTATTGAGTCGAGCGACGCCGAACTCTAGCGGCTCCACCACAGCCGTGCAACGCACAGCACGCGCCAACCGGCGCAGCTTTTTGTTACCATCGCCGCCATATAGAGCGCCCAGCGCCACCGACCTGTAGGAAGCCGCCCTGATGAGCCCAACGTTCGATGTCGTGGAACTCGCCACGACCTATGCCAACAAATCCGCTCAGGACATCCTGAAACTCGCGTTCGCCGAGTTTGGCGATGAGTTGTGGATATCTTTCAGCGGCGCCGAGGATGTGGTGCTGGTGGACATGGCCTGGAAGCTGAACAAGAACGTCAAAGTGTTCAGCCTCGACACCGGCCGCCTGCACCCGGAAACCTATCGCTTCATCGAGCAAGTGCGCGAGCACTACAAGATCGACATCGAAATCGTCTCGCCGGATTACACGAAACTGGAACCGTTCGTGAAGGAAAAAGGCCTGTTCAGTTTCTACAAGGACGGCCATGGCGAATGCTGCGGCATCCGCAAGATCGAGCCGCTGCGACGCAAACTCTCCAACGTCAAAGCCTGGGCCACCGGCCAGCGCCGCGACCAGAGTCCTGGCACGCGCAGTGCCGTTGCTGTAATGGAAATCGACAGCGCATTCTCGACACCGGAACGCACCCTGTACAAATTCAACCCGCTGGCACAGATGACCAGCGAAGAGATTTGGGGCTACATCCGCATGCTTGAGCTGCCTTACAACAGCCTGCATGAACGCGGTTTTATCAGCATCGGTTGCGAACCTTGCACCCGCCCTGTCTTGCCCAACCAGCACGAGCGCGAAGGCCGCTGGTGGTGGGAAGAAGCAACCCAGAAGGAATGCGGGTTGCACGCGGGAAATATCATCAGCAAGGCTTGATTCTGCAGGCTAGCTCCCACACAAGTCTGCGTCGCCCCAATAAAAACGTGTACACACGAATGTCACCATCGGTGCCATTTATGTGTGCACTTTTTTGTTTCTGCGCCCTGAAAAGTTACACGCCCTCCACCCCCTCCTTCTCTCTGGCGTCCGCCAAAATTCCTCAAAAAAATAAATACCTGTTCGACCGGTCAATTTTTAATCAAATATTTTCAATAACTTAAGAATTTCCCATAACTTTTCGAAATGAGCGGTTCGTTTCATAGATGAGTAACTGGCACAAATCTGGCTTTAGTGCATGCATGTTTTGTATACAAAAACTCAAAACATAAACACACTTTCGATCCGCAAGCCTGAAGCGCCCTATCCCGTACAGGCTGCAGATGCCCCTAACCTGTGATGGTTTCACTGCCGCGACGAAGATTTGTCGAGCCTGACGGCTTATGCACAGTCATCGCGGCCTTGAACATCAGGAGCCTGCCGGAATGCGTACAAGTCTCTCGAATAACATCGCGCTGAATCTGCCCGCCTCTGCACTCGATCACCCCTCGCCCCACGACGGACTGGTCGAACCGCTGCAACTGAGCCCCCGCTTGCACAACAGCGACCTGGCACCGACCAAGGCCGAGGGTCGACGCTGGGGCAAGTACAGCATCTTCGCCCTGTGGACCAACGACGTGCACAACATCGCCAACTACTCGTTCGCCATTGGCCTGTATGCCTTGGGCCTGGGTGGCTGGCAGATTCTGTTGTCGCTGGGGATCGGCGCAGCGCTGGTGTATTTCTTCATGAACCTGTCCGGTTACATGGGACAGAAAACCGGTGTGCCGTTTCCGGTCATCAGCCGGATCAGTTTCGGTATCCACGGAGCGCAAATTCCTGCGTTGATCCGGGCTGTTATCGCCATCGCCTGGTTCGGTATTCAGACGTATCTGGCGTCGGTGGTGTTTCGCGTTTTGCTCACGGCGGTTCATCCCGGATTCGCCGAGTACGACCACAACTCGATCCTCGGGCTGTCGACGTTGGGTTGGGTGTGTTTCGTGGTGATCTGGCTCGTGCAACTGGCGATTCTCGCCTACGGCATGGAAATGGTGCGCCGCTATGAAGCGTTTGCCGGACCGGTGATTCTGGTGACCGTCGCGGCCCTCGCCGCCTGGATGTACACGCAGGCCAACGCGACCATTGCCTGGTCGACTCGCGACCCGCTGACCGGTGGCGAGATGTGGCGCAACATCTTTGCCGGCGGCGCGTTGTGGCTGGCGATCTACGGCACGCTGATCCTCAATTTCTGCGACTTCGCCCGCTCCTCGCCGTGCCGGAAGACCATCAAGGTAGGAAATTTCTGGGGTTTGCCGGTAAACATTCTGGTATTCGCCGCGATTACCGTCCTGCTGTGTGGCGCGCAGTTTCAGATCAACGGCCGGATCATCGAAAGCCCGACCGAAATCATCGCCTCGATTCCCAATACCTTCTTCCTGGTCCTCGGTTGCCTGGCCTTCCTGATCGTCACGGTGGCGGTGAACATCATGGCCAACTTCGTCGCCCCGGCGTTCGTGCTCAGTAACCTGGCGCCGAAGTACCTGACCTTCCGCCGCGCCGGGCTGATCAGCGCGGCCATCGCCGTGTTGATCCTGCCGTGGAATCTCTACAACAGCCCGTTGGTGATCGTGTATTTCCTCTCCGGTCTCGGCGCCCTGCTCGGGCCGTTGTACGGCGTGATCATGGTCGACTACTGGCTGATCCGCAAAGGCCGGATCAATGTCCCGCAGCTCTACAGCGAGGATCCCAACGGCGCTTATTACTACAGCCACGGCGTCAATTTCCGTGCAGTGGCGGCGTTTATTCCTGCCGCGCTGATTGCCATCGTCCTGGCGCTGGTGCCGGGTTTCCACAGTGTCTCGCCGTTCTCTTGGCTGATTGGTGCCGGGATCGCCGGAATGCTCTATCTGATCATCGCCAAACGCCAGCCGGACTACGCCGACGTCAGCGGCGAATGCATCGCTGTCGACAACGTCTGCCATTAATTCCCTCGCGGCCCGGACTTCGGGCCGCAAACTGCCCGCTATAAGGACTCCCCATGCGCATTCTCGTGGTCAACGTCAACACCACCGAATCCATCACCGATGCCATCGCCCGCTCGGCGCAGGCTGTCGCGTCACCCGGTACGGAAATCGTCGGCCTGACGCCCTACTTCGGCGCCGACTCGATTGAAGGCAACTTCGAAAGCTATCTGGCGGCCATCGCCGTGATGGACCGGGTGATGGCCTACGACCAACCGTTCGGCGCGGTGATTCAGGCCGGTTACGGCGAACACGGTCGCGAAGGTTTGCAGGAATTGCTCAACGTGCCGGTGGTGGACATCACCGATGCGGCGGCCAGCACCGCGATGTTTCTCGGCCATGCCTATTCGGTGGTGACCACGCTGGATCGCACCGTGCCGTTGATCGAGGATCGACTGAAACTGTCCGGGCTGTGGGATCGCTGCGCATCGGTGCGGGCCAGTGGCCTGGCCGTTCTGGAGCTGGAACACGAACCGCAACGGGCGCTGGAAGCCATCGTCCATCAGGCTGAACTGGCGGTGACGCAGGACAAGGCCGAGGTAATCTGCCTGGGTTGCGGTGGTATGGCCGGGCTTGATGAGCAGATTCGCCGGCGCACGGGCGTGCCGGTGGTGGATGGGGTCACGGCGGCGGTGACGATTGCGGAATCGCTGGTGCGGTTGCGGTTGTCGACGTCCAAGGTGCGGACGTATGCAACGCCGCGGCCGAAAACGATTATTGGCTGGCCGGGGCGGTTTGCACGCTGAGAACCGAGTCGACTTATTCGCGAGCAGGCTCGCTCACACAGGATCAGTGTTGGTTGCAAATATGTGGTCCGATACAAAATCTGTGGGAGCGAGCCTGCTCGCGAAGGGGGCAACCCGGCCCCAGGCCTTGCTCAAAAAGCACTGAACCGCCGAGCCAAGCCCTGCTCTACAAACTGCTCAATCACAAAATCGACAAACGCCCGAGTCTTGCCCGGCAACAATTTATGCTCGGCGTAGTAGATGGAAATGTTGCCGTCATCGACGAACCACTCCGGCAACACCCGCTGCAACGTGCCCGCCTCCAGATACCCCACCGCGAACGGCATGCTCACCAGTGCAATCCCCAGGCCTTGCGCAGCCGTGGCGCAGGCAGCCTCCGAATCGCTCATGGTCATTCGCGTCTTGAGGGTCAAGGCTCGACAGAGCTGACTGCCACTACTGATCAATTGCCAAGAGCGCACTCGACCGGTTTGTGGCGACCGAATCAGAATGCCATCGTGATATTGCAGGTCGTCCGGCTCGACGATCGCTTCGTGCTTTTGCAGATAGTCAGCAGACGCCACCAACACTCGATGCGCGGGTGCCAATTTGCGTGCGACGACGCCTTGGGGCAATTCAAATCCTCCGCCAATCGCTGCATCGAACCCCTGCCCGATTAAATCGACCTGACGGTTATCAAAATGCCAGTCAGGGTTGATCGCCGGAAACCGACGTAAAAACGCTTCCAGCAACGGTACGATGTACAAACGCCCGAACACGGTGCCCATACTGACTTTCAACGTTCCCGCTGGCAGACCTTCGACACTGGCCAGATTAGCCACCGCGTTCTGGATCGTGGTCAGACTGGCACTGACCTGACTCAAAAACAGCTGGCCCGCCTCGGTCAGCGCCAAGCTGCGGGTGCTGCGCTGGAATAACCGCACGCCCAGCCTCGTCTCAAGTTTCGCGACACTCTTACCGACCGCCGCCGGGGTCAGGCTCAAGCGCCTTGCCGCTTCGGCGAAGCTGCCGACCTCGGCGCTGCGCACAAAGCATTCAATACTGCTGAAAGTTTCCATGATCGCCACTATAAACTTCTGGTTTACACAGACTATAGCAATCATGGGCTACACGGTTGTGGATCAGAGGTCGATACTCGGCTCCAACAACAAGGCAGTCCCGCCTTGAATAGTCTGGAGATCGAACATGACCACTCAACACCTCGGCGGCAAAGTCGCTCTGATTCAAGGCGGTTCCCGCGGTATCGGTGCCGCTATCGTCAAACGCCTGGCCGCTGAAGGCGCTGCAGTAGCGTTCACTTACGTGAGCTCCACCGCCAAAGCCGAAGAGCTGCAGAACAGCATCACCGCCAACGGTGGCAAAGCCCTGGCGATCAAAGCCGACAGCGCTGACGCCGCCGCTATCCGCCATGCCGTCAGCGCCACGGTCGAAGCCTTCGGCCGCCTCGACATCCTGGTCAACAACGCCGGCGTACTGGCCGTGGCCCCGCTGGAAGACTTCACCCTGGAAGATTTCGACCAGACCCTGGCCATCAACGTGCGCAGCGTATTCATCGCCTCGCAGGAAGCGGCCAAGCACATGGGCGAAGGCGCACGCATCATCAACATCGGCAGCACTAACGCCGACCGCATGCCCTTCGCCGGTGGCGGTGTGTATGCGATGAGCAAATCGGCACTGGTCGGCCTGACCAAAGGCCTGGCACGCGACCTGGGTCCGCGCGGCATCACCATCAACAACGTGCAGCCCGGCCCGGTCGACACCGACATGAACCCGGCGCACGGTGACTTCGCTGATAGCCTGATCCCCCTGATGGCAGTGGGTCGCTACGGTAAAGCCGAAGAAATCGCCAGCTTCGTCGCCTACCTGGCGGGCCCGGAAGCCGGCTACATCACCGGTGCCAGCCTGACCATCGACGGTGGTTTCGGCGCCTGATATTTCTCAGTCGACTGTACGAAAAACGCCGCCCTTCCTTTAACAGAGGGGCGGCGTTTTTTGGTTGATCGGGTTATCGCTCGCTCAGGTCCATTCCAGTGCCGGCAGGCCACAGGCGCTTGGGATAAACCCTTTCAACGACCGGAGAATCCCGTCGGCGTGTGCGTATTTTTCATCAGCCATGGCCGCGTCGGGAATGGCGATGGCCGCCATGCCCGCCGCTTTCGCTGCGGTCACCCCAAACGGTGAATCCTCGAACACCAGACAATCTTCAGGCGCGACACCCAGACGCCGCGCCGCGGTGAGGAAAATATCCGGCGCGGGCTTGGCTGCGCCGACTTCAGGATCGTCCGCCGTGACAATGAAATCGAACAGCGCAAACCACTCGCGGTGCAACGTGGTTTTCTGACCGAACGACTGTCGTGACGAACTGGTGCCCACGGCGATTGGAATATTGTGGGCCTTGAGGTGACGAATCAGCTCTTCGGCGCCCGGCATCGCCTGCGCGGTGGGGAAACGCTCGCGCATCAACGGTTCGCGAATGACCAGAAACTCTTCGGCAGTGATCGGCAGATCCAGCGCTTGCACCACATAGTTCGCCAGATCGTTGGCACCGCGGCCAATGATGTTCTGCTTGACGCTCCAGTCGAAGGTGCGCCCGTAACGCTCGGCAATCATCGAGGTGACCTCGGTGTAAATGCCTTCGGTGTCCAGCAGCAAACCATCCATATCAAAAATCACGGCCTTGATCGGGCCGAACGCCTTCAGCGGTGCATTCATCATCGGATCCGTTATCAAAGACATCCCAGGCGGCGGGTAGCGCCGCTGCTCGGATCTGATTAATGGGTTCAGCAGCATAACGAGCACAGCCGACATTGAGCAACGGGCAATATTTGTTGAGGCGATGAACTACTCGCAGGCAAATAGCGAAACGCCCTACAGATATTGCCTACCTTCCCGACTTCTTTCCTTTTTGATCCCCCGCAAAGTCCGCGCACCTTTTTCACATGCGCGAGTGACTGCGAATGCTTCCACCCGATCGGCTTCTGCCCCTGAACAACAGCATCGGCCTGCTGGTGGTTGCCGCCCTTAATCCCGAGCACCCGGACTTCGAAACACTGATCCGGGAGTTCCGCCTGTGCCTGAACAATTACGAAGCCTGGGCCGAACAGTTCTGGATGGGCTCGGCGCTGGATATCGAGCAGGTGTTCAAAGTCGGCAACAACGTCAACCTCAGCGCGCCCGTCAACAGCCGTAAACCCATCAGTTCTTCAGTGTTCATGTGTCCGGCCAGCGGCCCCTTGACCCTGGTGCACATGTTCGAAGCCGCTCGTTTTGTACCGATCGGCAACACCCCGCTGACACTCGAGCCGGTGATTGCCGAAGTCGACGGCGTTATGACCTTCGGCGAACCGCAACATTATGAAATCGGCCCGAGCGGCATTCTGGAGTTGAGTGATTGCGACCGGGGCCAGCGTTATCGCATCACCTTCTTTCCTGATGTTTCCACCCGGCATGTCCGGGCGCTGTATGCCTCTTATGAAAGTGTCATCAGCGGCCTGGAAGACTGGTTACGCGGTGAATGGGCAGGGTTTCAGCCGCTTTGGACGGAGTTTTCCAGCGCCGGATTTCTCGAGCGTTTCGGTCAACTGCAACAGGCCGATTGGCGCGGCTTCGAAAATGCCTTGCACGGCGTCTGGGATGACATCAAACAACTATTCGCCCTGCTCGCCGACTTGCAGGCCAACAGCGAAAAGCTTCTGGATTATCTGAGCGACATTGAGCTGGACGCTTTGCTGCAGGCTTCCCACGAGGCGATTGCCAACGGCCTGTTGATGCTCAGCGACGAGCCGCTTTTGTTCATTCATCTGGCGGCGTTCACCGGTTGGCTGAAGATGCTGCCGCCGCAATACCTGGCGGAAGTGGTCGCAGAAATCCGTGTCGAGTTGTTGATCAGTTTCCTGCTGATGCGCGTCTCTGGCGGCATGGGCGTGCAGCTGCGGTTGAGCAGCAAAGTGCTGGCGAAAATCAAATCGCCGCGCGCGCGGGAATGGCTGGCAGCTTCTGCTTTGCGCCTGGCTGAACTGAATTCCTCGCCTGATTTGACTCGCCATGCCGGCGTTTTGAAACCGCTGGTGCTCAATGTGCGTGACGTTGAGCTGAAACCGACGCCGTCGATTCCGGTGAACATTCGTCAGGCCGATTCCGTGATTTTGACGGTACCGAATCCGGCCCCACTCGCACGGGACAAGTCGCATGGCATGAGCCGGATGCAGCGTCATGAGCCTCACGATGATGCACCCGATCAGGCAAAAAACCCCAACGGCAACAGCGCCGATTGTGTGCCACTCACCTGCAGAGACGGCTGCCCGGTGTCGATGGTTACCGGTGAGGAACTGCTGACCCTGACCGATGGCGTGCTCGATGGGCTGCTGCCATTCGAGTTCACAAGACTGTATCGCACCAGTGCCGCCGAAATCGATGTCGGGCTGGGGTTTGGCTGGAGTCATTCGCTGGCGCATCGACTGGAGTTCGATGGCGACTGTGTTGTTTGGGTTGACCATGAAAACCGGCGTACGCGGTTCCCGTTGCCGAGTGTTGAGCGCCCGGCGATTCATAACAGCCTGTCGCGGGCGGCGATTTTTCTCGGGGATGAACCGGAAGAACTGATCCTCGCGCTGGCGGGGGATGCGGCACGGTTTTATCACTTTCGGGCCGGGCGTCTGACGGCGGTTAGTGATGCGTATGGCAATCGTCTGCGCATTGTTCGGGATCGGCAGGATCGGGTCCAGCGTCTGGACAATGGCGCGGGTCGGGCGCTGTTGTTGCGTTATGACCGCCAGCACTTGGTGGCCGTCGACTATCAGTCGTTTCAGCAGGATGAATGGACGACTGAGCAAACCCTCGTCAGCTACCGCTACGACGCCTATCAGCGTCTGGTCGAGGCGCGTAACGCGGTTGGCGACAGCGAGTGTTACGACTACGACGATCAGCACGTCATCCTGCAGCGGCAACTCACGGGCGGCGCGAGTTTCTTCTGGGAGTGGGAACGCGCTGGCAAAGCTGCCCGTTGCGTCAGGCACTGGGCGTCGTTCTCGCAGATGGACACGCGTTATGTCTGGCATGACGACGGCAGTGTCGTCGTGCATTACGTCGATGGCACCGAAGAAACCTACGTCCACGATGACCGCGCACGGCTGGTGCGCAAGGTTGAGGCCGATGGCGGCGAACACCTCAAGGCCTACGACGGTTCGGGCCGTTTGGTCGCCGAGCAGGATCCCTTAGGCGCCGTCACCGAATACCGCTACGACGATGTCGGACGGCTGATCGCGCTGCTTCCGCCAGACGATGTGCCAACGTCCTACGAGTACCGCAACGGTTTCCTGCACAGCCGTTCCCGTGGAGACGCGGTATGGACCTACCGGCGCAATGCTCAGGGCGATGTCACTGAGGCGGTCGATCCTGATGGTCAGGTCACGCATTACCACTACGACGCTCGCGGGCAGCTGCTGTCGATCCGTTACCCGGACACCAGTCGGCATGTGTTTGTCTGGAACACCCTCGGTCAGTTGGTTGAAGAAACCCTGCCCGATGGTGGTGTGCGGCGCTTTTCCTACGATGCACTGGGGCGCAGGACTACCACTGCTGATGAACACGGTGCGGTCTCGCGTCAGCATTGGGACGCCATTGGCCGACTGATCCAGACGACTTCTCCTACGGGCGCCACTCGCGCCTACAGTTATGGCGCCTACAACCAGGTCACCGCCGAACGCGACGAGCTCGGGCGCATCACTCGTTACGAGTATGACGACGACCTGCACCTGGTCTCGCGTCGGATCAACCCCGACGGCACGCGGGTGCAGTACCGCTACGACCATGCGCAACTGCTGCTCACTGAAATCGAGAACGAGTCTGGCGAAAAGTATCGGCTGGACTACACGCCGACCGGACTGATCCGACAGGAAACCGGCTTCGACGGGCGGCGTACGGCCTACGCTTACGATCTTAACGGTCATCTGCTGGAAAAGACCGAGTTCGGCGATGACGGCTCGGTGTTGGTCACGGGCTACGAGCGCGATGCGGCCGGGCGCCTGCTGGTCAAGACCTTGCCTGACGGGGGCAAGGTTATCTATCAGTACGACCGCCTCGGTCGGCTGACTGGCGTCGACGACGGTCAGAAACATCCGTTGGCCTTCGAATACGACCTGCAGGACCGGCTGATCACCGAGCATCAGGGCTGGGGCACGCTGCGTTATGCCTACGACGCCTGCGGCCAGCTCAAACGCATGCGCCTGCCGGACAACAGCAAGCTCGATTATCAGTACGCCAAGGGCGGCGCACTGACCGCCATCCACCTCAACGGCGCGCCGCTGACGCAACACGTCTATCTATCGGGCCGCGAACAACAACGTCAGCAAGGTTTGCTGCTCAGCGAATATGCCTACGACGATCAGGGCAGGCTGCTCGCCCACGCCGTAGGCCATCAGCACGATTCGCTGTACCGCCGCGATTATGCCTACAGCGCCAATGGCAATCTGGAGCACATCGCCGACACCCGTCACGGTCAACGCACCTACGGCTACGACGCCCCTCGACCGCCTGATCCGGGTACGCCACTCACGCGACGAACTGCCGGAATCCTTCGCCCACGATCCGGCCGGCAACCTGCTCATGCAGGAGCGCCCCGGCCCGACACACATCAAGGGCAACCGCCTGCTGATGCAGGGCGATCGCCACTACGACTACGACGCCTTCGGCAACCTGATCCGTGAACGCCGCGGCACCGCGCAGAAACTGGTCACCGAATATCGCTACGACTGCCAGCATCGGCTCATCGGCCTGACCCGCCCCGACGGCAAAACCGCGACCTACCAGTACGACGCCTTCGGCCGGCGGATCAGCAAAACCGTCGACGGCGAAAAAACCGAGTTCTTCTGGCAAGGCGACCACCTCGTCGCCGAAAGCAGCAAAACCCAGCACCGCAGCTACGTCTACGAACCCGGCACCTTCCGCCCGCTGGCACTGCTCGACGGCAAAGGCCCAAAAAAGGCCTGCCCGTTCTACTACCAACTCGACCACCTCGGCACCCCACAAGAACTCACCGACTACAGCGGTGAAATCGTCTGGTCGGCGCAATACGACGCCTACGGCAAAGTCGCCGCGATCACCCTGGCCGGCGAGGAATACCTGGATCAACCGCTGCGGTTTCAGGGGCAGTACTTCGACGCGGAAAGCGGGCTGCACTACAACCGGCATCGGTATTACGACCCAAGGCTTGGACGGTATCTGACGCCGGACCCGATCAAGTTGGCGGGTGGGTTGAATCAGTACCAGTACGTGCCGAATCCGACGGGGTGGGTGGATCCGTTGGGGTTGAGCTCTAACTGCCCGCCGCCGAAGAAACCGGGTTGTGAGATGCCGGGAGGGATTGATGGGGCTAAGGTTGATGAGGGTGAGCCACAATTACCGGGCTTGATTCATGGCGTTGACCCACACTCAGTGAAGCGCACGCATGCAATTATGGGAAAAAAATCAACTACACACGTCGAAAAAATAAGAGATCAAATGCGAGCAGGTGGCTACGATGTCAGCTATCCCATAGACGTAGCAGAACATCAGGGCAACTTCTATATTCTAGATGGACATCACCGTGCAGCAGCTGCAAAACAAACAGCAACACCTATAACTATAAAACTGATCACAAACATCAGAGAACACAAAGGACAGCTTAATACGATTGAAGAAGTCATTGATTCAGCGAACAATGTCGGACACGACCGATTGGAGCATCACAGAAGAAGATGAAAACAGATGATAAAAATCTTGAGGATCTAATAAATGACTTTCTTTCAAAAGTTGAAATTGGCACAGAGTTACTAGAAAAAAAATTTGGCACTCGGAATATTTTAAGACTTTGGCGGAGCAAGCAAATCGAACGCTGCGGTGAAATAACTGATGGAATTCAATATGAACTGCACGGCGTAGGGTGCGCCATTCATTTCCCATCAGAATCAGTGGACTTCGACTATGGATCGAACAACAGAATCGACGGATTTGATGTATGGCGCCTCTACATTTACGCTAGCGATAGGCCATCCAAATACAAAAAATACTGCAATCAAAAAATAGTTGAAAAGGAGTTTAAAGAATACATCGCATCAGGCCGAATAGAAAAAATGTCGCCATCAGATAA
This sequence comes from Pseudomonas sp. MF6776, assembly GCF_016613125.1. Lineage (NCBI taxonomy): Bacteria > Pseudomonadati > Pseudomonadota > Gammaproteobacteria > Pseudomonadales > Pseudomonadaceae > Pseudomonas > Pseudomonas sp. MF6776. The sequence goes on from NZ_JAENSQ010000001.1 coordinate 105,522, forward strand.
CCTTTACATACGCGTGAACCCTGACTTAACTGCGAAATAACAAAAACATCGATGGCCTTCGTTCGTCTCAAAAATTGTTTACCAAACTTAATCTTCGCGAGCAAACCGGTCAGAATCAAGGGGCCTGAAGTACAGGCCCCGGAGATGAAATCAGCGCGCTACCGCGCTCGACTTCTAAGACAACTTATTGCTCGTCCTCTTCTTCATACTCCATATCCGCCTCATCCGAATCATTCAACGGCACCGTCGCATCGTCCATAACCGACCCCGGATCTTCATTCCCCGGATCGTTGATAAACGGCAGCCCGCTTGAACCTTTTTCTTCCTTGCCTTCAGTTTCGGGAGTCATGGCATACCTCGGGATTTCGGGGGAGTGTATGACGTTCGAGACGCCCTGCCGCCAATCGTTCCCGAGTCCGATGAGTAGAAACGAAAAACCCGGCGCAAGGCCGGGTTTCTGTTTAAACATCAATCAACGATGTTTATTCTTATGCTTGTTCTTGTGTTTATGACCACCACCGGAATGAGACTTACCGCCATCGTCACCCAGGTTGTTGCCGACAGCACCACCTGCCGCGCCACCCAAGCCTGCACCGATGGCCGAACCGGTTGAGCCGCCCAGGCTATTGCCGACCACTGAACCGCCGGCGGCGCCGAGGCCGCCGCCAATAGCGGCTTCCGTGCGACTGCGTTTATCCGCCCCAACCGCACTGCCCGCCGCGCCGCCCAAACCTGCACCCACCGCAGCGCCAGTGCTACCACCAAGTTGTCCGCCAACCACATTGCCCAACGCACCACCCAAGCCACCACCGACGGCGGCAGTGCCGTCGCCGGCAGCCATCGCGCCTTGAGCAACCAGCAATCCGAAAAACAGTGCAGATAATGACAATCGCATTTGAACCTCACAGTTCCCGAAGCGGGACAGTCCGCCCGAACAAGGGCTTATAAGCTATTGGAGGCATTAGCGGGAAAAACGTTCAGCAACGAAAAAGCCCGACATCGAGTCGGGCTTTTCTGGACCGCAATCAATCTCAGTGACGCTTGTGGCCTTTGGACAGGTTGCTGCCCACCGCACCGCCAGCTGCACCGCCCAAGCCCGCACCGATAGTCGCACCATTTCTGCCGCCGAGGCTGTTGCCAATCACCGAACCACCGGCCGCGCCGACACCGCCGCCAATGGCCGCTTTGGTCCGACTGCCCTTGCGTGCCGCCACCGCACTGCCCGCTGCGCCTGCTACGCCCGCGCCAATCGCGGCACCGGTGCTGCCGCCCATTTTCTGACCGACCACATTCCCCAGCGCGCCGCCCAGTCCACCGCCCAATGCCGCAGTGCCATCGCCGGCAGCCATTGCTCCTTGAACAAAGAAGAGGCCAAGAACCAAAGCAGGGAGAGTTAAACGCATGACGAAACCTCAAAAACAGAGAAGACAAAAAGGGCCGGGATTGGATGTCACCAAAGGGCAAACGTCCAGACGGAACCAAAGCACAGCAAGCACTTGGCGCCGATTTGACCGCGATTCTGAAAAAGGTTTTACGACAGGCAAAAAAAAGCCCGCTGGGGAGACGGGCTGGAGACTTGCTTTCTAACGGATGGCTTCACCCTACGCCGGACAACGTGAAAACTTTGTGAAAGAAAACGCAATTCTTTAAACCATTTGTAGAACGTATCGGCGATCAGCGATCAGACATAAAAAACCCCGCTCAATGACGGGGTTATGTCGAGAAAGCTTATTTTCTGGCCCTTGCCATCACCTTGGGAAGGAATTTCGCCTTAAGCCCTTTCGGTGCCGCGGATTTGATCTTGGCGTTCTGAATCGTGTCTTCGCCAAAGCCCGACTGGTACTCGCTCTGTCCGCAGCGTACGCAGTTGTTGAAGGAAAATTCAGCGCCATCGTCTTCAATATACGGTGCAGTCATGCCCTCTCCCCTTCGTAAAAGGTCGACACCGGCAAACCATCTCGCCTGAAAAGTATCGACCACTCAGAATTTTGAGACTAGCCGGTCATTACTGGACTTGTTGTTCAGATCGGCCGACGCCCGACGAATGGCCTACAAAAATTCAACGCCGCGCCGACCCGCTCAGCGCAACTTCACTGCTGTGCCCGTCACAAACACCACAACCATGCCGCCCTTGCCCGCCGGCATGCTGATCTCGAAATCCAGCCCGACCACCGCATCTGCCTGCAAGGCACGCGCTCGTTCCTTGATCTCGTCGGTGGCCTGAATGCGCGCTTCTTTCAATGCTCTTTCCAGCGTTTGCGACCGACCACCAAAAAAGTCGCGCATACCGGCGAACATGTCACGGATCACATTGACGCCTTGCACCGACTCGGCACTGACGATGTCCAGATACGCGGTGATCTGCCGGCCTTCGATGGCGTGAGTGGTGGAGATGATCATGAACGTCGTCCTTTTACTGGCAATAAAACCGCGATTGTAATGCTCAAACCAGAATTCAGCCGACCACATCACGCACGTCGGCAAATTCCAGACACCAGAAACCACAAAACCCCTGACTTCTTTCGAAATCAGGGGTTTGTGTTTACTAAATTTGGCGGTGAAGGAGAGATTCGAACTCTCGATACAGTTTCCTGTATACACACTTTCCAGGCGTGCTCCTTAAGCCACTCGGACACTTCACCGTATCTCTTCAAACATGTTCTGTCTGTCGAGGCGCGCTAATGTAGTCGAAAGCTTTTCTGATGGCAAACTTTTTTTCAGAATTTTCATGCGGTTAAGAGAAAAAGTGGTTTTTCCCGTCGGCGGACCATGGCAAAGCGGCCAATCTCCGGTGAGTGCGCGCCTTCTATATAGAAGCAGAATGGCTCACCACGCTGGCTGCACCGGGAAACGGTGACCAGCGGGTCAGTCACGGCGCTTTACCTGGCCTTCGGTGGTGGGTAACGTTTGCCCATCTTTCTTACAAGGAATAGCGTCATGAGTGAGTTGATTTCCTACCACCTCGAAGACGGTATCGCGACCCTGACCTTGAGCAATGGCAAGGTCAATGCCATTTCCCCGGACGTGATTGCGGCGTTCAACGCGGCGCTGGATCAGGCAGTGACTGATCGTGCCATCGTGATCATCACCGGTCAGCCAGGCATTTTGTCCGGCGGCTATGATCTGAAAGTGATGACCGCCGGCCCGAAAGAAGCCGTGGCGCTGGTCACTGCGGGGTCGACTTTGGCCCGTCGTCTGCTTTCTCACCCGTTCCCGGTGATCGTTGCTTGCCCGGGTCATGCCGTGGCCAAAGGCGCGTTTATTCTGCTGTCTGCCGATTACCGCATCGGTGTCGATGGCCCATTCAGCATTGGCCTGAACGAAGTGCAGATCGGCATGACCATGCACCACGCCGGTATCGAACTGGCCCGTGATCGCCTGCGTCGCTCGGCGTTCCACCGTTCGGTGATCAACGGTGAGATGTTCGATCCGCAAAGTGCTGTGGATGCCGGTTTCCTCGACAAGGTGGTTTCCGCCGAGGAACTGCAAGGCGCCGCCCTCGCCGCCGCACGTCAATTGAAGAAGATCAACATGACCGCGCACAAGAACACCAAACTGAAGGTGCGTAAGGCGCTGCTGGAAACCCTGGATAACGCGATCATCCAGGATCAGGAGCATCTGGGTTAAACCCGGCTCACGCGATGAAGAAAAGCCCGACCGTCGTGTCGGGCTTTTTCTTACACGCTGAGTTGAACATGCCGTGGCTGCTCTAGGACGCGTCTGACGACCGGCTTGGAAACATGCGCTTAAACATCGGCTATCTCCGGACTCTATAGTGGCAATTGCCGAAAACAGTGCACATCCGTACACTGCGCCACCTTTTGCGCCGGTGGGGCCTGAAAATGCTGTTTGTGTTTCGTATGTTGTTGATGGGCCTGCACTTTATTCTCGCGGGTGTGCTTGGGGTTATCCTCGGCCTGTGCCGTCCATTCAATCCGGACAACAGCCGTCTATGCGCTCGCCTCTACGCTCTGCCGGCGATGTGCATTTTGCGTCTGCGAGTGAAGACCGACGTCAGCGGGTTGATGAACAAGCCCGACAGTTGCGTGATCATTGCGAACCACCAGTCCAACTATGATCTGTTCGTGTTCGGCAATGTCGTGCCGCGCCGTACCGTGTGCATCGGCAAGAAGAGCCTGAAATGGGTGCCGTTGTTCGGGCAGTTGTTCTGGCTGGCGGGTAACGTGTTGATCGACCGAGGCAATGCGCAAAAAGCTCGCCAGTCGATGGTGACTACCACGAATACGTTGCAGAACGAAAAGACCTCGATCTGGGTGTTCCCCGAAGGCACGCGCAACCTCGGCGAAGATCTGCTGCCGTTCAAGAAAGGCGCGTTCCAGATGGCGATTGCTGCCGGTGTGCCGATCGTTCCGGTGTGTGTCAGCAGCTACGTCAAGCACATGCGTCTGAACCGCTGGCGCAGCGGGAAAATTCTCATACGCTCGCTGCCGGCAATTCCTACTGCCGGGCTGACCATGGACGACATGCCCATGCTCATCGAGCAGTGCCGCGAGCAGATGCGCGAATGCATCGACGCGATGGATCGCCAACTGCAAGCTGCCTGAAAAACAAACCCGCCCTGTGCGGGTTTTCTTTTGCCGGGTGAACTGTGCAGATTTCACTGACTCTCAAGCAACGACAAGGCTAAGCTGAAGCCTGGTTTCCCAGTCATCTGCCAAGAAGAAGTGAATCACCACCATGGGTCGAGTTGTTGCTGCTGCGGTGTACAGCGAGGGCAAAAAAGTCACCAATATTACCCTTGATGAAGGCGCGGCCTGGGCCGCGAAGACCGGTCACTTTGTGTGGATCGGTCTGGAAGAGCCGGACGCTCAGGAACTGTCCAATTTGCAACGCCAATTCAACCTGCACGAATTGGCCATCGAAGATGCCTTGGAAAAACATAGCCGACCGAAGCTGGAAACCTTTGGCGACGCTTTGTTTATCGTCACCTACTCGCCCATTCGTGAACACGGGATCCTGCAGTTCATCGAAACCCATATCTTCGCCGGCAAGGGCTACATCATTACCGCCCGCAACGGTCACTCGGCGTCCTACGCCCATGTCCGCCAACGTTGTGAGGCGCGTCCGCTGTTGCTGGAGCATGGGGAAGATTTCGTACTTTACGCGCTGCTCGACTTTGTCATCGAAAACTATCAGCCCGTGGGCGAAGCGATCCACGCCGAGATTGATGAGCTGGAGCGCAACGTGCTGTGCAGTGCGTTGAACGAGCACGACATTCAGAAGCTTCACGGATTGCGCCGCGATGTCGTGCGTCTGCGCCGCTATGCCGCGCCGATGGTGGAGATCAGCGAGGAGCTGCAAAAACTGAGCTTCCCGTTCATCGACAAGAACATGCGCCCGTATTTCCGCGACGTGCAGATCCATGTGACGCGGCAAATGGAAGACCTGACGACACTGGCGGACATTGCCAGCCAGACCATCGAGATTGGCGTGTTGCTGGAAGCGTCACGGCAGAGCGTGGTGCAGCGCAAGTTTGCCGCATGGGCAGCGATTCTGGCGTTTCCGACGGCGGTGGCGGGGATTTACGGGATGAATTTCCAGAACATGCCCGAGCTGAGCTGGCATTACGGCTATTTTGGCGTGCTGGGGTTTATCACGGTGGGTTGTGTGAGTTTGTGGGCGAGTTTCAAGAAATCGGGGTGGTTGTAACAGCAGAAGATCCCAGCCTTCGGCAGCTCCTACAGGTGTACTTGATCCCAATGTAGGAGCTGCCGCAGGCTGCGATCTTTTGATCTGCTGTTAGACAGTTTCAGGCTTGTGCGCCACAAACCGCATCATCCATTCCGCGACCGTAGCACCATGGTGTTCATGCGCCAGGCTCGCCACGCCCGTGCTGTAAATCTGCGTACCCAAGGCTTCCTGACGTAAATCCAGCAACGCGCGCGAGTAGTCGTGGATAAATTCCGGATGCCCCTGGAAGCACAGCACCTGGTCATTGATGTGATACGCCGCAAACGGGCAGAAATCACTGGATGCGATCACCGTGGCGTTTTCCGGTAGTGCGGTGACCTGATCCTGATGACTGATCAACAGCGTCAGCTCTTCACGCACCGGGCTCATCCACGGAGCCTTTGCCGCGAGCTTGTAGTTGTGGGTGCCGACGCCCCAACCTTGCGTGGCGCGTTCGCTCTTGCCGCCCAGCAACAGCGCCAGCAGTTGATGGCCGAAGCACACGCCAAGCAGCTTGTCGCCACGCTCGTAGCGGTTCAGCAAGTATTCCCTGAGGGTTTCAATCCACGGGTCAGTGCCGAAGGAATCGGCCTTGCTGCCAGTGACCAGATACGCATCGAACGTCAGGTCGTCGCTCGGGTATTCGCCCTGCATCACGTTGTACACCGTGAACTCGGCGGCAATCGGTTGCTGCGAGAACAGGCGCTGGAACATCTGCCCGTAACCCTGATATTGATCGACCAGTTCTGGACGCAGGATGTCGGTTTCCAGAATGCAGATGCGTAGCGACATAAAAAATACCTGACACGTGATGGGAATAATGAACACCCCAGAGCCTGCCTTGAAACACCCTGGCAAGGCAAGCCCCGGAATGCTCGTCGCCCTTAGAACATCTCACCTTTCGCCGCTTTATCCAGCAGCAGCGCAGGCGGTGCGAAACGCTCGCCATATTGTTCGGCCAGATACTGCGCCCGGGCGACGAAATCCTTTACTCCGTACTGATTGATGTACTGCAACGCGCCGCCAGTCCACGCCGCAAAACCGATGCCGAAGATCGATCCTACGTTGGCATCCGCCGTCGAGGTCAGCACGCCCTCCTCCACACAGCGCACGGTTTCGATGGCCTGCACAAACAGCAACCTGTCACGCACGTCCTTCGGCGAAATCTGCCCGTCAGCCTTCTCGAAGCGCGTCTTCAATTCAGGCCACAAATGTTTCTGCCCACCGGCCGGGTATTCGTAGAAACCGCCACCTGCGGCTTTGCCCGGGCGCTTGTATTCGTTGAGCAGCAAGTCAATCACTGCAAACGCCGGATGTTCAATCAGCGGTTTCCCTTCTGCCTGTAAGTCCTTGGCGGTTTGCTTGCGGATATGACTCATCAGGCTGAGAGAAACTTCGTCGGAGATTGCCAGAGGCCCGACTGGCATCCCGGCCTTGCGCGCTTCGGTCTCGATCATCGGCGCGCTCACGCCTTCACCGAGCATGGCGATGCCTTCATTGGTGAACGTGCCGAACACCCGCGAGGTGAAGAAGCCGCGACTGTCGTTGACCACGATCGGCGTTTTCTTGATTTGCAGGACGAAATCAAACCCGCGAGCGAGGGTTTCGTCGCTGGTCTGCGCGCCTTTGATGATTTCCACCAACGGCATTTTTTCCACCGGGCTGAAGAAATGCAGGCCGATGAATTTGCTTTGATCCGGTACCGCCGTCGCCAGCCCCGTGATCGGCAAGGTCGAAGTGTTGGAGGCAATCACGGCGTCGGCGCCGACCACTTTCTGCGCCGCCGAAGAGACCCTCGCCTTGAGTTCGCGATCTTCAAAAACCGCCTCGATGATCAAATCGCAACCGGACAGGTCAGCATCGTTTTCGCTGGTATGAATCCGCGCCAGCACTGCCTCACGCTGCATGGCATCCATCTGACCACGAGCGACTTTCTTGTCCAGCAACGCCGCCGAATGCGCTTTGCCCTTTTCGGCAGCAGCCAGATTGATGTCCTTGAGCACCACTTCGATACCCGCCGAGGCACTGACAAAAGCGATCCCCGCGCCCATCATCCCGGCGCCGAGCACACCGACCTTACGCGTAATGACCGGTGCAAAGCCCTGCGGCCGCGAGCCACCGGCATTGATTTCGTTGAGCTGAAACCAGAACGTGCCGATCAGGTTTTTCGAGATCTGGCCGGTGGTCAATTCTGTGAAGTAGCGGGTTTCAATCAAGTGCGCCGTATCGAAATCCACCTGCGCGCCTTCTACCGCCGCGCAGAGAATTTTCTCCGGCGCCGGCAACGTACCTTGGGTCTTGGTGCGCAGGATCGACGGCGCAATGGCCAACATCTGCGCGACTTTCGGATTCGACGGCGTGCCGCCAGGAATCTGATATCCCTTCACATCCCAACGTTGTACCGCCGTCGGATTGGCAACGATCCAGGCACGCGCCTTGGCCAGCAGCTCATCGCGATCGGCCGCCAACTCATCGATCAATCCGGCCTGCAAAGCCTGTTGCGGACGGACCTTTTTGCCTTCGAGCAAATACGGCAGCGCCTTCTCGATGCCGAGCATGCGCACCATGCGCACCACCCCGCCGCCACCCGGCAACAAGCCGAGGGTCACCTCCGGCAGACCAAGTTGCACCGACGCATCGTCCAGTGCCACCCGATGATGACACGCCAGACAGATTTCCCATCCGCCGCCGAGCGCCGCGCCGTTGATGGCCGCGACCACCGGCTTACCGAGGGTTTCCAGCGTGCGCAATTGCCCTTTGAGGGTCAGCACCATGTCGTAGAAGGCTTTGGCTTCAGGCTTGCCAACCTTGATCAACTCATTAAGGTCGCCGCCGGCGAAGAAGGTTTTCTTCGCCGACGTGATGATGACCCCGGTAATGCTTTCTTTTTCAGCCACAAGCCGGGCGACGCAGGCGGCCATTGCCTCGCGGTACACGGCGTTCATGGTGTTGGCGCTCTGGCCCGGCATGTCTATGGTGAGGACGATAATGCCGTCCTGACCTTTTTCGTAACGAATGGCTTCGCTCATAACAAGGTTCCTTGAATTCGGGGTTCAGAGGCGTTCGATGATGGTGGCAATGCCCATGCCGCCGCCGACGCACAGCGTCGCCAGGCCATAGCGCAGGCGCCGGGTTTCCAGTTCATCGAGCAAGGTGCCGAGGATCGCGCACCCGGTGGCGCCGAGCGGATGGCCCATCGCGATGGAGCCGCCGTTGACGTTGACCTTGTCCGGATCGACGGCCATGTCCTTGATGAACTTCAACACCACCGAAGCAAACGCTTCGTTGACCTCGAACAGGTCGATGTCCTCCACGCGCAGGCCAGCCTTCGCCAGTGCCTTGCGGGTGGCCGGCGCGGGGCCCGTGAGCATGATGGTTGGATCGGTGCTGGTCACCGCCGTGGCGACAATCCGCGCCCGTGGCTGCAAGCCCAACGCCCGGCCTTTGGCCTCGGAACCGATCAGCATCAGCGCCGCGCCATCGACGATCCCGGAACTGTTGCCAGGTGTATGTACGTGATTGATCCGTTCGACATGGCTGTAAACCCGCAGCGCTGTCGCGTCGAAACCCATCTGCCCCATCATTTCGAAACTCGGCTTGAGCTTGGCCAAACCTTCCAGGGTCGACTCGGCACGAATGAATTCATCGTGATCGAGCAGGATGATGCCGTTCTGATCCTGCACCGGCACCAGTGATTTGTTGAACGAGCCATCGGCCCGTGCCCGTGCCGCTTTCTGTTGCGAGTGCAGCGCGTAGGCATCGACATCCTGACGGCTGAAGCCTTCAAGGGTGGCGATCAGGTCGGCGCCGATACCTTGCGGGGTGAAGTGACCCTGCAGGTTGGTTTGCGGATCCAGCGCCCAGGCGCCGCCGTCGCTGCCCATCGGCACGCGTGACATCGACTCGACGCCGCCGACCACCACCAGGTCTTCAAATCCCGAACGCACTTTCATCGCGCCGAGGTTCACCGCTTCCAGACCCGAGGCGCAGAAACGGTTGATCTGCACGCCCGCCACGCTGACGTCCCATTCGGCCACTTGCACGGCGGTTTTGGCGATGTCCGAGCCTTGATCGCCAATCGGCGTGACGCAGCCCAGTACCACGTCATCGACCTGGCTGGTGTCCAGCGCCGTGCGCTGTTGCAACGCAGTCAGCAGGCCGGCCACCAAAGTGACCGGTTTGACGCTGTGCAGGGCACCATCAGCCTTGCCTTTGCCGCGCGGCGTGCGTAATGCATCGAAAATCAAAGCTTGGGTCATGACGTCCTCGAACCTGTGCGGTGAGTGAATTCTTGTGCTCCCACTCTTGGCCTGCGCGCTCAAGGATTCAATGACCACAGCGCTCAATGGTGTTGACGCACACGCTCAGACGGACGGTCATCAGGCATCGGGTGAACCGGTTCAGGTCGGCGAGTTGTCTAGCAAGCGGGCGGCGACGGAGCTGGCAATACGCCTCATACCTTTTTAATCGCTGATAGCTGCAGCCCCATATTAAATGGATCTAAGCCAAGCGTGACGCGGGCCCTAAGGTAGAACATGTACGTCGTGGTCGTCGGGTTTTGCCGAGGCAGGCGTTCTTTAACAGGAAGTGCATCGCTTGCCGTCATGGATATGCAGGCAGGCATCAGGAAATAACAAAAAGGCGGTCAAGCCATGTTCAAACAACCGAAAGTTCGTCAAGCAGGGCTCATTCTTTTCGCCACGACACTGTTGCTGATTTTACCGAATCTGACCAAGGTGATCGGCTGAATCAGGCGACAGTTGCTGGTTATCGCCACTGAAAAATGTCCCTGGCCCGCTACCCGGGCCAGCGTGGCTGTGCCAATCTCTGCACATTTGCACGGCATGGACGGCGATTATTTGAAAGCGCTCATTGTGTTTGGGGCCTTGCTGCTAAGCATGCCCTTGTCAGCCGCACAGCTGGATTTACAGCTGGGCGCAAACAGCCGCATCTGGCAGACCGAGGAGCTACTCAAGCATCCTCAGGTACAAACCCTCACGGTGAAAGACGATGTGTCCTACAAGAAGGACATGACGTATCGCGCCGTGCCCGTGGCGGCGTTGCTGGGCGGAATCAAACCTGAGGATCATCTGCAAGCGGTGGCGCTGGATGGCTTTGCCGCCGAGTTGGCAGCTGCGCCGCTGCTCAACACCCAAGGCTCGCGTGCCTGGCTGGCGATTGAAGACCCCGCGCATCCGTGGCCGCCATTGTCGGCGGGCAAGCACAGCGCCGGGCCGTTCTATCTGGTGTGGACCGATCCACAGGCCGGCAACATCAGCCCGGAGCAATGGCCGTTCGAGGTCGCCAGCATCAAGCGCATGGCGCCCGTGGCTGAGCGCTTCCCGGCCCTGTTGCCGGACCCTGCACTGAAAGCAGATGACCCTGTGAATCAGGGGTTCGCGCTGTTTCAGAAGAACTGCCTGGCCTGCCATCGCTTGAACGGTGCGGGGGATGCGCAGTTTGGGCCGGATCTGAATATTCCGTACAACCCGACCGAGTATTTCGGTGCGGACTTCCTAAAGCGATACATCCGTGATCCGCAGAGTTTGCGCCAGTGGCCTCAGGCGAAGATGCCAGGGTTTTCGGCACAGGTGCTGCCAGAGGAGGATTTGCAGATGTTAGTGGGGTATCTGAAACACATGGTGGGGCGCAAGGTTAAACACTGATGAGCTGTTCCGCACAAACCCCTGTAGGAGCTGCGGCACGCTGCGATCTTTTGATCCTGTTTTAAAGATCAAAAGATCGCAGCGTGCCGCAGCTCCTACAGGAGATTTTTGTGAATCCTACTGCTGTTGGACAGAGATCACCGGGGTCGGCGATACGAACACCTTCGCATGCATCTGCTCGCACCCGCCGCCCCGGCGCATCCCGCGCACCGGACAGGCATCCAGATAATCCAGACCCACCGCCAGCTTCAGGTGTCGCTCCGGTCGCGCCAGCTCATTGGTCACGTCGAAACTGTACCAGGCGTCATCCAGCCAGGCTTCGGCCCAGGCATGGCTGGCCAGGTGTTCGCAATCCTCGCTGTACAGATACCCCGACACATACCGCGAGGGAATCCCGAGACTGCGTGCGCACGCCAGAAACGCATGGGTGTGATCCTGGCAGACGCCCGCCCGTCCGGCGAAGGCTTGCATGGCACTGGTGTCGACCGCGGTAGAACCGGGCGTATAGGTCATGTGCTGATTCAGACCGTGCATCAAATCGATGAGTGCCGTGCGGTCGCGGCGTTGCTTGCAGGATTTTTCCGCAAACCCGCGCAGTGCCTCGTCAGCCTCGGTCAACCGGGTAAAGCGCAGAAACGGTAGCGCCGACTGGCTCTCGTGTTCGGCCTCGCGCAATTCGTCGATATCAACCTGACCACGCGCACCGATGATGATCGCTTCATGTGGCTCGTCCATGGTCAGCACATGCAGGATGTTGCCGAACGGATCGAGTTGCGCGCGCACCGGGCGCGGCAGGTCGAGCTGCCAGCTCAGCACGTGTTGACGCTCGCTGTCGTGTGGGGTCAGCCGTAGGTACTGGATGCTCGCCCGCACCTGATCCTCGTAGTGATAGGTGGTCTCGTGGCTAATCGAAAGTCTCATGCAGCCTCCAGGTAGGAACTGTGAATGGCGTTACCCAACTGGCGCACCAGCGGGATGAATTCGGTCAGCCAGGCGTGCAGGCCTTCCTCGAGAATTTCGTTGATGCCGGTGTAGCGCAGGCGCGCGTCCATTTCTGCGGCAAGGCGCTGGGCCGGCCGCCCGTTGGCACCGGGCAACTGCGCGAGAATCTGGTCTATCTCCTCGGTGCAGGCACGCAGCGAACGCGGTACGTCGGCACGCAAAAGCAACAGCTCGGCGACATGCCGGGCACCCGGGGCGTCACGATAGATTTCGGTGTAAGCCTCGAATGATGACAACGCTCGCAGCAACGCACTCCACTGGTAATACGCGTGGGCAGTGCCGTCACTGACGGCTTCGGCCTGATCGCCGGCCATTTCGTAGCGCGCATCGAGCAGCCGCAACGTGTTGTCCGCGCGCTCGATAAAGGTGCCCAGACGAATAAAACGAAACGCATCGTTACGCATGATCGTGCCGTAGGACGCACCGCGGAACAGGTGCGAACGCTCTTTGATCCACTCGCAAAAACGACTCATGCCATAACGGCTGAGACCCTGCTCGGCGATCCCGCGAATTTCCAGCCACGTGGCGTTGATGTTTTCCCACATGTCCGCAGTGATGCGCCCACGCACCGCATGAGCACTGGCCCGCGCCGCGCCGAGGCAGCTGTAGATGCTCGCCGGATTGGCCGCATCAAGGGCGAAGAAGTGCAGCAGGCGTTCGGCATGCAGCGCGCCGTGACGCTCCAGATAATCGTCAAGCGTGCCGGTGATCAACAGTGGCATCGCCAGTTCGTGCAGACCATCGCCGCGACCGTCCTGCGGCATCAGCGACAGCGAATAACTGATGTCGAGCATCCGTGCGAGGTTTTCCGCCCGCTCCAGGTAACGCGACATCCAATACAGATCCGAGGCAGTTCTACTTAACATGGCAAGCTTCCTTCAATCCTCGACCACCCAGGTGTCCTTGGTTCCGCCGCCCTGGGAGGAATTCACCACCAGAGAGCCTTCACGCAGCGCGACACGGGTCAAACCACCGGGTACGACCCGGGTTTCGCGCCCTGACAAGACAAACGGGCGCAAGTCGATATGACGTGGCGCAATGCCGTTTTCGACAAAAGTCGGGCAAGTCGACAGTGACAGCGTCGGTTGTGCGATATACGCGTGAGGTTTGGCCTTGATCCGCTCACGAAAGGCGTCAATTTCCGCCTTCGTCGACGCCGGCCCCACCAACATCCCGTAACCACCGGAGCCCTGGGTTTCCTTGACCACCAGATCTGGAAGATTGGCCAGCACGTGGGAAAGTTCAGACGGGTTGCGGCATTGCCAGGTCGGCACGTTTTTCAGGATCGGTTCTTCATCGAGATAAAAACGGATCATGTCGGTAACAAACGGGTAGACCGATTTGTCATCCGCCACGCCGGTGCCGATGGCGTTGGCCAGCACCACATTGCCGGAGCGATAGGACGACAGCAGTCCCGGCACACCGAGCATCGAGTCCGGGTTGAACGCCAGCGGATCCAGAAACGCATCGTCGAGGCGGCGGTAAATCACGTCCACGGCTTTCGGGCCGTCGGTAGTGCGCATGAAGACCTTGTCGTCACGCACGAACAGATCCGCGCCCTCCACCAGTTCAACACCCATTTCCCTGGCCAGAAACGCATGCTCGAAAAACGCACTGTTGAAGCGCCCGGGCGTCAGCACCACCACGCTGGGGTCGTCGATGGGGCTGGAGCTTTTCAGGGTGTCGAGCAACAGGTTCGGATAATGGTCGATCGGCGCAATGCGCTGGGCGGCGAACAGTTCCGGGAACAGGCGCATCATCATTTTGCGATCTTCGAGCATGTAGCTCACGCCGCTCGGGGTGCGCAAATTGTCTTCGAGCACGTAATAGGTGCCGTCGCCATCGCGCACCAGATCGACGCCGGAAATATGCGAGTAGATGTCACGGTGCAGATCCAGCCCCTGCATCGCCAACTGATACTGCTCGTTGGCCAGCACCTGCTCGGCGGGAATGATTCCGGCCTTGATGATGCGCTGCTCGTGATAGAGATCGGCGAGGAACATGTTCAACGCCTTGACCCGCTGAATGCAGCCGCGCTCGACGATCCGCCATTCGCTGGCGGGAATGCTGCGCGGAATGGTGTCGAAAGGAATCAGGCGCTCAGTGCCCTGCTCGTCCCCATAGAGCGTGAAAGTAATCCCGGCGCGATGGAACAGCAGATCGGCCTCGCGTCGCCGTTGTGCCAGCAGCTCATCAGGCGTGTCGGCCAGCCAACGGGCAAATTCCCGGTAATGCGGGCGAACCTGGCCGCCGGCATCGTACATCTCATCAAAATAGGTGCGGATCATGCCGTACTCCTTGTCACCCGGACCTACAGGCCTTCGCAAGGCCCGTGCCATCGGCATAAACGCTTTGATATCAATCGGTTGGATATTCACGTCGCAGGCGCCGCACCATTCCTGTGCGGCAAATGCCCCCACCTGAACGCCCCCGCTTCATTGCGACGCACTGCATCGCCTATCACCAGCATAGTCAGAGTTGATTTCACTGCTCGGCGTCAGCTACGGATAATCCGCGCATTCGCTGAACAAACTTCTACGCAGAAGTCTTCAGCCCCACTGATCCGCACTGCCAACGCAGCCCGCAAAGCCTTAACCCTGACCGGTTTCCTCTCCTTATCGGTCTTCCCTTTAGCCACCCTCTCCGGTGGCTTTTTTTTGCCTGTTTGAAACGTTTTGAAAGCAAAAGCAAAAGATCGCAGCCTTCGGCAGCTCCTACAGGTGATGGTTGCAGGAGCTGCCGAAGGCTGCGATCTTTTGATTTTCAAAAACAACAACGGCCGACCCAAAGGCCAGCCGTTGCTTACGTTCAGGCAAGAGATCAGTTCAGACGGTAGCGACTGCGCACCTCCTGCTTCACGCCCCAGCCCTCGATGATGCCGCCCAATGGCTCGACCACGGCAGAAAAGCCCTGCTCGAAATCGCCAATATCGTCATAGGTTGCGTACATCACTTTGCTTAACTCCAGAGACCACGCACCGTCGTCGCGCGCGCTGACCTGGGCATTGATGGATTCACCGCGAAATTTTCCTGCTGCCCTGCGCGCCCGCTCCTCGTCCGGGAAAATCGCGTAGAACTCGATGGGATGGAATCGGGAAAAATCGAAACCGCCTTCTTTCATGCGGCGCAGAACATTGCTGCTGATGTCTTCTTGATAGGCTGTGCTCATGAATCGTCCCCCTCGGATAGATGGATAGACTTTCCGTATTCCCGCCCCGGGCCTGACAGGCCAAAGCACTACTGCAACGTGGTTGCTGCGGGAAACAAGCATGTAGCTGACAAGACCAGACCTTAGCGATCCGTTCGCTGATCTCGCTTGCAGAGTAGCCCCAAGATAGAGCCGCTGCCAAGGCCTGGTGATTGAAGTGACAGGAAATTTTCAGACGGGAGTGATGCTGATGATTTCTATACCGTTCTGGGTTTTGAGGCTTTTGACGGCCGCATCGGGCGTACGCCCCTCCAGATCGTTGAGATCCAGTTTGGCGGCGACGGGCAGGAACCGTTCCTTGATGAGCTTGGCGGCGTGCTCGTGATTCGGGCATTCCTCGCACTCGAAGACTTCGTCGACTGATTCACCATGATCATCCACGAAAGTGACTTTCCACTTTTGCATCGGAGCCTCCTCAATCAAACCCGCGAATGGGCTTACCTCTATCTCGACTTTCGGCGTGATTGATCGTTCAAAAGGATGCAGCGTGCGACCATGAAAAAAACATCATTGACGGTGCAGACAAGCTGTTGTGGGAGCGAGCCTGCTCGCGAAGGCGCTTGTCCATCCAGCAAAAGTATTGGCTGACAGTGCGCTTTCGCGAGCAGGCTCGCTCCCACAGGGGTTTTGCCGTGTTCTATTAGTCGTTGCTTGGCTTGTTGATCGCCTGCAATACGTATTGAGGCATTGCAAACGCGCCGATGTGGATTTCCGAGTTGTAGTAGCGGGTGACGATGCCGCTGCCGATGAAGCGCTGTTGCAGGGTTTCGCGGCTCAGCTTGCGGTACGACGTGTTGGTCGAGCCCCAGGCGAAGGTCATCGAACCGCCGATGTAGGTCGGCACCGCCGCTTGATAGAAATGCCAGTCCGGGAACAGGCTGCGCAGGC
Source organism: Pseudomonas sp. MF6776 (assembly GCF_016613125.1). Lineage (NCBI taxonomy): Bacteria > Pseudomonadati > Pseudomonadota > Gammaproteobacteria > Pseudomonadales > Pseudomonadaceae > Pseudomonas > Pseudomonas sp. MF6776. The sequence continues at coordinate 121,976 of NZ_JAENSQ010000001.1, forward strand.
GACCGGCAGTGGTTTTGACTTCTTCGATCTGCATGAACGGCGTGCCGTTCTGGGTCACGAGAATGCCGCCTTCGTTCAGGCAACGGTGGCAGGCCTGGTAGAAGTTTTCCGAGAACAGCACTTCGCCCGGGCCGATCGGATCGGTGGAGTCGGAAATGATCACGTCGAATTTTTCGGTGGTAGTGGCGACGAAGCGCATGCCGTCATCGATCACTAGGTTCAGCCGAGGATCGTCGTAAGCACCCTTGGAGTGCTCCGGCAGAAACTCTTTGCACATCTCGACCACGGTGCCGTCGATCTCGACCATGGTGATGTGCTCGACGCCAGCGTGCTTGGTCACTTCGCGCAGCATGCCACCGTCACCACCACCGATGATCAGCACGCGCTTGGCGGCGCCGTGGGCGAGGATCGGTACGTGGGTGAGCATTTCGTGGTAGATGAATTCGTCGGCTTCGGTGGTCTGGATCACACCGTCAAGCGCCATGACACGGCCCATGCGCGGGTTCTGGAAGATCACCAGGTGCTGGTGTTCGGTGCGCACTTCGTGCAGCAGTTTTTCCATGCGAAAACGCTGGCCGTAGCCTTCGTACAGGGTTTCCAGGTATTCGCTGGTTTTGGTGACGGTCATGGTCAAGTGCTCCGATGAATGCGCGGGCCTGGATCGTGGAGACGATTGCCCGGGAAAGGCGCGCATTCTACGTTGCCGAAGATGACAGGTCGAACCTCACTTTATCTGCAAACCAAAGAACCCTGTGGGAGCTGGCTTGCCAGCTCCCACAGGGTTCGGGATGGTTTCGAATGTAGCGGTCAGATCCGGACGTTGCCCCGTGGCCCGGCGATTGCCCAGATGATCAGACCCAGCACTGGCAGGAGGATGATCAGCAGCACCCAGACGATTTTCATCCCGGTGGAGACGCCGCTTTTCAGCACATTGATGATGGCCCAGATATCGAGGGCAAGAATGATCAGGCCAATCAGACCGTTGAACGTGGAACCCATGGTGTCGCTCCAGAATAGTGGCATGCACTTTTAGGATAGACGGTCGCGTGCAGGGTTCCCTTTTATTGTGCTCAAACGTGAACGGCGACCTTCAAGGCTTCCAGCGAAGGCGCAGCGGTGATGCCAATTTGTGCACACAACTCGAGGACTCGCGGCACGTCGTTGCCGTAGACCAGCACCATTTGCAGCTCATCGTCGAGCAACTGGCTGAAGTTCATCAGCGTGTAACCGCCGTTTTCCTTGTTCAGGCTGCTCATCTGCACCTGAATGCGATTAAGGGCGGTCAGCGCTTCGGTTTTGGCCAGTTGCTTGGGCTTGAGGTTGAAGTCCACGGTCGGGCCGAACGAGGCGACGATCTGAGCGAACAGGTCGACGTAGGTGTCAGCCTGGAACAACACGGTCTCCGGCAGGCTGCCGACCACAACCCACTCGCCCAGTGCGATCGGGAAAGTGTCGTCGTAGTTGATGTCCGGGTTGGCAGCCAGAAAAGCGTCGGCATCGGCGTAGGCCTGCGCGGCTTCGTCGGCCACCTTCAGGATCTCGTCCTCGCCCATGCAGCCGGAGCTGATTTTGCTGATGAGTTCGACGAGCGCGGCTTTCATGAGGGCGGATCCTGTGGCGAAGATGGTTTTTGAGGGCGCGGAGGATAGCGCACAAAGTAAAAGATCGTCAGCCCAGCAATTTTTCCAGCTGCGCCGTGGTATCCACTGCACCCATGGTCCGGGCAGCGTCGAGCGCAGTAACGCCATTGGCATCCTTGGCTTTCGGGTCGGCGCCCTTGCTGATCAGGTAGTCAACGATTTCAACACGGTTGAACATCGCCGCCATCATCAGTGCAGTCCGGCCATCAAAGGACGAGCCTTCGATTTCAGCGCCCGCTTCAACCAGTGCCTTGACCACCGCAAGATCGCCCTTGAACGCCGCACCGGCAATCGGGCTCTGGCCGTTGGCATTGCGCAACTCGGGATCAGCCTTGTGTTTAAGCAGCACCTGCACGGCATCGACATGGCCGTAATAGCTGGCAAGCATCAGCAAGGTATCGCCCTTGCTGTTTTTCAGGTTCACCGGCAAACCGGCGCTGACCAGTCGATCGAGCATCAGTGCATCACCGTCGCGCGCCTTGTTGAAAACCTGCTCGGTGAATTCGGCAGCTTCCTCAGGGGTCATCTGGCGGCTTTGGTCGGACATGGGGCAACTCCACTTCGGTCTATCGGAAAGTCGACAGTTTCCCGAGCCCGACGATAGCTGTCACCCCCTTTTTCTGAAAATTACCCATAGCCAGAATCAATAACGGTATTTGCCCTGATGGATTTCAGCCAACACTTCATCGGTAACCTGCACGTAGGTTTGCGTGCCGGGTAGCCAGGCGAAAATCGGATCGTCGCCTGTCTGGCCTGGGTCGAAGCCTTCGTTTTTCAGGCGCGTTTTCTGATATTTGAACGTGCCGGTGGTTTCCATTTTCACCTTCACCCGCAGAAACAACGGCACCGCATAGGCCGGCAGGCGTTGCCGTGCGAATGCCAGCAATTCGGCGAAATCCAGCGTCGCCAAGGATTCAGCCGGGGTAATCGCCGCCATTCCGGCGCGGCCGTTGGTGTTGTGGATTTCCACGCCATACGCCACAGCTTCGCAAATCTGCGGATGTTGCAGCAGCAGGTTTTCGACTTCTGTGGTCGAGACGTTTTCGCCCTTCCAGCGGTAGGTGTCGCCCAGGCGATCAACAAACTGGGCATGACCGAAACCGATGTTGCGCAGCAGGTCGCCGGTGTTGAAAAAGCGATCGCCTTTGCTAAATACATCGTGCAGCACAACCTTGGCGGTCTTCTGCGGATCGGTATAACCGTCCAGTGGCGCCTTTTCGTCGATCCGCGCCAACAACAAGCCCTGCTCGCCCTTGCCGACCTTGCGCATGAAACCGTCAGCACTGCGCACCGGCTGGCCGCTGTCATGGTCGTAAGCCACCAGTTCCCAGGCCATCAGCGAAAAACCGATGGTGTTGTCGAAGTTGAGAATATTGGTGAAACCGATATTGCCGTCGCTCGCCGCATACAGCTCGCAGATGTGCTCGACGGCAAAGCGTGTCTTGAACTCGGCCCATGCGCCGGGGCGCAAGCCGTTGCCGATCATCTTGCGCACGCCGTGACGGTTGTCGTCGGCGCTGGCCGGTTGATCGACCAGATAGCGGCACAACTCACCGACATAACCAATGGTGGTCGCGCGATAGCGGCGCACGTCGCTCCAAAAATGACTGGCGCTGAATTTACGGCGTATCGCAAAACCCGATGCGCCGTTGATCGCCGAGCCCCAGCACACACACAGACCCGTGGCGTGGTACAGCGGCAAGGTGCAGTAGACGACATCGTCGGGGCGCATGTTCAGCGCGATCATGCCGAAGCTGGTCGAACTGCGCATCCAGCGACCATGCTTGAACACCCCGGCCTTGGGCAGGCCGGTGGTGCCGGAGGTGTAGATGTAGAAACACGGGTCGTCGAAAAATACCTGTTGACTGCTTGGCGGATTTTCACTGGAGGCATCGACACTGGCGCTGATCAGGTTGACGTAGCCTTCGGGCGCAATGCCCGGATGGTTGCAGGTGTCCTGATCGGCAACAAACCAGCTGCGTTGCGGCGCAATCGCGACCTGATCGCGCACCGCAGCGAACGCCGGCAGCAGTTCTTCGCCGACCACAATCGCCACCGGCGCGACCAGATTCACGCTGTGAATCAACGTGTCACGGGTCAGCGAAGTATTGAGCAGCGCGCTGACGGCACCGAGCTTGGCCAGTGCCAGAATCGTCACCAGCAACTCCGGGCGATTCTCGATAAAAACCGCGACCACATCGCCCTTGCCGATGCCCTGCTCACTCAGATAATGGGCGATGCGATTGGCCCACTGGTTGACTTGCGAGTAGCTTAACGAAACCTCGCCCTGCAATAGCGCCGGGCCATCGGGGTTGCGCAGAGTCGCTTGTTCGAACGTCCAGCCAAGGCCACAGCTTTGGGTCGGATCCGTGACGTTGGCGACCTTCATGCCCTTGACCACTCGGGGAATGGCCTTGGCAATCATCGGCAGCTTGCGGAGCATCATGCCCCAGGTAATCGTGTCGCTTGGCGCGTGACTCATGGAAGCTCCCCGTTCGACCTTGGCGTGGTGGCCGATGTTTTTTTATTGTCGGGCTAGTGCAACCGTCGCATTCGAGCGAGGGTCGAGACTGAAAGTACGTCAGCGCTTCTCAGGCTGTACACGCGGTTTTTGCAATGTTTTGTATCCGCCCGGGCGGCGGCGATGTCGATGATTCAGAAAAGCCCGATTGGTTCCGTTAATTGCTCAATGATCCCGCAAAATGCAGGATGCACGATGGCCATTCATGCAGTTTGCACGACATCTCAAAATCATCTTATTTTTAAGCTATTGATTTATAACGATTTTATTTTTATCCGGTGCTGGCACAATCACTGCAACCTCCTATGCATGCTTGCCATTCAAGTGCATACGGAGCTGAAAAACATGAGCCTGATTCAAGAAAAATTTACCTCCCTGTTCTCCAACTTCGACGTCACCACCTCGCCGCGTCCCGATGGCGGGATTTTGCTGACCCTGCGTAGTGCCGACGGCAAAGTGTTCAAACGTGCACTGTCGTATCAGCAACTGCATGCCGGCGACCAACTGTCCTGGGCAATCAGTGCGATTCGCCGTGACCTGGCCGAACAGGCCAGCGAGTTGCCGCAAATTGCGATGCTGCAGAGCCAGCAGCGCTTTGCCCTGCCGACGTATCACTCGCTGTAAACGCTTAAGAACTCGTTAAACAAAACAGGCCGTGGAGCTTTCGCTTCACGGCCTGTTTTTTTGTGCCCGGATCTATGCAGGGTTTTGCGTAAAAGTTAGAACGCTTCCGGTTCGATGCCGGTGAAGCTGTCGACGGTAACGTGGCCCGCCAGTTCTCCGCCATCGCGGGCCAGACCGCAGGTTTTCAGGCCCGCTGACTGAGCGGCATCGAGCTCTTCGACGATGTCCGACAGAAACAGGATCTGCGCAGGTTCAACCGCGATCGCCTGTTGAATGTTCGTGTAAGACTGCGCCTCTCGTTTCGGTCCCGACGTAGTGTCGAAATATCCGCTGAACAGCGGCGTCAGATCACCTGCTTCCGAACAGCCGAAGATCAGCTTCTGTGCCTGGATCGAGCCCGACGAGTACACAAACAGTCGATAACCGGCCGCGTGCCAGCGTTGAAGTGCTTCAACAGCATCCGGATAAACATGCCCCTTCAACTGCCCGGCCTGATAACCCTGCTCCCAGACCATGCCTTGCAACGCTTTAAGCGGCGTGGCTTTACGGTCTTCGGCAATCCAGCTCAAAAGGATTTCAACAACCCGTTCAACGTCGGCCTGCGGCTCGTTGCTGTCACGGCGTACGGCGTCGAGCTGCTCTGCGACATCGGCACGCTCAGCGTTCTGGCGTACGAAATCCGGCAGGTGTCTGGCCGCGTAAGGAAACAGTACGTCGAAGACGAAACTGACGGCGCTGGTGGTACCTTCGATGTCGGTGAGGATGACTTTGATCGACATGGGCTCAGTCCTCCAGACGCGGGAATCGGCCGGCGATGTCTTCGCCGGTGAAATTGGCAACCCAGCCGTCCGGGCTGTTAAACAGACGGATCGCGACAAAGTGCGGATGTTCGCCCATGTCGAACCAGTGCTTGGTGCCAGCTGGAACGGAGATCAGATCGTTCTTCTCGCAGAGTACGGCGTACACGTAATCGTCGATGTGCAGGGTAAACAGCCCACGACCGGCGACGAAAAATCTGACTTCGTCTTCACCATGGCGGTGTTCTTCGAGGAACTTGGCGCGCAGTTCGGCTTTTTGCGGGTGGTCGCTGTTAAGGCTGATGACGTCGACGGTGACGTAACCGCGTTCAGTCATCAGTTTGTCGATCTGCTCCTGGTAAGCGCTGATCACCTCTTCCTGCGTGGCGCCGGGCTGGATCTTCGCGGTGGCTTGCCAGCGGTCGAAGCGCACACCTTGCTCGGCCAGAGTCGAGGCGATGTCTTCGAAATGGGTCAGCACCTTGTTCGGAATGTCAGGGCTGGAAACGTGATAGACGGACAGGCTGCTCATTGGGGCAATTCCTCGGTATCGGCCTTGCCGTCCGGTTCTTGCAGACCGGTCGGGCACAGCATTTCATCAGGCAAATGGGCGACTTCGGGTGAAGTCAGCCCTGGCGGTTCATGACGCTGCGGGTTTTCAACTCGCATTCAAACAGGAATTCAAAGGCTTCGATCTGGCGCAACGCGTCGTTCATCTGCGCGCCCCAGGTGTAGAGGCCGTGACCGCGAATCAGATAACCGACGCAATCGGGATGGGCGTCGAGCCAAGGCTGCACCTTGGCGGCGAGCCGCGCAATATCCTGGTCGTTGTCGAAAATCGGCACGCGCACCCGGGATTCATGGGTCGAGATGCCGCTGAAGGCTTTTTGCAGTTCGTAGTCTTCGAACTCGATAAAGTCTTGCGGCGTCAGCCGCGACAGCACCGTGGCATTGACCGAGTGAGTGTGCAGCACCGCACCGATCTCCGGGCGCCAACTGTAGAGCTGGGTGTGCAGCAGAGTTTCGGCGGACGGCTTTTTGCCCGGTTCCAGGCTGTTACCGGCAAGGTCGGTGGCGAGCACATCGTCCACACCCAACTGGCCCTTGTGCTTGCCGGACACGGTCAACAACGCTTCGCTGGCCGACAGGCGCGTCGAATAATTGCTGCTGGTGGCCGGCGACCAGCCGCGACCATAAAGGAAACGCCCGGCGTCGACGATTTGCTGGGCGAGTTGTTCACGCGTAAGGCTCATGGCCTGTCCTCTTGCATACGTGTGGCAATGATAACGGCAGCAGCAAGCGCCGCGAGACTGGCAATACTAAAGGTCAATGTCGCCCCGAGGGCATTCCAGCTGTAGCCGGAATACAACGCGCCCAGCGCACCGCCGGTGCCGGCCAGTGCCGCATACAGCGCCTGGCCCTGCCCCTGTTGGCGCGCACCGAAGCTACGTTGCACGAACTGGATGGCAGCGGCGTGAAAACTGCCGAAAGTCGCCGCATGGAGAATCTGTGCGAACAGCAGCACCCAGAGAAACTCGGCGAACGAACCTAGCAGTAACCAGCGCAGGGCCGCCAGCAGAAAACTGGCCAGCAGCACCCGGCGCACCGAGAACCGCGCCAGAATCCGGCTCATGGCCATGAACATCAGCACTTCGGCGACCACACCGACCGCCCAGAGCATGCCGATCACGCCTCGTGTGTAACCGAGTTTTTCCAGGTGCAAAGTCAAAAACGTGTAATACGGGCCGTGGCTCATTTGCATCAGCGCCACGCAGCCGTAAAACGCCAACACACCGGGGCTGCGCAATTGTTTGAGAAAGCCCTCCCCGCCCGGTCGGCTGCCCTGCGCCGGTTGCGCGTTCGGCACCCACAAGCTGCTGAGGACAATGCCGGCCATGATCAACACCAGCGCCGCTGGGTAGATGTCGAGGCTGAGCCATTCGAACAGGCGCCCCAAAGCGACCACAGTGATGATGAAACCAATCGAGCCCCACAGGCGGATCTGGCTGTAACGCGAAGTCTGGCCCTGCAGATGCGCCAGCGTAATGACTTCGAACTGCGGCAACACCGCGTGCCAGAAGAACGCATGCAGCGCCATGACCATCGCCAGCCACGCGTAGCTCTTGCTGACGAAAATCAACGAGAACGTGAGCAACGTGCACACCGCGCCGAAACGTACGATGGCCAGGCGTTTGCCGGTGTAGTCGCCCAACCAGCCCCAGATGTTCGGCGCCACACAGCGCATCAACATCGGGATTGCCACCAGTTCGCCGATGCGCGCGGCGCTGAATCCGAGGTGATCGAAGTACAGCGCCAGAAACGGCGCCGTCGAACCGAGCAAGGCGAAATAGAACAGATAAAAACTGGACAGCCGCCAGTAAGGAAGCGCCGCCACGCCCGTCAAGCCGCAGCGGCTTTGATATCTGCCATCAAAGCTGACGCAGCACCGGCGTGCTCACGCGCACATCGGCGTTCTGCCCACGGTGACGCAACAGGTGATCCATCAGCACGATGGCCATCATCGCCTCGGCAATCGGTGTGGCGCGGATTCCCACGCACGGGTCGTGACGGCCCTTGGTGATGACATCGACCGGGTTGCCATCGACATCAATCGAACGGCCCGGGGTGGTGATGCTCGACGTTGGCTTCAACGCCAGATGCGCAACGATCGGCTGACCGGACGAGATACCGCCAAGGATGCCGCCAGCGTTGTTGCTGAGGAAACCTAGCGGTGTCATTTCATCACGATGCTCGGTGCCGCGCTGGGCAACGCAGGCAAAACCGGCGCCGATTTCCACGCCTTTGACCGCATTGATGCTCATCAGCGCGTGGGCCAGTTCAGCGTCGAGACGATCGAAAATCGGCTCGCCCAGACCCGGCATCACACCTTCAGCGACCACGGTGATTTTCGCTCCGACCGAGTCCTGATCACGGCGCAGCTGGTCCATGTAGGCTTCCAGCTCGGGGACTTTGTCCGGGTCGGGGCTGAAGAAAGCGTTCTGCTCAACCGAATCCCAGGTCTTGAACGGGATTTCGATCGGGCCGAGCTGGCTCATGTAGCCACGAATGACGATGCCCTGAGTGGCGAGGAATTTCTTCGCAATCGCCCCCGCCGCCACACGCATCGCGGTCTCGCGCGCCGAGCTGCGGCCACCGCCACGGTAGTCGCGCTCGCCGTATTTGTGGTGGTAGGTGTAGTCGGCGTGGGCCGGGCGGAACAGATCCTTGATCGCCGAGTAGTCCTTGGACTTCTGGTCGGTGTTGCGGATCAGCAGGCCAATCGAGCAACCGGTGGTGCGCCCCTCGAACACGCCGGAAAGGATTTCGACTTCGTCGGGCTCTTGGCGCTGGGTGGTGTGGCGGCTGGTGCCGGGCTTGCGGCGATCAAGGTCGCGCTGCAAGTCTTCGACAGAAATCTCCAGGCCCGGCGGGCAGCCGTCGACAATGGCGACCAACGCCGGACCATGGCTTTCGCCAGCGGTGGTGACAGAGAACAACTTGCCGTAGGTATTGCCGGACATGCAGGACGCTCCGTGAAATCAAACCCAAATTCGTGATGCGCGCCAGTATACGCAGGCTAACCGAGTAGTTCATCCTCGAACCTTAGTGGTGCTGGCGAGTCCAACCGGCATCTTGGCGAATGATGGCGTGATGATGCTGCGAGTTCTGATCTTGAGTCTTACCCTATTTACTGGCTTTGCCCAGGCGACTGTCCTACAGCGCCCGATGTCTCTGGACACCGGCAGCGGCGAACTTTTCGGCTCGCTGTTGCTGCCAAAATCCGACAAGCCTGTACCGGTTGTCCTGATCATTTCTGGCTCAGGTCCTACGGATCGTGACGGAAACAACCCCGACGGCGGGCGCAACGACAGTCTCAAACGGCTGGCATGGGTGCTGGCCAAACACAACATCGCCAGCGTGCGTTACGACAAGCGCGGCGTGGCCGCGAGCCTCGCCGCGACCCCGGATGAGCGCAATCTGTCAGTCGAGGCCTACGCGGCCGACGCGGTGGCGTGGGGACAAAAGCTCAAGGCGGATCCGCGTTTCGGTCAACTGATTCTGCTCGGTCACAGTGAAGGCGCGCTGATCGCCACCCTCGCTGCGCCAAAGGTAGACGCGGCAGCGGTGATTTCCTTGTCCGGCAGTGCCCGCCCGGTCGATCAGGTGATTCGTGAACAGCTGGCCCGCAGCCTGCCGCCGCCCCTGATGATGCGCAGCAATGAACTGCTCGACAGCCTCAAGGCCGGTCACGTCGATGACAACGTACCGGCGCAACTGCAAGTGATATTCCGTCCGAGCGTGCAGCCGTATCTGATTTCGCTGTTCCGTCAGGATCCCGCGAAAGCGTTCGCGCAATTGCCAATGCCGGCGCTGATTGTCCAAGGCAGCAATGACATGCAGGTCGGTACCGAAGACGCGAAATTGCTCAAGGCTGCCAAACCGGACGCCAAACTGGTGGTGATCGAAGGCATGAACCATGTCTTGCGCATCGTGCACAACGACATGAAGCGCCAACTGGCCTCCTACAAGGACCCGAATTTGCCACTGGCGGCAGAACTCGGCTCGCAAATCATCGACTTTATTGACGGACTTCGCGCCCGTTAAGCCTCAACTGGGGGCGTTTCAGGCAGTTTTCCAGCCTGATACCCCTCCAGTCCTGAAGAAAACGGCCGATAAGCCTTTGTCGCCAGCGCAATCGCTGGTGACAAGCAGGGCTTGGACAGGATCTCGCCGTTATGACAGATACGCAGACTTCACCCGACACCACCGCTGAAAAAGACGTACCGCCAGCGGTCGAGCTGCCGTGGGCGGATGTCCACGCCGAGCACCACAAGATGCTCCGCCTGGCCCCGCTACAGACTGATCGCCACACCGGTGGCCGGCCGCTGCGCTTTGTCGAATTCGGTTACGCCGAGCGCAACAGCAAAGAGCAAAGCCTGATGCGCATGGCGATCAAACTGCCTGGCCAGCGCGTGCGCAAAGAACAGAATCACCTCGACGTATGGGTCAATCACACCACCAAGCGTGTGCACTTTGGCCCGGACAGCGGCTTGCAGATCGAACCGTTGAACCGTGGCATCGGCCGTTTCGTCGCTGCGCAAGGCATCAACTGGGCGAAAAAACGCTGGCCCACCTACACCGTCGACGGCATGGACTTGAACAACAAGGACGCGTTGAACGAGGACACTCGCCTGCGTCGCGATCATTTCCTGCGCGTGCATGGTTTTGACGTGGCGTACGCCGATGCGCAGCATTTGAAGGGCAGCGTCAAGGAGGTGCAGGTCGCAGACTTGCTCGGTGACTGGAACAGCGAAAAGCTCCAAGTCGTCGAAATTCTTGAAGCGGCGCAGATGCTTCAGCAGGCTGAGCAGAATCTGGCCGAGCAGGAAGTGAAGCTCAAAAAGCAGGAAGACAAGGTCAGCAAGTTCAAGCGCGAAGACGCCGGGCTGCGGTTCACCATTACTTGCCTGGTGGCGTTTGCGGTGTTTCAGGCGGGGTTGTTGATCTGGATTGCGACACACCGCTGATGGCTTGATACCGCGGTGCGGCCATTCGCGAGCAGGCTCGCTCCCACAGGAAAATGCATTCCAAAGGTGGGAGCGAGCCTGTTCCGGGCGGCGTTCCGACGAAGCTTTTAGCGGGTTAAACGCGGGAAGCGAACAGCGCCTGATGATCGCGGCACTGCTCCGCGGTCAGCATGAACACGCCATGCCCGCCGCGCGCGAATTCCAGCCAGGCAAAATCGACTTCCGGGTACAGCGCCTCAACGTGCACCTGGCTATTGCCGACTTCAACAATCAGCAAACCCTTCTCGGTCAAATGATCCGCCGCTTCGGCGAGCATCCGTCGTACCAGGTTCAGACCGTCATCACCGCAGGCCAGGCCCAACTCCGGTTCGTGTTGATATTCGTCCGGCATGTCGGCGAAATCTTCGGCATCCACGTAAGGCGGGTTCGACACGATCAGGTCGAAACGCTGACCCGGCAATCCATCAAAGCCATCGCCCTGCACCGTGTACACACGCTCATCGACGCCGTGACGCTCGATATTCTGATTGGCCACCTCTAGCGCTTCAAACGACAGATCCGCCAGCACGACTTCAGCGTTCTGGAACTCGTAAGCGCAAGCGATACCGATGCAACCGGAGCCGGTGCACAGGTCAAGAATTCGCGCCGGCTCGTCGCCGAACCACGGCGCAAAACGGTTTTCGATCAGCTCGCCAATCGGCGAACGCGGAATCAACACACGCTCATCGACAATGAAGGACATGCCGCAGAACCACGCTTCACCCAACAGGTATGCGGTTGGAATGCGCTCTTCGATGCGGCGTTTGAGCATGCGTTGCAGATTAACCAGTTCATCGTCTTCCAGCGCGCAGTCCAGATAGCTGTCGGCGATCTCCCACGGCAGGTGCAGAGCGCCCAACACCAACTGGCGGGCTTCATCCCACGCGTTGTCGGTGCCATGGCCGAAAAACAGATCCTCCCCATGGAAGCGGCTGACGGCCCAACGGATATGGTCGCGCAGGGTACGAAGTCGGGAAGTGATCACGGGGCAGAACTCCAGAAAAAACGACTGGGGATTCTACCAGCCAAAACGCCTCGCGACGACGCAGGAAAAACACCGGGCCGACCGTAGGACTGTTCTGTTTTTCTTATCAGCTATTGAACAGAACGTGTAACTTGACAAGGCTGCAGGCCAATAACGACGGTGCCTACGATGGTAGCGATTCACAGAACCGCTCAGCCAGAGGACAATGCCGCAAAAGCCCCACCCCAAGGAGCCCCAGAATGTCCGTTCCAAAAACGATGTTTCAACTCAGCGGTCGCGGTTACGCAGCGGCCACACTGAGCCATGCGACCGTGGTCATCATCGATGCCCAGAAAGAATATCTCAGTGGCCCGTTGGCCCTGAGCGGCATGGACGCGGCCGTCGCAAACATCAAACAAGTGGTCGCCGCCGCCCGTGCCGCCGGTCGGCCTATCGTGCATGTGCGTCACCTCGGCACCGTCGGTGGCCTGTTCGACCCGCAAGGCGAACGCGGCGAATTCATCCCCGGCCTCGAGCCGCAGGGTGACGAAACCATCATCGGCAAACTGCTGCCGAGCGCATTTCACGGCACCGAATTGCTCGATCGCCTGCAAAACCTTGGCTCGCTGGACCTGATCGTTTGCGGCTTCATGAGCCATTCCAGCGTCAGTACCACCGTGCGTGCAGCGAAGAACCTGGGTTTCCGCTGCACCCTGGTTGAAGATGCCTGCGCCACCCGTGACTTGCCCTTCAAGGGCCGTGTACTGAGCGCCGAACGCGTGCAGGAGGCGGAAATGGCGATCATGGCCGACAACTTCGCCACCCTCGCCTTGACTCAAGACCTGATCTGATCGCCGCTTGATGAGCGGCTCATGCCGCCGCTCATCCGCAAAAGCCTCTCATTTGCCGCAAATGCCATAGCCTCCGGAACAACCCGGTCAACTCCCGGTCGAAGGGCCGATACCCATTGAGGAAGGTCGGAATGAAGTTATCCGATGGATTTGACGCACGCCGCTTGCGGCCCAAAGGCCAAAGCAACTGGCGTTTTCGTTTTGGTGCAGCGTTCGCCGCCATTCTGGCGACGTTTGGCGTGCTGCTGGCGATGGCCGGTGCAGCCAGCCTGCTGGGACGCCCGCCGGCGCTCGGTGACTTGAACGCCACGCCCATGGGCTCGGCGATCATTCTGGCGGTCGGTTTGCTGTTTATGTATTTCGGTGTCGCCCTGTGGCGTCGCTGCCGCCGTCGCGCACGGCAATCGAGGGAACTGAACATGTCCCCGCACCTGATGAAAAAACACGACTGAATCGACGGCCTGGCTTTTAGCCGGGCCGTTTTGTTTCGACTTGGGTAAACTGGCCGCCCTTCGCGGAGGCTGATATGCAAGACGACGATTTTTCCCTGTTCAAAAACGAGCTGCGTGGCGTCAAGCCGATCAAGCACGATCGCGCCGACACCGGCAAACCCAAGACTGACCGCGCACAGATCGCCAAGCTGCGCCAATCGGCCACCGTGCGCACCGACCAGGCGACCGTTGACGGTCTGTCGGATCAGTTCGTGATCGATGTAGGTCCGGAAGACGAGTTGATGTGGTCCCGGGACGGGGTTCAGGAAAGTCAGATGCGCAAGCTCAAGGTCGGGCAGATCCCGTTCGAAGGCAGCCTCGACCTGCACGGCATGAACGTGGAAAAGGCCCGGGAAACGCTATGGGCGTTTCTCGCCGAAGCGACCAAATTCGAAATTCGCTGCGTGCGCGTCACCCACGGCAAGGCTGTGCGGCTGGACGGCAAGCGGCCGATGATCAAAAGCCACGTCAACACCTGGTTGCGCCAGCACGCGCAAGTGCTGGGTTTCTGCTCGTGCCAGGCCAAACATGGCGGCGCCGGCGCGGTTTACGTGATGCTCAAACGCACCATGATGGAAGGCCGCGACGAATAATCGCGTTACACCGAACTTGCAGGGGCGTGTCCGCTACCGCACCCTTGCTCATTGCGAAAATCCCCACAGGTAGTTTCATGTCCCTGGAACAGATTTACACCGCGATGTTTAGGGTTTTAAACAGGGTCTCAGGGTCAATGAAATCAGAGGCTTAGCACCGAAGAAAACTCTGGATTCCATGCTAATACACGGTTATTGCTACAGAAATTGGTAAGGGATCACTGTCCCAAATATATCGAAAAAGCCCCGCATCGCTTAAAACGATGCGGGGCTTTTTTCATTGTTGGATGATGGTTTGACAGTAAGCGGCTTCCTGGCAGGGGCGCAGTGGCCGAAAGCCGACTGACCAGGTGCCCTACTGCTGTGTGCGCTGCCATCCAGACGGAGGAGTTCCGTTTCCAGTCGCAACGAAAATCTCCAAAGGGCGATAGATTTGCCCACTGGTACTGGCCAGCAGAGCTTCAAACCAGATCAACTTGCAATTCGATATGAAGATGCCGGCCAGACGTCGTAGAGTGGCTAACTCAGACTTTTCTTGTATGGATCGTCACCTGCAATCCCAGCGGACCGGGCCTGTCGCAGACCAATGTCATCGTCTCGATGGGGTGATGCTCCAACAATTGAAGCAGTTGAGTCGGGCGCAGACCCACTCGCACATGCGCCAGCAACTCGCGAGTCTGGCGACCCAGCGCTTGCAGTATCAACGCGGGATCATCGACCTGAAGATGCAGCCATTTACGTGGTGCCGCCGTGTCCGGCAAGTCGAACCCATCGATGCCTGCCTGGACCAGTTCCCCATTTTCGATTTGCACGGTTGAAGCAGCAGGCGTAATACCCAGGCCCTGTAGCAGCAATTTCAGTTGGGCCGCCCCACCGCTGGCGCTAACGGCATTCATGGCAGAGAACGCGTATTTGACGTGATTACCCGAAGTCTGCAATACCACTTGCTCAAGGAAGGCCGTGCGCTTGGGTGCGATTTCCCACGCCTGCGTTGCTTCGTTCTCGCAGGGCTGCATGGAGTGCCTTTGAGCGGCAGTCTGATAAAACGGATGCTCGCAAAGTGGCTGCATGGCTTCGGACAGACGTGTGGTCAACCCGGTATCGAGAAAACTTAAATACGCCTCAAAGGTCTGGTTGGACAGCGCGTCCGGCCAAAGTCCGCGATAAGCCCTGAGCGCGTCACAGGCTTTCGGGTCGAACGCCTGCGGCAGGATCATCGGTCCCAGATCCCGGGATTGTCCGCTTTGGCTCAATGTAGCGGCGTAGTCCATCAGCAACTCGCCCTGGTCGACCCATTGAATGCCATAGTCTCGCCCGCGGCGCTGCCAAAGACTGCGTTGCTGCTCATCATGGGAAAACAACATGGCCGTCGTCTGTCCCGGGATGCATTGCGCCAGAAAGTCTTCAGTGGTCATCAACTTGATGTCATCAACGGCATCCATTAGTACCTTGTCATGTACCAGTGCCACCGGTTCCCAAGGGAAGTTCCGATCTTGCAGAGCGCGTTTGAAAGGCACCGAACGCGGCGTAGCGTAATCCCAACCGATAAAGTAGAGTTTTTTACGAACAGTCATGCCGGGCTCACTGTGGTTTTTGAAAGTAAAAGGTTTGTGTATCGCCAATACGGCCTGCGACCAAAGCGCCGCTATGCGGGCTGAAATAATTGCCCGCGACCACCTTCCCACTCGGGTTGACCAACGTGCAGTCGGCGCCCAACCATGTCATCAACTTCAATCCATGCCGCTCGCCCAGGCTCAGAAACTCTTCCACCGTGTAATGCTTGTAGTGCCATGCGTAAGGGTTTTTGGTCAGGTCGACAACCTGCGAGTTGGGCGCAGAGATAATCAATCGGCCACCCGGTTTTAATGCGTGGACCAACAGCCCAAAGAACGCTTCACCTTGCTCAACGTGTTCAATGGACTCGATCGACACGATGAAATCAAAATGGTTGGCCGGAAGCGAAAACGGGAAAAACTTCTGGCTGAACAGCGTATTCACGTCAACGTAATTGCGATTGGCCAAGTCAATTGACTCTGCCGAGCCGTCGATACCGTGTATGAAGCACGGCAACGATTGCGCCAGCAGGTGGGTGCCATAACCATTGCCGCAAAAAATATCGGCACCAATGAGCGGTCCCGGCAAATCGGCGAGGACCTCGCATGCGAACTCATAGCGAGCGATAGCATCGGGTGGGAGTGCATCTACATGCAGCGCGGTGAGTCGCTCACCACTGTTCAAATTAAAATCTCTATCAAGCAATCCCATAAACACCTCGGCACCCAGTGCCCAGACTCCAGACACCGTGAATAAATGATTAGTACTTGAACACCCTGGGGTATCAGCTCGTCATAAAACTGTTGTCAGGTGCCTGCCGCGCAGGTGCAGTAGCCAGGGCGCAAGGTCAAAAAGAAAGAGGTCCGCCGATACCAGGCTCGATTCGATGGCCATCGGGCCTACAGATCATCTTGTTCGGCTTCTCGCGAGTAATACATCTTGCGGCTCGTCCACCAAGACTCCGTAATCGTATCGGCCAATTGAGTGATTTCTTGAGGCGCGTTCAGTTCGCCGCGAAGCGCGAGCCATCCCGCCGTCTGCCCTCCCCTCAGCCCCTTTAGCCCCGTTCCCTTTGCCCCTTGGTTCGGTATGAGCCGTAGGCAAGATGAAGGATTAGTTAACCATCACGTCATCCAGAGCCTGCTCGAGGGTTCTGACCGTGCGCTCGAAAGCCGTTTTTTTTCATCGGATCAAATCTTTGCCTTGGGGATACGCAGGCGGCGTTGTTATCAGCATTCACAATTTCGCATTGATGTCTGGTGTCATGCCCAGTGACCTGGATCAGACCACGCCCGCGATAGCTGGCTATCACTATCCGCCTTCGAGGTGTTGCCCAGCTTCGCGGCAACATTCCCGGTGTCGTATTTGTTGATTTTTGGATTGAAGAAGGCGATCCCAATCGGGTGAGTCAAGGCCGACCTTGAAGCACTAGGCATTGATCGAGCGCTCGGCGAGCAAATCAGCGCGCCCTACAGCCTCCAGGCCGGACTGACCGAATTAGACATTCGCGTCAGCGGGCAATACAACTGCCGACACACTTACGCTACCATGTGCCTTATGGCGGGTATGATCCCTGCGTTCATTGCCATTCAGCTCGGTCATAGCGTTCAGATGTTGCTATCGACCTACGCCCGATGGATAAACTCCAGCACCGACTGGGGTGAGCTCGGGAAGCTCGAAAACAGCTTGATTGGTACAAAATTGGTACAGGCAGAAACAGTACCCCTCTGAAACCCTTATGGAATCAGCCCCTGTGACACTGGAACAGAACTACACCGCGATTCTCGGCCAATTGGGCGAGGACGTCTCCCGCGAGGGCCTGCTCGACACGCCAAAGCGTGCCGCCAAAGCCATGCAGTACCTCTGCCGCGGTTACGAACAGACGCTTGAAGAGGTCACCAACGGTGCCCTCTTCAGCTCCGACAACAGCGAAATGGTGCTGGTCAAGGACATCGAGTTGTACTCGCTGTGCGAACATCACTTGCTGCCGTTTATCGGCAAGGCTCACGTCGCGTATATCCCGAGCGGCAAAGTGCTGGGCCTGTCGAAGGTTGCGCGCATTGTCGACATGTACGCCCGTCGCCTGCAGATTCAGGAAAACCTCAGCCGCCAGATCGCCGACGCGGTGCAGCAAGTCACAGGCGCGCTGGGCGTTGCAGTGGTGATCGAGGCCAAGCACATGTGCATGATGATGCGCGGTGTCGAGAAACAGAATTCGTCGATGATCACTTCGGTGATGCTCGGTGAGTTCCGTGAAAACGCAGCGACTCGCAGCGAATTCCTCAGCCTGATCAAGTAACTCGTCACACAAAAAAACCGGCGTTGATCGCCGGTTTTTTTTCGGCCGTGAAAAATCGGGTAAGCTGCGCGCCTTTCTCTAAGTGCACCGTGAGGCTTTCAACGTGTTCGTCAAAGCGCTTCGTGTCGGCCTCGGCCAACTGGTTATTTTCGTCGACTTCATCACCCGTCCGGGCAAGAAACAGCGCCCTGCCGCTGCTCAGGCGCAGGTCGATGCGGCTGCCAAAGACCTGACCCTGTACCAATTCCACGCCTGCCCGTTCTGTGTAAAAACCCGTCGCACCCTGCGTCGTTTGAACGTGCCGGTGGCGTTGAAGGATGCGAAGAACAACGAGCAGGATCGCCAGACGCTGCTGGAACAGGGCGGCCGGATCAAAGTGCCGTGCCTGCGCATTGAAGAGAATGGGCAGACGACCTGGATGTATGAGTCCAAGGTGATTATTGATTATCTGGATAAGCGGTTTGCAGCGGTCTGATGGATTTTGGTGTCGCTGATGGCCTCATCGCTGGCAAGCCAGCTCCCACAGGTTCTGTGAACGCCACGTATCACTGTGGGAGCTGGCTTGCCAGCGATGGGGCAAGTTAAGACACCGCAAACTTCAGACAAAAATAAACCGGCCCTCGAGCCGGTTTATTTGTTTTTCAGGCCGCTTTTTCTATCTGCGCCTGGCGCACCACCGCCGCCAATCGCTTCAGCCCTTCATCCAGTCGTGCCGGATCGATGTGACTGAAATTCAAACGCAAATGCCCATGATGGTTGTCCGGCTCCGGGAAGAACGGCTCGCCCGGCATAAACGCCACGTCATTGGCTAACGCTTGGTTGAGCAACGTGCGCGTGTCCAGCGGTTGTTTCAACGTCAGCCAGAAAAACAGCCCACCCTGGGGCACATCCCAGTCGGCCAGATCGGCAAAGTGCATTTGCAGCGCCGCTTGAAAGCCATCGCGACGCTCACGGTAGAAGCCGCGCAACTCACTTAAATGCTGCTGATATTTCTCGCTGCCGATCCACTGCAACGCCTGCCACTGGCCGATGCGATTGGTGTGCAGGTCCGCTGATTGCTTGAGCTTGAGCAGATGCGGGAACAGGTCGGGGCTGGCGATCAGGTAGCCCACGCGTAAACCCGGCAGGAGCGTTTTCGACACGGTGCCGGTGTAGATCCAGCTGGAGGTCTTCAGGCGTGCGGCGATCGGCTTGGCGCTGCCGCCGTCGAACGTCAGTTCGCGGTAAGGCTCGTCTTCGATCAGGGTCACGCCGAATTCGTCGAGCAAAGCGGCGACCGCTGCGCGTTTGGCTTCGCTGTAGCGCACGGCAGACGGGTTCTGGAACGTCGGGATCAGGTAGATGAACGCCGGACGATGCTGTTCCAGGCGAGTGCGCAGTTGCGCAAGGTTCGGACCGTCGGCCTCCTGCTGCACAGTCAGGCAATCAGCGCCGAACAGCTGGAAGATCTGCAATGCCGCCAGGTAAGTCGGCGCCTCCAGCAGAATCTCGGTGCCTTTGTCGATGTACAGCTTTGCCGCCAGATCCAGCGTTTGCTGAGAGCCGCTGACCACCAGCACCTGACTTGCGTCGCAAGCCAATCCCAACGCCCTCGCCTCTGCCGCCAAGGCTTCACGCAATGCTGGCTCGCCCTCGCTCATACCGTACTGACCGAGCGACAGGGGCATGTCGGCCCATTCGACTTTCGGCAACATCGCTTCTGCCGGCAGGCCGCCGGCGAACGACATCACTTCCGGGCGCTGGGCTGCGGCGAGGATTTCACGGATCAGAGAACTTTTAAGGCGCGAGACACGTTCGGAAAAAGCCATGGAGGTCACCGGTAGCAAGGCGTGTGAAAAATGAGTCAAACTTGTTGACTGAAACTACGACAGCTTGAGCGAGTACGTCAACATGCTTGACCTTAAAAACCCCAGCAGTCAGCAGCAGGCCATGGAAGCGTTTTTCTTCGGTTATCAGGCGTTCACCGCCAAGGCTGACGAAATGCTCGAGCGCCGAGGCTTGTCACGGGTGCATCAGCGCATTGTGTTTTTCATCGCCCGCTACCCGAATCTGAGCGTCAAGGAACTGCTGGCCTTGCTGGGCGTGAGCAAGCAGGCGCTGAACATGCCGTTGCGCCAGTTGCAGGAAATGCATCTGGTGGACAGCGTCGCGTCAGAGACGGATAAGCGTAAGCGCCTGCTGGCGTTGACCGCCGAAGGCGCGAAGTTTGAACAGGCGTTACGGCGTGAGCAGGTGAAGTTGCTGGAGCGGGTGTTTGCCGAGGCTGGGGAGGCTGCGGTGAATGGCTGGTTGGCGGTGAATCTGGCGTTGGGGGACAGTCGGGCGGCTTTTGATTGACTGTCCTGGCCTCATCGCTGGCAAGCCAGCTCCCACAGGGTTATGAGCTGACCACAAAAATCAGATCCACAAATAAACACTGAGAGAGCTGACTTGCCTGCGATGAGGTCGAAAAAGTCGATATATCCCTATCGACGGACTTCTCGTAAACAAAATCAAAAACAATATTTGCTTTATTTGTACACAAAAGCATAATCCACAGCGTGCGAGTTCCTGACCGCATGGTCAACAAATTCGCGTATGCCTCAAAGGGCCGCTGCCACCCCTCATGGGTCCGGCCCTGGAAATAACAATAAAACTCTTGAGGAGTACTCGCTGTGGAAAGCCGCAAATCCGAAGCATCGACGCTGGATCTCTCGCCGCCGTTACGCAATGGCTTGCTTGAGCGCCTGTTTAAACTCAGCTTGCATGGCACCACGGTGAAGACCGAGCTGATTGCCGGTCTGACAACCTTCATCACCATGGCTTACATCATCTTCGTCAACCCCAACATCATGGCCGATGCCGGGATTGACCACGGTGCAGCCTTCGTCGCCACCTGTATCGCCGCTGCACTGGGCTGCCTGCTGATGGGCCTGTATGCCAACTGGCCAGTGGGCCTGGCACCGGGCATGGGCCTCAACGCGTTTTTCACTTACACCGTGGTCGGCACCATGGGCTACAACTGGGAAACCGCCCTCGGTGCGGTGTTTGTCTCGGGTGTGTTGTTCATGATTCTGACCTTCTCGCGGATTCGCGAATGGCTGCTCAACAGCATTCCGGTCAGCCTGCGCCACGCGATGGGCGCCGGTGTCGGTTTGTTTCTCGGGCTGATCGGTTTAAAAACCGCTGGCATCGTTGTCGATAGCCCGGCGACTCTGCTCAAACTGGGCTCCCTGCATGAAGCTGGCCCACTGCTCGCCGCGGTCTGCTTCCTGATGATCGCAATTCTCAGCTACCACCGCGTATTTGGCGCGATCCTCATCAGCATCATCACCGTCACCTTGGCCGGCTGGGGTCTGGGCCTTGTGCACTATCAAGGCATCATGTCCGCCCCGCCAAGCCTGGCACCGACCTGGATGGCGATGAATGTGGCCGGTGTATTCAACGTCAGTATGATCAGCGTGGTCCTCGCTTTCCTCTTCGTGCACATGTTTGACACCGCCGGCACCCTGATGGGTGTTGCCCAGCGTGCCAATCTGGTGAACGCTGACGGCCGCATCGAAAACCTCTCCCGTGCCATGAAAGCCGACAGTGCTTCCAGTGTATTCGGCGCAGTGGTGGGTGTTCCGCCCGTCACCAGTTATGTGGAAAGTGCCGCTGGCGTGGCCGCTGGTGGTCGGACTGGTCTTACCGCCGTCACCGTAGGTGTGCTATTTATAGCGGCGATGTTTTTTGCACCGCTGGCCGGCATGATTCCCGCCTACGCCACCGCTGGTGCACTGATCTACGTTGCAATGCTGATGATGGGCAGCATGGCCCACATCGAGTGGGACGAAGCCACCGATGCCATTCCGGCCATCGTCACCGCGATCATGATGCCGCTGACGTTTTCGGTCGCCGACGGTATCGCGCTGGGCTTCATCACCTATGTGGCGCTGAAGGCCGGCACCGGCAAGTTCAAGGAAATCTCCGTCAGCCTGTGGGTGCTCTGCGCGATCTTCTTCGCCAAGTTCATCTTCCTGTAAGCGGCACGCGGTTCAGGCTTCAAAACGGCCTCACCCTCGCGGGTGGGGCTTTTGCACATTCGTGAATACAACAAAAAGGAGCAAATGATGAGTCTGGAAACCTGGCTGCTGTTCAGCGGCGCGGCGCTGGTGGTGATCCTTATTCCGGGGCCACTGTCGTTGCTGATGATCAGCAACAGCCTGAATTACGGTTTGCGTCGTTCCTACCCGGCGTTTCTCGGCGGCGTGTTTGCCTCGATCTGTTTGCTCAGTGCTTCTGCGCTGGGTCTGGGCGCCCTGCTGCTGGCATCGGAAAAACTTTTCAGCGCGCTGAAAATCGTCGGCGCGATCTATCTGTTCTACCTCGCCTGGCAGAGCTGGCAGCAATCGCGTCAGCCCTCGGTGGCCACCGAAGTGCCGCAAGCCGCGCCGGTTCCCAGATTCCGCGCCTTGTTCGGTCGCGCCTTCGTACTGGGCGCCAGCAACCCGAAAGACATTCTGTTCTTTGCCGCCTTCCTCCCGCAGTTCCTCAGCGCCGAGCAAGCGTTTCTCCCGCAACTGCTGGTCATGATCGCGACCTGGACGGTGCTGGATCTGCTGTGCAAATTGGCCTACGGATTGAGTGCCCACGGTGCAGCTCGATACCTGCGCAGCGGCAAGGGACAGAGCTGGTTCAACCGGATCAGCGCAGGATTGTTTGGCGGAGCGGGCGCGGCGTCCCTGCTTGGCAGCCATTCCTGAGAACGGCAATCGGGTGACGGGTTTGGCACTGCTGTTGATCCGTGTGCACGGATTGCAGCAGTGACAACCGTGAATGAATCAAACTAAATCAGTTTAAAAAGTTACATCATTTCATCCCGCGCAATTCGCAACACCAGGCAACAACACTTCGATATACACCCATCAAACTCCCTCTCTAATATAGCCGCGCAACTGACCATCAACGCCAGAACAAGGAAGTTCTATATGGCCCAGCGTCTACACATCCGCACGATTAAAACCGACTCCGAAATCCCGGCAACCAACGCTTGTTTGGCCGCCGACATTTGCTCGCCCCTATTCCTCTGTCCCTAGCGCTCTCGGCCGGCCTGTATTCCAGCGCAGCCCGACCGATCGCCGCTACCAAACCGCATAGCGCCCGACGCACGCCCGTTGCGATGTGTCGTGGTCGCCCTGCGCGCCAAACACTACAAACCTGTTTATCAACCAACATTAATTATTAAACCCGAAGTGTATAAATGTTAAAGCCTACGAAAAAAATCAATACCTCAAACATCGACAATACTTCCAGCGCAAGTAAAGCGGCGAACAGTTCAAACGCCGCTACCCGCGCTCACAATCAGGTTGCGGACTTATCTATCAATACTCCCGATGCTGATGCTGCCCGACGCGCCAGCCCTGACACTCTGATTGAAACACCACACTCTTCAGCGGTCATCATCACGGACATTCCGGGATCGCCTGCGCGAGCTGCGACCCTCACCGTCGAATCGGCGATCAACATGATCACCTGGCCGAAAGAGCGCCTCGACGAACTGGTTCCATTCAGAGGCAATTCAGGGTTGTTCACCAGCAACGACGGCACCCTGTTTGCCGACTTGAAAGGCCTGGGCAAGACAATGGTCGAGCGCAACAGCCAAGGCGAATATCAGGTGCCCTTCCCCTTCGTGCCCGGCGTGCCAGGGCCGATTCTGGCCAGGATCGACGGTGAACCGTATTGGCGCATCGAGCGTCCTGGCTGGGTAAGAAAAGCCGCGCAGACACCGCCTCGCGAAATTGCGCCAGCGTTCGAATTTCTATCCCCCGAACTGGCGAAACTGCTGGAGCCCGCACGGCCGCAGGATGGCCTTCGTTACGACAAAACCGGCAGGACCTACGCAGATATTGCGGACGAAGGTACGGTGCTGATCCGCAAGAACAGCGACGGTGAATATCAGGCCAGCGACTTCAACGAGCGGTTAGCCTCGGGCCCGTCGGTGGAGCGCATCCCCGGCACGGATCTTTGGCGGCGAATCCCCGAACGGCAATCGTCCCCGCAGAGCCCGCGACTGTATATCCACGAGTCGCCCGACACCGATACAGACACCGGCACCCGCCCGGCCAAACGTCCCCGGCTGGAGGAGAGTGCCGAGCCATCCGGACCGGCTGAAGGCTTGGACACCGCACCGCGAGTGTCCCGAGAGACCGTTGAAAGTCCTTATTACTGGATGCAGTGGGGACATTACGACGGCCCGCCTCCAGGCCCGTCCACAAAGCTGGGCGGATTTGACTACGCGATCGTGCCACCAGGCTCGGCTGCCGATCGCTTGCCCCGAATGATTTTTTTGCAAAACCCCGAATCTCCAATCAGCCGATTCGACGAATTCGAACGCGTGATGCGAGAGACGCCGGCCCTCCAGCCGGCAGCCATCTACCGCTACAGCAACGACCCGCTGGAAGTGCGACCGGCGCAGAAGCTTTTCCACAAACCCTTGTCGCAATCAGTCGCCGAGCGCTTCACAGATTTTTCCGAGGGGACGGCACAGACGGTCGCCAAAACTCTGTTCGAACGCGCTGACAATTCCGCGCAAATCACTTCCACCGGCCTGCACCATATTTATCAGGTACTGACGCAGTGGAACTGGCGAGCTACCTCCGGCGTGCCGCCACTCGGCGATCCCATGCTCATGTTGCGAGAGGCCCCGCGTGTCGAACATAACGGGCGAACCTTGCTACCGCTGACCGCCGCGCCGGACGCGCCACTGCATAGCCTGACCTTTGATCCGCAGCGTTTTCCCGAAGACTGGAGTTACTACCTCAGGACCCTTTCCAACCAGGCCTTGAAGCAGTTGACCGGTGGCCTGCTGGTGCGCGCCGGTTATGACGTCTTCCCGCTGACGCCTCACCATCAACGGCCCACGCTGGTGTTTCGCGGTCCAGCCAGCGATGACGTGTTCATCTTGAAACTGGGGGTGGTCGAGGGGAATGCCATTGCCCTTCATACCCAGGCCGGCACCGAACTGCTGGACCCGGCCCTGCCCGCCAGCATTGGCCAGCCAGCGTATGCCGCAGTACAGGCGGCCCACGCGAAGAATCAGCTGATCTGGCTGCTGGGCGGCGTGCTCAACGTCAGGTCGAAGCCTGAGTCCGTGTTCATTATCCGAGAGCGCTGAAATCCGTAAGCGACGCCAGCCTGGCAGCGTGCCCCTGCGCTGCAAGGCTGCGCGCCCGCTCTGCCGCTTTTTTACCGACCGATCAACAGCCAGCAAAAATGAACAAGGATGCTCAAATTGCCTAGCACTCAGTCTTCCACGAATATCCATCTGGATGACGCCGTCGTCGTCACCGACATTGGCCTGCGCGCCAATCAGAAAACGCCGTCGACACTCGACATCAGCGCCACCGAGAGCACGCCTGCGCACGTCAGGCGCAACAGCAAAGCCTCGCAGTTGCGCATCGTCGACGAGCTCTTCGGCCCGCTACAAATCGGCCCTTATTCCGTCACCCGGACATCCCTCGACGCTCTGGGCGCCACCTTGCTCGGAGAACAGCTGAACGGAAAAAACACTTTTTTCCGAGAGCCGAAGCAATCCTTCTTGAACCAGCTGCAGTTAGACCCGATAGCCATCGAAGCGCAGATGAAATTGACCACAGGCGCAGACGATTATTTGCTGCCCTCGCTGCTGTTCGAACTGGCGAGCATGCGCCCCCTGACTGCCCCGGCGATGCTCAGGGAAACCGATCCGTCACTCGCCGATCCGCGCAAATACCGCCATGCGCTAGGCAAGCTGTTGAACGCTGCGCAACGGCTCGATATCGGCGACACACAACTGGCCGGACAAGCGCCCGGACGCCTGTCCGGCTGGGTCAATCACGCGAAGAGTGCGGGCATGGCCAGCATGGGCATGGGGCTGCAGTCATTTGGCGTCTACAGCGGTCTGCGTGGCTTGCATGACGCCATCCGCAACAAGAATGAATACGAGACGATATTCAACGGTGCCAGCGTCGCCGGTGAGCTGGCTTCAATGGTGGTTGAAGTGTCCGTGGCCAAAAAAGCAACGCTGATGATTCAGGCCAGTCGTAGCGCCTGCAAAGGCTTCGCCCACACGCGGATCGGCGTACGGCTCGGACGCTCGGCCGGATTGCTCGCCAGCGTCCTGACCCTGCCCTTCGACATCATCGCCGCCGTCGACGCTTTTGATGCAGCGTCCAAGGCCACCGGCAAGCAAGCGGTTGACCACTACGTCGAGGCCGGCCTGAGCGTCACCAGCGCCGCCATGACCGTGCTGCTGGGCTTCGCGGCGTTGGCAGGTTTCTCCGCGGCAGGCCCGGTGGGTCTCCTGGCCGGGCTGTTTCTGGTGGCCGGTGCCCGCGTGTGGGCCGGAGTGCGCGCCGTGGATGACATTGATGACTACATCGAACTGACCACCCATGAGCGACTGCGCACCGGCTGGTTTGCCTTCTGGGGCGTCGACCCCGACACCGCAGTGCAGAATCGTTATGACCTGGCCAAGGCAACGGCTGAGCACGCGAGGTTGCTGCAAACCACCGCGCGACGACTGCTCGACGGAACGCTCAAAGAGCAGATTGAAGCCGTGGTCGATGGCGGCTTTGTCGCGGAATCAAACCCGGTGCAAATCCGCTTCTACAACTGGTCGCGGGAAACCATGGAAGACGCCACGGTCAGCCGTGTGCAAATTCAGGACACCGATGACACGCTGGACGCCCGTGGCGGGGTGAATGAGCAAACCCCGGGGGCGTCACTCGGCACTGCCGGCGAGCACAAGGGCGTGTTGTGGTTTATCGGGGGCGGTGACGACGACATCCGCGGCGTCGAACACAAACCCAACGTGTTTCATTACAGGAGCGGCACCAAGAAGCTGACCGGGGGCAACAGCGGCGATCAGTTCGTGTTCAAAGACGCGGCCAATCAACTCAAGAACGCCTCGGCGCAGGGTCGGCTATCGGCACTCGACGGTGGTGAGGGCAACGACACATTGTCATTGGCCGATGCCATTGCCGAACCAGGCGCAGGCAGGCTGGGCTACCACGTAGACCTCAAGGCAGGGCTGATGTCGGTGATCAGCCTCGACGATTCCACCCATCAGCGAAAACTCGAGCCGCACACGTCCCTGACCAGCATCGAGAATGTGACAACCCTTGCCGGCGCCAGCAATGAAGTCATCGCCACGCAAGCAGCCAACATTATCCAGGCGTGGGGAGACGACGATATCCACGCCGCCGAGGGCGATGACCGCATCGATGTGTTCGGCGCTCATGCCACAGTGCACGGAGGAGCCGGCAGCGATACCTACAGCATTGCTCACGTGGCCGGTCATGTGTCGATCATCGAGGATGGCGCGCAAGACAGCATCATCGGTCTGGACTGGCGCAAGGAACTGATTGTCAGCTGGACGCTGGAAGGCGCACACCTGGTCATCACCTCGCGGTTTGATCTGGATGACGACCTTAGTCGAATCGTCAGGATCAAGGATGTCTACCAACAGCGCGGCGAGCAACGCGTGCTGCAAAATGCGAAATTGCTGTTCATCACCCGCGATGGTTTCCACCTGGTACCGGACCTGCCCGCCACGCTCGACACCCCAGGGCCGATCACTCTGCAGGTGACGATCATCCGACCGGGCAGCGCAGCCGGCCCGGTGATTGTCTACGAAGATGAACAGACGGATCCGCGGAAAAAGCTTGAGCGTTACTA
The DNA here is from genome assembly GCF_016613125.1 of Pseudomonas sp. MF6776. Lineage (NCBI taxonomy): Bacteria > Pseudomonadati > Pseudomonadota > Gammaproteobacteria > Pseudomonadales > Pseudomonadaceae > Pseudomonas > Pseudomonas sp. MF6776. The sequence continues at coordinate 149,555 of NZ_JAENSQ010000001.1, forward strand.
CATTCCCCGAGGCGAACGCCTCACCACGCTGCGCATTACCGAGCACTCACCGAAAGCCCTGAGCATGGTCTACCTGGATTACGCCAGCCAGGAAATCTCCAGCATCGAGGCGTACTACAACGCCACGATCAAACGCGAGCTGGCGTTCGACCGCATCATGTATACCGAATGCGGCCTGTCCCTGCGCTTCGGCCAACATGAATTGCTCATCAAGAACCTCGCCAGTTCTCACAGTGTCGGCACTATCGCCATCGGGGAGCGCTTGACTCGACCGGCCCTGGCGGTGAATCAGCCGATCATTCTGGTCATGAACGACGGCGTGTCATGGCGGCTCGAACAACCGCCCATGGCCGACGATTTTTTCGCCAACGAAACGTTTCGCAACAGCACCTCCAACGCCTGGAAAACCAGCGTCGCGCTTCCCCTCAAGCCATGCGCCGGCACCTACCCTTTTTATCGGCCTGCAGACAATCCCGGGCATCAGCTGCGCGCCAGCAACGTCTGCATCGGGTTGAAAAGCCTGCCGCGGCAACGCGCAATCGAGCACCTGGTCGGCGAGGGATCCACCTACCTCGTGCACCTGACGCGCAATATAACGTTGCGTATCTCGACCCCCGGCGCACTGGCCGACGCCCCGGCGCAGTTGCCTTATTCATCGGTATGGGAGCTCGACGCGACGCAACTGGGCGCAGTCGAGATCAGCCTCGCCGATCATCTGCTGCGCATCGGCGACGTCATTGTTCATCTGCCGCAATACAGCCAGCCAGACGACCTGATTGACCAGGTGCACGTCATCACCCGCGGGGGGATCGTGCACAGCGTCTACATCGAGTTCGAAACGATCTCCGTCAAGCACATTGATGCGCGCTACTTCGATCCCGAATTCGACTACGCCAACGCGTTAGCGGCGACCCCTGCGCGAGCGCGACACCTGGCGGTACAAAATGCCGTGGTCCGGGAAAACGCTCTGGCCCAGCCGATTTTTGATCCGCGCGACCGCAGTTGGGCAACGTCAGACGAGCCGCTGCACAAGCTCGCGTTCCCCCAGATGCAGGTCTTGAACCGTTGCGACCACCAGCTTGAGGTTTGCCAGGATTTACTGCAGTTCGCCCTTCAGGCCGACCCGCCGGTGACCGCCGAGCAACTGATGGCGCTGAAGCAACATTGCCTGGCGCTGCTCTGACCTTCAGGCAGTGCGTTGAAAACCGGTGCCCGGCGCGCGGTTTGTCCAGCGGCGCGCATGACACCGTAAAACCGACCGCCTCGCCATCTGATGGCTCCCCCCTTTATTCAGGAAGATACCTATGGCCAAGCCGCCCAGGAAAACCAGCGTAACCACGACACCGCCCACATCTCCAGCCTCAAGGCCGGTTGCGGGTGCGGAAGTAATCCCCGCTCCGATCACAATCTCTCACGTCGTGGGCGCCGCTCATGCCCACAGTTCGACATCCTCCGCACCGCCGACTTCTACCTCTTCTGGCGGAGCGAACGTGCAATCGGCCGTCGTCGTTACGGCCATTGCGGACCCGTCGCGCGCCCGAACGCTGGGCGCCATCAGCGCCACTAACTGGCCGAAGGACAAAATCCATGAGCTGCGACCCGTGTCGAGCGACAGTGGCCTGTTCGAAGGTTTCGACGGGCAGATTTACGCGTTCGTCGGCGACCGCGATTACATGTGGGTCGAGCGCCGCGCAAATGGCGAATATCGAAGTCCTTTGGTGACGCGGCCGGGCGCAGAATTGAGTTTCAGAAAACTCGAAGGTGAAGCCCGCTGGCATGCCGATTGGCTGCCTTCGCAGCCGGTACCCGACCCAGATGTGGCGCGCAACGACGCCCGGCCCAAGCCTCTCGGGTTCATACCGCCATTTCTGGCGGCCACCCTGACCTCCCGCGAACACTCGGCGCAGGGCTTGCGTTACGACGCTGCCAACCGGCCCTATGTCGATACACTCGAAGGCACCATCATGATTCATCGTCATCCGGATGGAAGCTATCAACAGAAATCCGCTGACCGCTTCATCCCGACGGGCCCGATGGTGGAGCAAATGGCGGGGCAGAAAATCTGGCGGTTCGTTCTGAGCGCTGAAGAGGGTCAGGCATCGAATCAACATTCGGCCAGTACTGATGGCGCCAGCGTTGACGCCATTGCTCAACCGGGCATGCGCCCCCACGGATCAGAACAGCCACAGCCGCTGGCGAATGAACAATGGATAAACTGGGGCAAGGAAAACAAGCCGGAAACCGGTGAATCCATTGCCATCAACGGCCGCCACTACCCTATCGTGCCGGTAGGCAACCAGACGAACGACGCCACACGCGTGTACTTTCTCAGCCATCCTGATTTTTCGCCGAGCCATTTCGAGACGTTCGAGCGCATGCTGCGCGAGGCGCCGGCCCTTCAACCCGTGCCGATCTGGCGTAGCACCGATACGCCATTGAAGGTACGCGTCGGCGAGACATCGTTCACCCAGCCCCTGACGCAATCGGTCAGGGACATGTTCAGCGAGTTTTCCGATATCACTGCCCGAGCCGTCGCCAGAATGTTGTTCGAGCGTGCCGACAACTCGCGCACGATCACCTCCGCCGGTCTGTTGAAGCTGCAGTGGATAACCGATCAATGGCGGCGCAAGCCACTGGGTGCGGCTTCGTCGTTCGCTGATCCGGTGGACATGCTGCCAGTGGCGCCACGGGCGCAAATTGGTGGCCGAACCACCGTCCTGCTGCCGCCCGAGGTGGACGGCCCGCTGCAACGCCTGACATTCGACCCGCTGCGTTTCCACGAGGAGTGGACCAAATACCGCAGCAATTCGACGTTTGCCGGCCTCAGGTTGCTGGTCAGCGGGGTGCTCAGACGCTGCGGCTACGAAGTGGCGCCCTTCACCCGCTTTCAGGATTGGTCGTCGCTGGTTTTCCAGGGCAGCAACCGGGACAAGGTCTATTTCATGAAGGTGGGACAAGTCACCGGCAACGCTTTTGCGCTGGGCCATTCCCCGGAAGCGGAATTCGCTGACCCGCATCTGCGGGCAAGGATTGGCGACCCCGCCTATACCGCCCTTATGCAAGCCAGGACGGAGGACAGAATCGTCTGGTTGCAGGGCGGTGTCCTCAGTGACGGACTGGGCCGCTACTGTGTGTTCATCATCAGAGAGGCGTGACGTCAGCCCTGACACGGGGAGGCGCAGACGTGACGATTTTTGAGGACGATATATAGATACCGCCAGTGAAAAAACCGCTTCGAAGATGATGGGATTTCAATCATCAGCGGTACATAACCATGGCCAAACCTCCACGCAAAATCCCCTCTTCTTCGACCTCCCCGGACGGCTCCACGTTGCCCACCCGCTCGACTGCCGCGCAAGGCCCCGATGCCATTGCAGCCGTGAGCGGGCCGGGATCAAGCAGGCAAACCCGCGCACCCGGCACCGATGAGCACGCGGTCGAAGCCACCGCCAGTGAAACCCCTCGGGAAAGCGCCGTTGTCGTCAATCCGCTCCCTGGGGCAACGCCCGAGCGAGTGGCGGCAGCCATGGCCATGATTACGCTGCGCCCGGAGCAGGTGGCAACGTTGCGCACCATTGACAACGAACCGGGGCTGTTCACGAGCGAGGACGCAAGAACGTATGCCCACCTTGGCGAAGGCACCTACTTTCTGGCAGAACGCAACGCGGCCGGCGAGTACCAGGTGCCTTTACTCGCCACCCCGCATTTGCCCGGCCCGACGCTCAGAAGAATCGACGGGCAGGCGCTGTGGCGCATTGAGGCTCCAGACTGGATGCGCGCCCCACCCTCTGACTCATCGCCCTCGGCTGGCGCGCCTGCCAGGCCTGCCACGCCGCTGTTCCTTTCGCGGCAAATGGCTGAGACGTTGACCCACCCGGACGACTCGAATCTGGGACTTCGCTTTGACCGAAAAAAACGTACGTACGTCGACATGCAAGACCCGCAACCGGCAGATTCAAACCTGAGCAACACGGTGCAGGTGCGCAGAAATTCCGATGGAATCTATCAACAATGCCATGCGGGAGAGCGCACGCCCTCGGGGCCGCTGGTCGAACAGATTCCAGGCACCCGACTCTGGCGAGAAATTCCCCGGGCGACGACAGCCGAACAGGCGCACTCGCGGCCAGACGTCGATCAGCGCGCTGTCAGGCCTGACTCGCCGGAACCGGGCCCGAGCAAGCGTCCCCGGCTGGAGGCTGAAGAGCGACTCACCCCGGATACGGACCTGTTCGCTGACCGTCTGTTGCTCGATGCCAGCGGCGCATTGAACCTGTCCACCGGCTACTGGCGCAACTGGGGCAAACCGCAAAAACCGGCGGATGCCTCAATAGAAATAGCCGGGCTTCATTATCCGATCGTGCCGCAGCCGCTGCAGGCCAATCCACGTCTGGTCTATCTGCAAAACCCACGATTTGCGCCAAGTCGTTTTGACGCATTTGAGCGAATGCTGGTGGAAGAACCTGCGCTACAACCGATATGGGCCGTCAAGCGCGAGAGTGGCTGGGCCGTGATGGAAAATCGCATGCCGTTCGCGACACCGCTGACGCAGCAAGTCGCCAACTCGTTCAATTACATGGCGCCCGACTCGGCGAGCGCCATTGCCAGGGAAGTATTTGGCCGGGCAGCCTATCAAAGGGCAATTGACGGCAACGGACTGGCGCGACTCAATCAGACTTTCCGGCATTGGAGCGACAGGGCCAAAACCTTTTCACCCCGTCGCGATCTGAGCGATCCACTGATGATGCTGCCAACGCTGCCCACCACATTTGGCGCAACCGCACCTCACTGGAGGATCCAACTCCCGACCCGCACTGCCGACGAGTTCCAGCGCCTGAACTTTGACCCCTCGCGCCTGCCTGAGTGGAGCGCCTATCTGGCGGCCCCTGACAGCGCCAGCTTGCAGACCCTGTTCAAAACCGTCCTGCAGCACAATGGCTACAGCTTGTATGCCAGCAGTCGGGCACTCAACGAGAACGCCGTGGTGTTTCACCGTGAAGGACTCGATGCCGTGTTTGTGCTGAAAATTCCGGATGATCCGCACAACCTGTTGCACCGTGCCACGCTGCCGGGGTTCGAGATTGCCAACCCGCAATTTCGCGCCGTAGTGGGCGAGACGGCGTACCTGAGGCTGCTTACGCTAGTCAGCGAGATGAAAATCATCTACCTGGTGGGTGGCATTGAACTGACGGGTATGTCGCCCGCGCTCTATATCGTGCGTGAAAGTTGACTCCCTCACTTAAACAAGCTTGGTAAACACTGAATCAGAGATAACTGGAGCAGCCTTATGCTGCTCCAATTGGCATGCCTTTTAATAAATACCCGACAGCAGTTTGCCGCAATGGACGGTAACTTCCCGCCGATATACACCTGAAAAACTTGCAATTAGCATGGCGGCGCACATTCAACGCAACTGAACAAGGAAGTTCAAATGACTGGCCCCGTGAAACATCCGTTTCCAATGCAGGATGCTGTGGTTGTTACAGAGCTTGGCGATCATGCCAACCCCTATACGGAATCAACGATTGATTTTGACCGTGACAACGCCACTGACAACGAGACATCCCATACCCAACGCAAGCCCAATCAATTAAAAGACCTCGACGCTTTATTCGGTCCGATGAAAATTGGCGCCTACTCGATCACACGAAGATCACTCGATGCCCTCGGCGCCACGGTTAACGGCGAACCGCTGACGGGCGATAACACGCTGTTTCGTAACCCCCGCCGCTCTTTCATCAATTCGCTGCAATTCAATTACAGCGAAATCGAAAAACGCATCAAGCTCACCTCCTTCGGCGACAACTACCTGCTTCCAACCTTTCTCTACGAAATGGCGATCGCACGCCCCGCCGATGCGCTTGCGATCATCAAGGAAGAAGCCAATCCACCGCTGGACGAAAGTGGCTATCGCAAAAAAACCATCCAGCTTTTGAATGCAGCCCAGAAGATCGATCTGCGCCTGATCAGTGACGGCAAGGCCAACTACCCCCGCTGGGCGCTGATCAGACAATACGGCACCCTCGGCGCGAGCGTCGGCCTGCAACTGTTCGGCATATTGATGGGCCTGCGCGGAGTCCACGACGCCCTCCAGGTCAACAATGGCGGCGAGGCCATTTTCAATGGCCTGGGGGTGGTGACGGAAGGTGCTTCGATCGCTTTCGACGTGGCCACGACGCGCATCGGCAAGGGCATGATCGAAGCCGGCAACAATGCTTTCAAGGACTTCGCCAAAACCCGGGCCGGACTCAGATGGTCGCGCACCGGCGGGATCGTCGGGGGGGCACTGACCTTGCCTTTCGACATCATGAGTGCGGTGAGGGAGTTGAAGGCTGCCGAGGCTCGATCCGGAAAAGAAGCGGCAGACCACTATGTAGGCGCCGGTTTGAACATTGCCAGTGCCGCGATGACGGTAGTCCTGGGGTCCGCGGCCATGGCCGGATTTTCGTTCGCCGGCCCGGTTGGCCTGGCTGCCGGCGCGATGATGGCCATCGGCGCGCAGATCTACGGCGCGGTGCGCCTGGTCGATGACATCGATGACTACATTGAACTCACACTGGAGGAGCGCTGGCGTACCGGCTGGTTCAAGTTCGTATTCATGGAGCCCGACCAGGACATTCTCAATCGCTATGAAAGCGCCAAGGCTCGGGCCGAACATGCTCGCCAATTGAAAACAACGGCCAGGAAATACCTCGACGAGACCATGAAAGACACCACGGAGGCGGTGGTTAACGGTGCATTCGAGGTCACGCTGCTTCCCCGGCGCGAGTACGTCACACAGTGGGGTCTGAAAACCTCGAAAATCGTCTACATCCCGCACCTCAGCGATGCAGACGATCTGATAGACGCGCGGGATGGCGTCACCACGCAAACACCCGGCGCCGAACTGGGCAGCGCCGACAACGGCAAAAACATTTTATGGCTGCTGGGCGGCGGGAATGACACGGTCACAGGCGTGGAAAACAAACCCAATGTCTTCTACTTCACGAACGGAAAGAAAGTCCTCACCGGGGGCGCCGAGAATGACCGGTTCATTATGCAGAACGCGGCCCAGGTGCTCGACAACTCTGACCCCGACGATACCCGGCATTCCATCCTCAGAGGGGGTGGCGGTCGCAATTCGCTGGAGTTCGACGGTACGCAGACATCGCAGGCTGGCGGTCGCGGCTATGACCTGGACCTGTCCGCCGGGACCTTGCATGTCTTCACCCCGGATGCCGCGTCCGAAGAGGGCAACAGGTACTCCTTCAATGCGCTGCTGGAGCGTATCAACGAGATTCATACACTGAGCAACGGCACGACGATCGTTACCGGCTCTAAGGACGCCGATATAATTGTGTCGCGAGGCAAGGATACGATCCACGCAGGCGACGGTGACGACACGATCCATCTGCACAAGGAAGGCGCCGCAGCCTTCGGCGGGTCGGGACAGGATATCTACAACCTCCCGCAAACCGCCAACAACCTGTCAATTACAGAAGACGGTGTTGAAGAAAGCGCGATCGTGCTCGACTGGAGAATGGATCTCATCGAAACATGGCGAATCGTCAAAACCACGCTCGAGATCACATTGAAGTTCGACTTTGATGACGCTCGTCGCAGCAAGCTGTACATCCACGATGTGTACCGACAGACGGATGGCGTGCGAGTGTTGATCAATAACAGAATTACCGTTGTCACTCGGGACAGGTTCCACCTCAAACCCGATCTGCCTGAACAAATTACTGAAGCCACATCCGTTGAGATCAAGGCAATCGTCACCCGTGAAGGTGGGCAGGAACCTGTCACCATTCTCGATGCACGGTTAGCCCACAATGTCCCGGCCAATACATTCACCGATTATTACGTCCAGCGTCATACCCGGCACAGTTCAATCATTTCCGGCCAAAGCGCGGCCCTTTACGGTTCGCGTATATTTCTCGATTTCGACAGTAGTGAATTGACCTCGGTGAACATCTTTTTCGACACAGAGATCGACTGGGAACATTCATCGCCGAGTGACAAGATCAACATCACCTGCAGTTACTATTTCCATTTCGAAGATAAAGTTCTGGAGATCAGCAAGTTTGCCACTCACAAGGCCATGACGCTGGAAGACGCGCTGCAGAAGATCGTGAATAACCAGATCAACCATGGCTACTCTCTCGTCTTCAGGGACGGCAAGGTTCATACCGTCACCCTGACCAAGGAGATGGCTGCGGCGCCGAGAACAGACTTGTATCGTCTCGCACGCAACTCGCGCTCCTTGGCGCCCGTTGCCCTGCCATTGAAGATGAAACCCGACACCTACTTCTTCCGGCTGCCTGAACAGGCACCTTATGAACTCGGTGACAGAAACTCTTGCAGCCTGTTGACCTACATTCCTGGTCAATCGCGTATCACCAGCATCGAGGGCAACGGGGGAACCTACCTGGTGCATCTGTGCGAAAAAATGATATTCCGCCTGTCCACTCCCGGTGGCCTCGCGAATGCCGTCCACAGGCTGGACTATTCATCCACGTGGGAGCTCGATGCCCGGGAGCTCGGCAAGTTCACCATCGAGTTGCTTGGAACGCGCTTGTATCTGGGCTCAACCACCATTCATGTGCCCGAATACAGCGGCGAAGACCTCGTGGACCAGATCTTCGTCATCGACGCCCACGGGATTATTTATACCGTCGACCTGATCTTTGACATGGTGTATCCCGGTGGTCTGGACGGGAGATATTTCGAGCCGCCCAAAGATGACCAATCACCCTGGCCGGAGGCATTCGCCGGAATTGCCGACAAGGAAATGCGCGTCAGCCACATGATCATGGCCGATGGCAGCGCAGGCCACTTGAAGTACAACCTGGCGCAACGCAAATGGACCTTGAGCAGCGACCCGTCTCGCGACATCAGCTATTCAGATTTGCTTGTGCTCAACCGCTGCGAGCACCAACTGGCGAAGGCATGAGCGCTTTGCCCGGTCTGAGCCTTGAGCGCGCGCGACCGAACATGGCAGGCCGATTCGCAGACGAAAAAAAGCCCGCAGTGTGAGCGGGCGAAAGACCAAAGAAGCTATATGCGCAGTCGCTTCCCGGCAGGGGCAGCCGCTTGGGGGTCAGCTGCCCCGATACGTGGAGTAGCTGTAAGGTGAGATCAGCAATGGAACGTGGTAGTGATCCTGTTCGGCAGAGATGCCGAACCGCAGCACTACCACATCCAGAAACGCCGGCTCCGGCAGTTGCACACCACGGGCGCGGTAGTAATCGCCAGCGTGGAACTGAACCTGATAAACCCCGGTACGGTAGTCATCGCCCTGCAACAGCGGCGCATCGACCCGGCCATCGCTGTTGGTTGTCGCGCTGGCGACCAATTCCAGCTGCGAACCTTCAACGCGGTATAACTCGACCTTGATCGAGCTGCCCGGGCAACCGTGTGCAGCGTCCAAAACGTGTGTAGTCAAACGTCCCATTGATTCTGCGCGCCTGCCTGCATGGAGCAGTCAGACTTCGCGCCTCCCGAAGTCAGTTGAAAAGGAGACCGCACCGATTCGGAGCACGAAAAGCTGCGGCGAGCGACTGATTAAGACACTTTTCAAAAAAATTGTACACAATAAAAACGACATTTTTTGCTTCGTCCCCGCCATCCGGGGCTTTTCTCCCGGTCTACCCCGCAAGCGCATGAACATTGCACCTTACATCCATTAACTGACTAGTCAGGCAGGTTTCTTGCAGGCTCATACCAATAGCAGCAAAAGATGACAGTCGGTGAAAAATGCGAAAATTCAGGCTTACAAAGTGCGATTAAAGTTGTATACAATCAGCCCATCGCTGTGACGCCAGCCTGCAATCTCATCGCCAGGCAGCCACGTAATCCCGACTTTGAATAAGTCATGAACAAGAAGGAAGACTGCAGTGAGCGCTGACTACCCACGCGACCTGATCGGTTACGGCAGTAACCCTCCTCACCCACACTGGCCGGGCAATGCCCGTGTAGCCCTGTCTTTCGTGCTCAATTACGAAGAAGGCGGCGAGCGCAATATTCTGCACGGTGACAAAGAATCCGAAGCGTTCCTCTCTGAAATGGTTGCCGCCCAGCCGCTGCAAGGCGAGCGCAACATGAGCATGGAATCGCTTTACGAGTATGGCAGCCGTGCGGGCGTCTGGCGGATCCTCAAGCTGTTCAAGGAATTCGATATTCCGCTGACCATCTTCGCCGTCGCGATGGCTGCCCAGCGCCACCCGGACGTGATCCGCGCGATGGTCGAGGCCGGTCACGAGATCTGCAGCCACGGCTACCGCTGGATCGACTACCAGTACATGGACGAGGCGCAGGAACGCGAGCACATGCTCGAAGCCATCCGCATCCTCACCGAACTCACCGGCGAGCGCCCGTTGGGCTGGTACACCGGTCGCACCGGCCCGAATACTCGTCGCCTGGTCATGGAAGAAGGTGGTTTCCTCTACGACTGCGACACCTACGACGACGACCTGCCCTACTGGGAACCGAACAACCCGACCGGCAAGCCGCACCTGGTGATCCCGTACACCCTCGACACCAATGACATGCGCTTCACTCAGGTGCAGGGTTTCAACAAGGGCGACGACTTCTTCGAATACCTCAAAGACGCGTTCGACGTGCTCTACGCCGAAGGTGCCGAAGCGCCGAAGATGCTCTCGATCGGTCTGCACTGCCGCCTCATCGGCCGCCCGGGTCGCATCGCTTCGCTCAAGCGCTTTATCGAATACGCCAAAAGTCATGAACAGGTGTGGTTCAGCCGTCGCGTCGACATCGCGCGTCACTGGCACGAAACCCACCCGCACCAAGAGGCAGCCAAATGAGCCGCTTTCAAACCCTGCAACCGTCGACCCTGAGCCGCGACGCCTTCGTCAAAGCCTTCGCCGACATTTACGAGCATTCGCCATGGGTGGCCGAGAAGGCCTACGACCTGGGCGCAGACGCTTCGATCGACGAGATCGAAACCCTGCACCAGCGCATGAGCGACATCCTGTTGAGCGCCGATCACGCCAGTCAACTGGCACTGATCAACGCTCACCCGGACCTGGCCGGCAAAGCCGCCGTCCAGGGCGAACTGACCGAAGCCAGCACCAATGAACAGGCTGGCGCCGGTATTCACCAATGCACGGCCGAAGAGTTCCAGCGCTTCACCGAGCTGAACGACGCCTACAAAGCCAAGTTCAAGTTTCCCTTCATCATGGCGGTAAAAGGCAGCAACCGGCATCAGATCCTCGCGGCGTTCAAAACGCGCATTCACAATTCGGCGGATACCGAATTCAAATGCGCGCTGGCGGAGATCAACAAGATCGCCCTGTTCCGTTTACTGACCCTCTAGCGAAGCCTGACCCGAGCATGTCAGACGCGGAGAATGCCCAGGGTCTTGCAAGCATCCCCAGCCAACTTATTTAAAGGCAGACAAGAAGAATGAAAGCTTACGCCGTACCTTTCGAGAAGTTCGTCAACCTGGCCGATGCCCGTCTGGGCACCAAAATCATCTCGGTCACCGATGACTGGTTCGCAGACGCCAATCGTCTGTTCCAACCGACCCCGGCCGTATGGAAGGAGGGCGTGTTCGATGACAACGGCAAGTGGATGGACGGCTGGGAGTCGCGCCGCAAGCGCTTCGAAGGCTTCGACAGCGCCGTGATCCGCCTGGGCGTTCCGGGTTCGATCAAAGGCGTGGACATCGACACTTCATTCTTCACCGGCAACTACCCGCCATCGGCCTCTCTGGAAGCGTGCTTCCTGGCGTCGGGCGAGCCTGACGAAAACACCCAGTGGACTGAAGTGCTGTCGGCCGTCGAGCTGCAGGGCAACAGCCACCACTACCACGAAATCAGCAACGACAAAGCGTTCAGCCACCTGCGCTTCAACATCTACCCGGACGGCGGTGTTGCCCGTCTGCGCGTGTACGGTGTGCCGCATCGCGACTGGTCGGCCGTGGGCGACAATGAGCAAATCGACCTGGCAGCCGCCCTTAACGGTGGTCGCGCCCTCGCCTGCTCCGACGAACACTTCGGCCGCATGAGCAACATCCTCAACCCGGGCCGTGGCATCAACATGGGCGACGGCTGGGAAACTGCACGTCGTCGCACGCCGGGCAATGACTGGGTGATCGTCGCACTGGGCCACCCGGGCGAGATCGAAAAAATCATCGTCGACACCCTGCACTTCAAGGGCAACTACCCGGACACCTGCTCGATTCAGGGCGCGTTCGTCAAGGGCGGTACTGACAGCCAGATCGAAACCCAGTCGCTGTTCTGGCGCGACCTGCTGCCAAGCCAGAAACTGGAAATGCACGCCGAACACACCTTCGTCGAGCAGATCAAGGCACTGGGCCCGATCACCCACATCCGCCTGAACGTGTTCCCGGATGGTGGTGTGAGTCGCCTGCGCGTACTGGGCAAGGTCGCTAAATAAGGTTGAACCCATTCGCGAGCAGGTCGAATCGTCGCACCGTCGCTCCCACAGGGGATTGCATTCCAAATGTGGGAGCGAGCCTGCTCGCGAAGGCATCAAAACAGTCAACACAGAATTCGGATAAGAAGAACAGCATGCGCACACTGACGATTGAACCGCTGAGCAAAGAAGCCTTCGCCCCTTTCGGTGACGTGATCGAAACCGACGGCAGCGATCACTTCATGATCAACAACGGTTCGACCATGCGCTTCCATAAACTGGCGACGGTCGAAACCGCTCAGCCGGAGGACAACGCGATCATCAGTATCTTCCGCGCCGACGCGCAGGACATGCCGCTGACCGTTTGCATGCTGGAACGCCATCCGCTGGGCAGCCAGGCTTTCATTCCGCTGCTCGGCAACCCCTTTCTGATCGTGGTCGCGCCACTTGGCGATGAACCTGTATCAGGCTTGGTCCGCGCCTTCGTCACCAACGGCAGGCAGGGCATTAATTACCATCGCGGCGTTTGGCACCATCCGGTGCTGACGATCGAAAAGCGGGATGACTTCCTGGTGGTTGATCGCAGTGGCACAGGCAATAACTGCGATGAGCATTTTTTCAAAGAGGATGAGCGTTTGATCCTCGCCCCCCACCAATAAGAGAAGGTCTGATCACTCGACAACAGAGTGACAGGCGAGAGGTAAAGACTGTGGAAGCACATCTGTTGGAATGGCTGAACCTGAGCGTGCGCTGGGTTCACATGATTACTGGCGTGGCCTGGATCGGTGCGTCGTTCTATTTCGTCTGGCTGGAGAACAACCTCAACCGCGTCAACCCGAAAACCGGTCTGGCCGGTGATCTGTGGGCGATCCACGGTGGCGGCATCTATCACCTGGAAAAATACAAACTGGCTCCCCCGACCATGCCGGACAACCTGCACTGGTTCAAATGGGAAGCCTACTTCACCTGGTTGTCGGGGATCGCGCTGCTGTGCGTAGTCTTCTACTACAACCCGACGCTGTACCTGCTGGCACCGGGCAGCAGCCTGACCGGCCCTGAAGGCGTTGCACTGGGCATTGGCTCTCTGTTCGTCGGCTGGTTCGTCTACTCCTTCCTTTGCGACTCGGCGCTGGGCAAACGCCCTGCCCTGCTCGGCTTCATCCTGTTCGTGCTGATCATCGGCGCGGCATATGGCTTCAGCAAGGTGTTCAGCGGTCGTGGTGCGTACCTGCACGTTGGCGCGATCATCGGCACCATCATGGTCGGTAACGTGTTCCGCATCATCATGCCGGCGCAACGTGCACTGGTAGCGGCGATTGCCGAGAACCGCACGCCGGATCCGGCGCTGCCGGCCAAAGGCCTGCTGCGCTCGCGTCACAACAACTACTTCACCTTGCCGGTGCTGTTCATCATGATCAGCAACCACTTCCCGAGCACGTATGGCAGCCAGTACAACTGGTTGATCCTGGCCGGAATCGCGGTGTTTGCAGTGTTGGTGCGTCACTACTTCAACACCCGTCACGACAGCCACAAGTTTGCCTGGACGCTGCCTGTTGCAGCGGTGGGCATGATCACTCTGGCGTACGTCACCGGCCCTGCGCCGATGTCGACCGCACCGGAAGTGGCCAAGGCTCCAGCGAAAATCGAGTACCAGCCATTGCCGGAAACTGCAGTGGGCGGTGGCTTGAAACCGGCTGAAGCGGCGCAACCTGCTGCACCTGCCGAACCTGCAGCAGCACCAGCGCAAGCCTCCAACGCCGGCCCAGGCTTCGACAAAGTGCACAACGTGATTCAAGAGCGTTGCACAGTTTGTCACTCGGCCAAACCAACCAGCCCGTTGTTCAGCGCAGCTCCGGCCGGTGTGATGCTCGACACCCCTGAGCAGATCCGCCAGAACGCGGCGCGGATCCAGGCGCAGGCCATCACCACGCAGATCATGCCACTGGGCAACATCACACAGATGACCCAGCAGGAACGTGACCTGATCGGTGCATGGATCGCGCAGGGAGCCCAGACCAACTAAGTAACAAAGCTTCGCGAGCAGGCTCGCTCCCACAGAGATCGCGCATTTCCTGTGGGAGCGAGCCTGCTCGCGAATCGCCTTAGCGCAGTTTTACCTGATGCAAAGAAACAGCTGTGAGCCACCCGGCAGCTGTTAATCACAAGAATAAAAAGATCCGAGGTGTTGCATGTCCGAGCTGTCCAAAGCGCGCATCCCCGACGCACCCGCCATTCAGCGTTTGCCCCTTTTGCAACTGATTCTGGTCGGTTTGCAACATGTTCTGCTGATGTACGGTGGTGCCATTGCGGTGCCGCTGATCATTGGACAGGCCGCTGGCCTGAGTCGTGAAGAAATCGCCTTCCTGATCAACGCCGACCTGCTGGTCGCTGGTATCGCCACCATCGTGCAGTCGCTCGGTATCGGCCCGATGGGCATTCGCATGCCGGTGATGATGGGCGCCAGTTTTGCCGCTGTCGGCAGCATGGTCGCCATGGCCGGCATGCCCGGTATCGGTCTGCAAGGCATCTTCGGTGCGACGATCGCCGCCGGATTCTTCGGCATGATCATCGCGCCGTTCATGTCCAAGGTCGTGCGCTTCTTCCCGCCGCTGGTGACAGGCACCGTCATCACCTCGATCGGTTTGTCGCTGTTCCCCGTGGCCGTGAACTGGGCCGGTGGCGGCGTTGATGCCGAACAATTCGGTTCACCGATTTATCTGGCCATTGCCGCACTGGTGCTGGCCACCATCCTGCTGGTCCACCGTTTCATGCGCGGTTTCTGGGTGAACATTTCCGTGTTGATCGGCATGTGCCTGGGCTACGTGCTTTGCGGCGCGATCGGCATGGTCGACCTCCGCGGCATGGCCGCTGCGCCGTGGGTTCAGTTCGTCACTCCGCTGCATTTCGGCATGCCGAAGTTCGAACTCGCACCGATCCTGTCGATGTGTCTGGTGGTGGTGATCATCTTCGTGGAGTCCACCGGGATGTTCCTCGCACTGGGCAAAATCACCGGCCAGGAAGTCTGCCCGCGCATGCTGCGTCGCGGTTTGCTGTGCGATGCCGGCGCCTCGTTCTTCGCCGGTTTCTTCAACACCTTCACCCACTCCTCCTTCGCGCAG
Organism: Pseudomonas sp. MF6776; assembly: GCF_016613125.1. NCBI lineage: Bacteria > Pseudomonadati > Pseudomonadota > Gammaproteobacteria > Pseudomonadales > Pseudomonadaceae > Pseudomonas > Pseudomonas sp. MF6776. The sequence continues at coordinate 165,052 of NZ_JAENSQ010000001.1, forward strand.
AACATCGGCCTGGTGCAGATGACCGGCGTGCGCTGCCGTTCGGTGACCATCGTTGCCGGCGGCTTGCTGATCGTCCTGAGCCTGCTGCCCAAAGCCGCGTTCCTGGTGGCATCGATTCCTTCAGCGGTACTCGGCGGCGCAGCGATTGCGATGTTCGGCATGGTCGCCGCCACCGGGATCAAGATCCTTCAGGAAGCCGATATCGGTGACCGGCGCAATCAGTTGCTGGTGGCGGTGAGCATCGGCATGGGCCTGATCCCGGTGGTGCGGCCGGAGTTCTTCGCACATCTGCCGATGTGGATGAGCCCGATCACCCACAGCGGCATCGCCATGGCAACGCTCAGCGCGCTGACGCTGAATCTGCTGTTCAACATCCTTGGCGGCGCCGAGCGCGCCGCGATCAACGACTGCCACGCGCACCCGCATTAACAGCAACACCGATAGCCCCTTGTGGGAGCGAGCCTGCTCGCGAAGACGTCATCAGCTTCAACACTCTCGTTGACTGATACACCGCTTTCGCGAGCAGGCTCGCTCCCACAGGGAAAGCAGCTCTGCGCCTGAAAAATAAGAACAAGAGGGAGCAACAGATGATTCGCACGCAAACCAACCTGCTGTTGAGCGGCGGCCTGCTCGCCGCATCCCAGGCCATGGCCGGCGATTTACTGCTCTGGCAGACCAACAGCCTCAGCTACCTGTACGGCAAGAACTTCGCGATCAACCCGTCGATCCAGCAGACGGTGACCTTCGAGCACGCCGACAAGTGGAAGTACGGCGACAACTTTCTGTTTGTCGACAAGATCTTCTACAACGGCCAGGAAGACCGCAACAAAGGCCCGCACACCTTCTACGGTGAATTCACCCCGCGCTTCTCGTTCGGCAAGATCTTCGACCAGAAAATCGAGTTCGGCCCGATCAAGGACGTGCTGCTGGCGATGACCTACGAATACGGCGAAGGTGAAAGCGAGGCCTACCTGATCGGCCCCGGCTTCGATCTCAAAGTGCCTGGCTTCAATTACGTCACCCTGAACATCTTCCGCCGCCAGACCGAAGGCCCACGCCCCGGCGATGGCGTCTGGCAGATCACGCCCGGCTGGTCCTACAGCATTCCGGTAGGCAATTCCGACCTGCTGATCGATGGTTATCTGGATTGGGTGGTCGACAACGACGAGAACTCGCGCGGCACCTACCACGCCAATCTGCATATCAATCCGCAGATCAAATATGACCTGGGCAAAGCCCTGGGCTGGAGTCAGAAGCAGCTGTATGTCGGCACCGAATACAGCTACTGGAAGAACAAATACGGCGTCGAAAACAGCCATAACTTCGACACCAATCAGAACACCGCCAGCCTGCTGGTGAAGGTGCACTTCTAAGATGGTCCGCAACCGTGCCCCACGCCTGTCGTCGGTGCTCTGTTGCGGGGCACTTGAGGCGAGGCCTGCGAGTCAGTATTCTCCGCGGCCTCTTGAATTCGGTCTAAAAAAAAGCCCGAATTTAATTCCTGACCAGCGGGCCAACTTATCCCGGCCCCGGTCAGTACCGAGGCACCCCGAAAACACGCTCAATCGACTGTTTTTCAGCAGCCGACGGGCGTTTTTTTGCTTTTCGAAAAGACTTGGCTCAGCTCTTGCTAACAGCAAACAAGCTGACCGATCGGATGACTTTTTGCAGCAACGAAAAAAGGCGCCACACCAGAGCGCCGATCAAAAAAATAAACGTGGAACACCTACTTTGGGAGCAACCGAATGAAACGTATGTGCACCAGCCTGATGCTTGCGGGATCCTTGCTGGCCGGGGGGCAGGCCATGGCCGAAGGCCTCCTGCAATGGCAGGACAACAGCCTGACTTACCTCTATGGCAAGGACTTCCAGGTCAACCCGCGCATCCAGCAGACCGTCACCTTTGAACACGCTGACGGATGGAAGTACGGGGACAACTTCTTCTTCCTCGACAAGATCTTCTACAACGGTGAAAAGGACTTCAATAACGGTCCGAACACCTACTACGGCGAGTTCCAGCCACGCATCTCGCTGGGCAAGGTTCTCGACCAGAAGATCGAGTTCGGCCCGATCAAAGATGTCCTGCTGGCGATGACTTACGAGTTCGGCGAAGGTGACACCGAGTCCTACCTGATCGGTCCGGGCTTCGACCTGGCCATCCCGGGCTTCGACTACTTTCAGCTGAACTTCTACCAGCGTCACACCGAAGGCTCGCGCGCCGGTGACAACGTCTGGCAGATCACCCCGGTGTGGTCCTACACCGTGCCGGTGGGCAATTCGAATATCCTGATCGACGGCTACATGGACTGGGTGACCGACAACGATTCCAACTCCAAAGGCGACTACCACGCCAACCTGCACTTCAACCCACAGGTCAAATACGACTTGGGCAAGGCGCTGAGTTATGGCGAGAAGCAGTTGTATGTGGGTGTTGAATACGATTACTGGAAAGACAAGTACGGGATCGACGACACCGGTGCGTTCAAGACCAATCAGAGCGTGACCAACTTCCTGGTGAAGTTCCACTTCTGATAAAGATCAAAAGATCGCAGGCTGCGCCAGCTCCTACAGGGGACCGCATTCCCCTGTAGGAGCTGGCCAAGGCTGCGATCTTTTGCTTTAAAGCATCGCTGGCAAGCCAGCTCCCACAGGGATTTGTGTCGTTTATACAATTTGAATCCGCCCCCAAAACCTGTGGGAGCTGGCTTGCCAGCGATTGCCGCACCACCGGGTTCAGGCTGGAACCACCGCTTCGGACAGCCCCAGAAACCGGCACAGCTCCTCACGCTTGGCCAACGCATCCCGCCGCCCCAAATCAATCAGCTCGCTGCAATACCCCGCCTCGAACAGCAGGTAACTCAACACCCCTGCCCCACTCGTCCTGGTCGCACCCGGCCCACGCAAGAACAACCGCAACGCCGCCGGCAATTCCTGGCGATGCCGCGCCGCGATCTCATCGATCGGCTGACTTGGCGAAATCACCAGCACCTCCACTGGCGCCACGCCCAATGCGCGGGTCGGCGTGCCATCGGGCATCAAATGGCTGAACTGGTTCAAGCGCTGAAGCAACTCGATGTCGCTCTCCAGACTGTCAATGAACGTGCTGTTGAGCATGTGCCCGCCGATCTGCGCCAGCGTCGGCTGCTGACCGGTGTAGGTGCGTTCCAGCGGCTGCTGCGGATCAACCCCGCGCGGGTTGCCGCTGACGCCCACCACCAGCACGCGAGTCGCGCCCAGGTGCAGCGCCGGGCTGATCGGCGCCGATTGGCGCACCGCGCCGTCACCGAAATACTCCTCGCCGATCTTCACCGGCGCGAACAGCAACGGAATCGCCGAACTGGCCAACAGATGCTCCACCGACAACTGCGTCGGCACGCCAATGCGCCGATGACGCAGCCACGCATCGATCACGCCGCCGCCCTGATAGAACGTCACCGCTTGCCCCGATTCGTAGCCGAACGCGGTTACCGCCACGGCGCGCAATTGCTTTTGAGCGATGGATTCGGCAATGCCGGGCAGGTGCAGCTTTTCATTGAGCAAATCGCGCAGTGGCGAACTGTTGAGCAGCGCCACCGGCATCTGTCGACCGATGCCGAGCAAGCTATGGCTGACAAACCGACTGGCCTGATGGATCACGCCAGGCCAGTCACTGCGCAGCACGCGATGGCTGCGAAAGCCCTGCCAGAACAGTGTGAGGCGTTCGATGGCGGCGCGAAAATCGGTGGCGCCGCTGGCCAGGCTGACCGCGTTGATCGCCCCGGCCGAAGTGCCGACGATCACTGGAAAAGGGTTGTCCGCGCCCAATGGCAGCAACTCTGCAATCGCCGCCAACACCCCTACCTGATAGGCCGCCCGAGCCCCGCCGCCGGAAAGAATCAAACCTGTGACCGGTTCAGCAGGGCTCATCGCAACACTCCATGGTGCTTAGGGGGATGGGTCAATCAACCGCGTTTGGCGTACAACTTCGGCTCGCCCGGCGGACGGCTCTTGAAGCGGCGATGCGCCCACAGGTATTGCTCGGGGCAGGCCCGCAGCGCGCTCTCGACCCACTGATTGATGCGAATGCAGTCGGCCTCTTCGGTCTCACCGGGGAAACCTTCAAGTGGCGGATGGATGACCATGCGGTAACCGCTGCCGTCGGCCAGGCGCTCCTGAGTGAACGGCACCACCAACGCCTTGCCCAACCGTGCAAACTTGCTGGTCGCGGTCACGGTGGCGGCCTGAATGCCGAACAGCGGCACGAAGATGCTCTGCTTGGCGCCGTAGTCCTGATCCGGTGCATACCAGATCGCCCGACCTGAGCGCAGCAACTTGAGCATGCCGCGCACGTCGTCGCGCTCCACCGCCAGCGAATCGAGATTGTGCCGCTCGCGCCCACGACGCTGAACAAAATCGAACAACGGATTCTTGTGTTCGCGGTACATGCCGTCGATGGTATGTTGCTGGCCGAGCAGCGCCGCGCCGATTTCCAGGGTGGTGAAGTGCGCCGCCATCAGGATCACGCCTTTACCTTCGCGCTGAGCTTGCTGCAAATGCTCAAGACCTTCGATGTGCGCCAGTTTTGCCAGGCGCTCGCGGGACCACCACCAGCTCATCGCCATTTCAAAAAAGGCGATACCGGTTGAGGCAAAGTTTTCCTTGAGCAGACGCTTGCGCTCGGCGGCGGACTTTTCCGGGAAGCACAGTTCCAGATTGCGTTTGGCGATGCGCCGCCGGTCGCCGGCCACGCGATACATCAACGCGCCCAAAACTCGACCGATGGTCAGCAGTGCCGGATACGGCAACTGCACAATCAGCCACAAAAGCCCCAGACCGCACCAGAGCGGCCAGAAGCGTGGAGCAAGAAATGCTTTTCGAAAACGCGGGCGATCCATTAAAGCTTCCGTAAATACAGTGGCCGCGCATTCTACATCGTTCGACCCGGCTTGCGGCTCGCGGGCGTTATCGTTATAAGTCTCGGCACTTTTAGTGACAAGCCGTTGTATGCCGATATGAGCCAAATCCAATCGCCAGACCAAGATCCCGTGTTCCAGTTGAAGGGCAGCATGCTGGCCATTACCGTGCTGGAGCTGTCCCGCAACGATCTCGAAAGCCTTGATCGGCAACTGGCCGCCAAAGTCGCACAGGCGCCAAATTTTTTCAGCAATGCACCGCTGGTCCTGGCGCTGGACAAACTGCCGCCCGGCGAAGGCGCCGTCGATCTGCCAGGGCTGATGCGCATATGCCGTCAACATGGCCTGCGCACCCTGGCGATTCGCGCCAGCCGCATCGAAGACATCGCCGCTGCTATCGCCATCGATATCCCGGTACTGCCGCCGTCCGGCGCCCGTGAACGACCGCTGGAAACCCCGGAAGTCGAAGTCAAAAAGAAGCCGGAAAAACCGCCAGAGCCGACCATCAAACCGACCCGTGTCATCACGACGCCAGTGCGTGGTGGCCAACAGATATATGCCCAGGGTGGCGATCTGGTTGTGGTTTCGTCGGTTAGTCCGGGCGCGGAACTTCTCGCCGATGGCAACATCCATGTATACGGCCCAATGCGTGGCCGTGCGCTGGCCGGCGTGAAGGGCGATACCAAGGCACGGATTTTCTGTCAGCAATTGAGCGCTGAACTGATCTCCATCGCCGGTCATTACAAGGTTTCCGAAGATTTGCGTCGCGACCCCATGTGGGGCTCGGGCGTACAGGTCAGCCTGTCGGGCGACGTGTTGAACATCATTCGGCTTTAACGGATACTGCCGCATTTTCCAAGCATCTCTAAAACGTAGCGAAAACGGCTCAAACGAAGTAGGAAAAAGGCCAAAAGCCAATTCCAGCCAAGGCTGTCCGACTGCAGTAGTTTTCAAGAGATGTTTTTCAGGGGCTAAACAGTCCTTCTTCCTTAGGGGTGAAACACCTTGGCCAAGATTCTCGTGGTTACATCCGGCAAGGGTGGTGTGGGTAAGACCACCACCAGCGCCGCTATCGGTACCGGCCTCGCTCTGCGCGGCCACAAAACAGTGATCGTCGACTTCGACGTGGGCTTGCGTAACCTTGACCTGATCATGGGTTGCGAGCGCCGCGTGGTGTATGACTTCGTCAACGTGGTCAACGGCGAAGCCAACCTGCAACAGGCCCTGATCAAAGACAAGCGCCTGGAAAACCTCTACGTACTGGCCGCCAGTCAGACCCGCGACAAAGACGCGCTGACCGTCGAAGGCGTGGAAAAAGTCCTGATGCAACTCAAGGCAGATTTCGACTTCGTGGTGTGCGACTCCCCGGCGGGCATCGAGAAAGGTGCACACCTGGCCATGTATTTCGCCGACGAAGCGATCATCGTGACCAACCCGGAAGTGTCCTCGGTACGTGACTCCGACCGCATGCTCGGCCTCTTGGCCAGCAAGTCGCGTCGCGCCGAACAAGGCGAAGAGCCGATCAAGGAACACCTGCTGCTGACCCGATACAACCCGCAGCGCGTCAGTGATGGCGAAATGCTGGGCGTCGAAGACGTGAAGGAAATCCTGGCAGTGACCCTGCTGGGTGTCATCCCGGAATCCCAGGCTGTCCTGAAGGCTTCCAACTCGGGTGTCCCGGTTATTCTCGACGACCAGAGCGATGCCGGTCAGGCCTACAGCGATGCCGTTGATCGTCTGCTGGGCAAAGAAAAAGAACATCGTTTCCTCGATGTTACGAAGAAGGGATTCTTCGAGCGCCTGTTTGGAGGTAGGTAATGAACCTTTTTGACTTCTTTCGTGCCAACAAAAAGCCAAGTACCGCCTCGGTAGCGAAAGAGCGTCTACAGATCATCGTGGCGCATGAGCGCGGCCAGCGCAGCACGCCGGATTACTTGCCAGCCTTGCAGAAGGAACTGGTCGACGTGATCCGCAAGTACGTCAACATCGGTAACGACGACGTACATGTTGCACTGGAAAGCCAGGGCAGTTGCTCGATTCTGGAACTCAACATCACCCTGCCTGATCGTTAAGTCGATCCGGTAGTCGCTACGGCGGCTCAGGGCCATTCCGACCCCGGAATGGTTCTGAGCCGCCGTTGGCATTTGTTACGAGGCTGTTTTAATGCCGTTGTCCAACATCCACATCCTCCATCAGGACGCCGCCGTACTGGTGGTCAACAAACCGACCCTGCTGCTCTCGGTGCCCGGCCGCGCCGACGACAACAAGGACTGCCTGATTACCCGCCTGCAGGAAAACGGCTACCCGGAAGCGCGCGTCGTCCACCGTCTGGACTGGGAAACCTCGGGGATCATTCTGCTCGCCCGTGACGCCGACACTCACCGCGAACTGTCGCGCCAGTTTCACGACCGCGAAACCGAAAAGGCCTACACCGCGTTGGCCTGGGGGCAGCCGGAACTGGACAGTGGCAGCATCGACCTGCCGCTGCGCTACGATCCGCCAACCAAGCCACGTCACGTGGTCGATCACGAATTCGGCAAACATGCGCTGACCTTCTGGCGTGTGCTGGAGCGTTGCGGCGACTGGTGTCGCGTGGAGCTGACGCCGATCACCGGCCGTTCGCACCAGTTGCGGGTGCACATGCTGTCGATCGGGCATCCGCTGCTCGGCGACGGTCTCTACGCACACGAGCAAGCGCTCGCCGCCTGGCCACGCCTGTGCCTGCACGCGAGCATGCTCAGCTTCACCCATCCGCAAACCGGCGAACGCCTGCGCTTCGAGTGCCCGGCGCCGTTCTGACAAGCACCGCAAAGCCCCATGTAGGAGCTGCCGCAGGCTGCGATCTTTTGATCTTGTGTTTCGTAAATCAAAAAAAAGATCAAAAGATCGCAGCCTGCGGCAGCTCCTACACGGATCCACTTCAGATTCAATTCCCTGGTCAATGCGTTAAACTCCCGCCCATTGCTGTCTGGAGCTTCTTATGCGCGAAGAGTTGAACCAAGGCCTGATCGACTTCCTCAAGGCCTCCCCTACCCCGTTCCACGCTACCGCCAGCCTGGTGCAACGTCTGGAGGCTGCCGGTTTTGTGCGCCTCGACGAGCGCGAGCCATGGACCACCGAGGCCAACGGCCGCTACTACGTCACCCGCAATGACTCCTCGATTGTCGCGATCAAAATGGGCCGCAACTCGCCGCTGCACGGTGGCATCCGCCTGGTTGGCGCACACACCGACAGCCCGTGCCTGCGGGTCAAGCCGCAACCGGAACTGCAACGCCAGGGCTTCTGGCAACTGGGTGTTGAAGTCTACGGTGGTGCGCTGCTGGCGCCGTGGTTCGACCGTGACCTCTCGCTGGCCGGCCGCGTAACCTTCCGCCGCGACGGCAAAGTCGAAAGCCAGTTGATCGACTTCAAGGCGCCCATCGCGATCATCCCCAACCTGGCCATTCACCTTAACCGTGAAGCCAATATGGGCTGGGCGATCAATGCCCAGACCGAATTGCCGCCGATTCTTGCGCAGTTCGCCGGTGACGAGCGCGTCGACTTCCGTGCCGTGCTCACCGATCAACTGGCGCGCGAACATGGTCTGAACGCCGACGTCGTGCTCGATTACGAGCTGAGTTTCTACGACACGCAGAGTGCTGCAGTCATTGGCCTGAACGGTGACTTTATTGCCGGCGCGCGACTCGACAACCTCCTGTCGTGCTACGCCGGCCTGCAAGCCTTGCTCACTGCCGAAACCGACGAGACCTGCGTGCTGGTCGCCAACGACCACGAAGAAGTCGGCTCCTGCTCGGCCTGCGGTGCCGATGGCCCGATGCTCGAGCAGACCCTGCGTCGTCTGCTGCCCGAAGGTGATGAGTTCGTCCGTACCATTCAGAAATCCCTGCTGGTTTCGGCCGACAACGCCCACGGCGTGCACCCCAATTACGCCGACAAACACGACGCCAACCACGGCCCGAAACTCAACGCCGGCCCGGTGATCAAGGTCAACAGCAACCAGCGCTACGCCACCAACAGCGAAACCGCCGGGTTCTTCCGTCATCTGTGCATGGCTGAAGAAGTACCGGTGCAAAGCTTCGTGGTGCGCAGCGACATGGGCTGCGGCTCGACCATCGGCCCGATCACCGCCAGCCACCTGGGCGTGCGCACCGTCGACATCGGCCTGCCGACGTTCGCCATGCACTCGATCCGCGAACTGTGCGGCAGCCATGACTTGGCGCATCTGGTCAAGGTGCTGAGCGCGTTCTACGCCTGCCGCGATTTGCCCTGACCCACTGTAGGAGCTGCCGAAGGCAGCTCCGACACAGATCAATACCGATCAGCCCAAAGCGGCCTAGACTTACATCATTCATTTCGACAAGGCAGTCACCATGATCTCGATGTCCTCTTTCCACGCCATGCTCATTCCCATCCTGTGCGGAATGATCCTGCTGGCCATCGGCTTCAACTTCCGCGACAAGAACGCGGGTGTGTTCGCGATGTGGATCGGCATGCTGACAATCCTCGCCACCGTGGTCTACAAGATCCTCGCCAAACTCAACGAATAAACCCGCGCCCGGCTCGCATTGCTTTCGGCGGGCTCGTACACTTCAGCGAATCCGCCCGTTGCGAGGTTGACCGCCTAGTGTTTGCTCGTCTGTTTGCTCTGCCCTGTATTTTCCTCATCTGCCTGATGACGTTGCTGCCAGTGGCGCCTGCCCACGCGGTCGGTCTGCCGGGCCTGCTCAACACCAGCAAGGCGCAGCCCGAAGCCCAGGAACCGCTCGGGCAGTCCCTCGACGAAGTCATCAAGTCGCTGGAAAACGACAAGCAACGCGCGCAGTTGCTGACCGATCTGAAGAAACTCCGCGACGCCACGAAAAAAGCCCAGGCCTCACCTGAACAAGGCGTGCTCGGCCTGATTGGCGGCACACTGAGCAATTTCGAGAAACAGTTCTCCGGCGCCGACAGCCCGGTGACGCGCTGGTCCAGCGAGTTCGATCTGGCCAAGGATGAGTTCAAGGCGCTGATACTGCCGGCCAGCGAATGGCTGCCCATCATCTTTGCCTTCGCCATCATTCTGATGGTCTGGAGCCTGCTCGCCGCCGCGCTGATCTGGCTCGGCCATCGCGTACGCATGCGCTTCGGTCTCACCGAAGAACTGCCGCAACACCCCAAGGCCCTCGACATGTTGCGCTTCGCTTTACGCAAACTCGGGCCGTGGCTGATCGCCCTGGTGATCACCGTTTACATGAGCTACGCGCTGCCATCGTCACTGGGCAAAAGCCTGGCGATGCTATTGGCCTATGCGCTGGTGGTCGGCACCTGCTTCTCGGCAATCTGCGTCATCGCCTTTTCCCTGCTCGACGGCCCGCACCGCCATCGCGCGTTGTACATCCTGCGCCATCAGGCGTTTCGGCCGCTGTGGCTGATCGGCAGCTTCGCCGCATTCGGTGAAGCCCTGAGCGACCCGCGACTGGTCGAAGGACTCGGCGTGCATCTGGCGCACACTGCCGCGACCATCGCCAATGTGCTCGCGGCACTGTCGACCGGATTGTTCATCCTGCGTTTCCGCCGGCCGGTAGCGCACCTGATTCGCAACCAGCCGCTGTCCCGCCGCCTGACCCGCCGCGCCCTCAGCGACACCATCGACATCCTCGGCACCTTCTGGTACGTGCCAGCGCTGGTGCTGGTCGGCATATCGCTGTTCGCCACTTTCGTTTCCGCCGGCGACACCAGCACCGCGCTGCGCCAGTCGCTGATTTGCACCGTGCTGCTGGTGTTGTGCATGGTCATAAACGGCCTCGTCCGCCGGCATTCACTCAAACCGCAACGCGGGCCGAAACGCCACGCGCTCTATTCCGAGCGCCTGAAAAACTTCTTCTATACCCTCGCGCATCTGTTTGTGTGGCTGGTATTCATCGAACTCGGCCTGCGTGTCTGGGGCCAGTCGCTGATCGGTTTCGCCGAAGGTGACGGCCATGACATCAGCGTCAAACTGTTCAGCCTGATCGGCACACTGATTTTCTCCTGGCTGATCTGGATCCTCGCCGACACCGCCGTGCACCACGCCCTCACCCGCTCGCGCAAAGGCCTGGCCAACGCACGCGCCCAAACCATGATGCCGCTGATCCGCAACGTGCTGTTCGTGACGATTTTCATCATCGCGCTGATCGTCGCTCTGGCGAACATGGGCATGAACGTCACGCCACTGCTGGCCGGTGCCGGTGTCATCGGTCTGGCCATCGGTTTCGGCGCGCAGTCTCTGGTTGCGGATTTGATCACCGGCCTGTTCATCATCATCGAAGACTCGCTGGCCATCGACGACTACGTCGATGTCGGCGGCCACCTCGGCACCGTCGAAGGCCTGACCATCCGCACCGTACGCCTGCGCGACATCGACGGCATCGTCCACACCATCCCGTTCAGCGAAATCAAAAGCATCAAAAACTACTCGCGGGAATTCGGCTACGCGATCTTCCGCGTCGCCGTGCCGTACAACATGGAAATCGATGACGCGATCAAACTCATGCGCGACGTCGGCCAGAAAATGCGCACCGACCCGCTGCAACGTCGCAACATCTGGTCGCCACTGGAGATTCAAGGCGTGGAAAGTTTCGAGTCCGGCAGTGCGATCCTCCGCGCGCGATTCAAGACTGCGCCGATCAAACAGTGGGAAGTTTCGCGGGCCTTCAACCTGTCGCTCAAACGCCATCTCGACGAAGCCGGACTCGACTTGGCAACGCCGCGCATGAGCGTGCAAGTGATCACACCGGGCGCGGAGTATAAAAAGGAGAACTGAACCCGAATGTGCCCCCCTATTGGCAGGCAGTGCCAATAGGGGGGTATTTTTATTGATCTTTGAAACCGGGTTTACCGTTAGCGGAGCGCCAGTTTTTTACCTCCAAGACAACATTTTCAGGCCCATCCTTGCCTTCCTCTGGGTAGTAAATCAAATCGTGACCAGAAGGATGTTCAACTAGCCTGGAGAACTCAAGAATGGCAGTAATTTGCTGTTTCTCTGTAGAAAACCCGGAATTATATATTTTCTTGACAAACTCAAGAAAGTCTTCCTCTCTCATATCCTGTATCGATTTCATTTCAAAGCCCTTTATGAATTTCAACATGCGCCTTCGGGGTAACAATATTTATGTTGTCAGCATTATATAAATCCCCTCCCTCTGCCAAGCCGACTTTGTGATGTAGTTCGTATTTCACTCTTGCCCCTGCTGTATCGCTAAATCTAACTATCGGGGCTTTGCCCTTTTTCATTTCGTTCAAACTTGTAGCATTAAACAAGTCAGCCAACTTTCCATCATTGAAAACAGTCTTCCAGAACGTCTCTCTAAAAACCCTGAAACTCTTGAACTCTTTCCCCCTCAACTTATCGGCAATCTGCGAAGGAATCGCCGCGCCCTCGCCTTGCGCAGCCGCCTCCAGCCATCTACTCGGAACCGGTTCTCCATAACCGCTGGCAACCCCCGGATCATTCCGACGGTCCCGGAACATGACGTACTGCGGTGGCAGTCCCGATTCCGGCGGAAAAACCAGAATGAAGTCGTCGAAGTGAATGTTGCCCGGGACAGGATAGGTATCGATCCGTCCCTCAATCGGGACGAGATTGCCGCCGAAGTATCGCGGTGGAGCTGATTCTTCGACGGGCAACTGCGTTGAACTGTCAGTCGGCGTTACTGAGGGCGTCCAGACCACGGTTGTTGGCGGAAGGTCAGTAAGCGTGGTGCCGTAGGTGTTTTCCCCGGGGTTATAACCGGCTGCAATCACCCGTACGCCGGAAGGGAGTCTTTTACCGCCGACCGGAACAACGAGCAGTTCCACCAGATTGCTTGTCAATGGCCGGGGACTTAAACGTACGGGTAAATCCAGCAACGCCCTTTCGCTTGCCAGCCTGTGCAGATCCGGTAAAGGCCCGGGTAGCAGGTCCGACAACGGATGGCTGAGCACGAAGCGCTCGGGCAACTCACCATTGCCCAGCGTCGGTGAGTAGATGAACGCACTCACACCCACCATCAGACCCGACGCCGTGCCTGCGGCGAGACCCGACAGGCCGGCAACCGCCGAGCGAATGACGACAGCTAAACCAGCCATCAGATTGTCGGCAATCGCCACTGCGCCACTGGATGTCGCAAAAACCAACTGGGCGTTGGCGACATTGCCCTGAAGGCGCAAGGGAACGCCATGACCCAGACCTGGGCGCTGGTCTTCAATCGAGCGATTGGCCTGTTCGGCATCCTCCAGTCGGCGCTTTTCCTCTGCGAGCCGGCGTGCTTCAGCTTCTGCCTCAAGCGTTGCCCGCTCCTCGGCGAGCTTTCGCTCCCGGGCTTGCGCCGCCAAACGGGCTTGCTCTTCCGCCAGTCGCTTGATTTCATTGGCGGCGGCAATACGCGCTAACTCTTGCGCCATACGGCGCGCTTGATCCTGCGCAGCACGGGCCTGTTCCTCAGCAACCTGCCGAGCATGTTCCGCCGCCAATCGCGCCTGCTCTTGGGCAATCCGCTCAGTCTCTTGCGCTTGTACGACGGCAACAACTTCCCTGAGTCTTGCGGACTGGGTGTTCAGCAACCCGATGCCTTCAACCAGCAACTTGGCGTTAAACAGCGCACTGTAGGCTTGCAACACAGTGACGCCAGAGTTTCGCCGATTCACCTGTGGCAAGCGGCCGCTATTATAAAACCGTTCAACTTGCGCCTGACCGAATCGCTGGATGGCAACATCCTGTGTCGACAACAAAGCCGTGTACTTGCGGGCGATCAGCGAATCTCTAAAGCGCAACTCTCTCGCCAAGGCCTCCAGAGGAGGGAGTGGAATTGAATCGCCTCCGTTTCTGACATGCGCAAGTTCAACTTCAAGTACTTGTGCCAGGTTTCCGGAAACCGACTTGTAAGCATTTTCCAAATCCAGAATTTCACCCAGCGGGGCGAAATCAACATTTCGCCCCGAACCATCCCCCTGCCCTAAATAATGTAAATATTCATCTTGTTTATCCGGACGCACAACAATCGGCGGAAGCGTTATTCCATTACGCTGCATTTATAAATCCTCCATGGACAATAGTTTTCGTCGCGCTGGCCGGTCACCCTCAAACAGCCACTAACGTGACCGGCATCTGGAGAAATTTATGGAAATAAATGTTGTGCAGTGCGGTACATAGTTATCGCCCGCGTTTTTTCTGTCACGCCGGACGGAACTGATAAAGCGGTAGGACGTTTCTCTAATACTCTTTTTCTTCAGCAACTTTGGAAGGTAGCGCAGCGCTTCAATCACCCAAGAGCACTTACCCGCTGGGCGTTTGTCACAGACAGGGAAGCCAAGAACAATAAACAAGGAGAAGCCCGATGCAGCTGACACGCATTGCCCAAGCCGTTTTCATTTCCCTGCTCGCTGGTCACGCCGGTGCTGCCACGCTGGACAGCACCCGCGAACAAATCGCCGCACAAGCCAAACAGCTTGAACCGCAACTGCTGGAAACCCGCCGCGACATCCACGCCCACCCCGAGCTCGGCAACACAGAAAAACGCACCGCCGAGCTGGTCGCCAAACAACTCAAAGCCATGGGCCTGGAAGTGAAAACCGGCGTTGCCCGCACCGGCGTGGTCGCCATCCTCAAGGGCGGCCTGCCCGGCCCGACCGTGGCCTTGCGCGCCGACATGGATGCACTGCCAGTCAAGGAAGTCGCCGACCTGCCATTCGCCTCCAAAGCTAAAGGCACCTACCTCGGCAAAGAAGTCGACGTCATGCACGCGTGCGGCCACGACGCCCACACCGCGATCCTGCTCAGCACAGCGAAAATTCTCACAGGCATGCGCGACACCCTGCCTGGCAGCGTGGTGTTCTATTTCCAACCGGCCGAAGAAGGCCCAAGCGACTTCATTCCCGACGGCAAAAACACCTGGGGCGCGAAAATGATGGTCGAGGAAGGCGTGATGAAATCGCCGAAACCCGACGCCGTCTTCGGCCTGCACGTCTGGGCAGGCATCCCCGCCGGCCAGATCGCCTACCGCCCCGGCGCCACCCTCGCCAGCTCCGATGACCTGCGCATCAAAATCCTCGGCAAACAAACCCACGCCGGCCGCCCGTGGGACGGCATCGACCCGATCACCGTCGGTGCGCAAACCATCGTTGGCCTGCAAACCGTGGTCAGCCGCCGCACCGATATTTCGTCTTATCCGTCGGTGGTCAGCATCGGCACCATCAATGGCGGCACGCGCTACAACATCATCCCCGAATCAGTCGACATGACCGGCACCATCCGCTCGTACGACTACGGCATCCGTCAGAAGCTGCACGCCGACGTACGCCAGACCATCGAGAAAATCGCTGAAAGTGGCGGTGCGAAAGCCGATGTCACCATCATCGAAAAATACGACCCGACGATAAACAACCCGGCGCTGACGGACAAAATGCTGCCGACATTGAAGTGGGCAGCCAGGGATGACGTGGTGAATGCGCCGCTGGTGGGTGGCGCGGAAGACTTCTCGTTCTTCGCCAAAGAAGTGCCGGGATTGTTTGTGTTTCTGGGCGTGACGCCAAAAGATCAGGACATGAGCAAGGCTGCACCGAACCACAATCCGGGGTTCTTTGTGGATGAGTCGGCGTTGGTGGTGGGGGTGAGGACACTGGCCTCGCTGGCGACGGATTATTTGTATGCCAATGCGGGGGCGGGCAAATAAGCTTGAGGTGAATGTGGGGGCGCTTTCGCGAGCAGGCTCGCTCCCACATTTGGACCGTGTGCAGCTTGCCAGAGACTGGTCGGCTGTCACGCCGCCAGCGCTGGCAAACCAGCTCCCACACAAAAGCAAACCCCGCCCTTCGCTTTTCACCACTCAACAGGATGAGCGTTAGCTCGGCTGCAGCTCTTGATCTCAAAGGCCCGTCGGCAGGCTGAGTGGAGGGATTGATCCGGGGGTGGGAGCGAAGCGACCGTTCGACGAAGTCGAACACATCGAGAGGAGGTGCAGCGAAGCAAACCGGAGACGATGCGCCCGGATCAATCCCGGAGCGAAGGAACCCGAGCCACAGCGAGGGCCGAACGTCAGGGTAAAGCCCTTTGCTTCCTTTGGGGCGTTTGCCAAAGGGAGTCGACCGTCAGGGCGAAACCATAAGAGGCCGTTACCGCAGCAACGAATATTCACCCAAAACAGTCAAACAACATCAAACAACATCAACCCCTACGTGAATCGCATCATGTCGCCAAAACTCCAGATCACAATCAATCAACCGCTCATGCTGATCATAATTAACCCGGGCAATCCGCAACCCCGGGCTCCCCACCGACACCCGTAAAGCCGCCGCCGCATCCACCGACAAAGACGTCGGCACAATCTCGAACCGCACTCGCCCATAGTGCAAATCGTAATGCCGCGCATACAACTCGGTAATCGACTGATTCAGATCAAACTCCAGAATCCCCGGAAAAAACTGCGGATTCAGATAATGCTCAACATAAAGCACCAGCCGCCCATCAATCCGCCGCGACCGACAAATCTGAATCACACTCGACAACGCCGGCAGTTGCAACCACGCACACACCGCCGCCGAAGCCGGTTGTAGTCGGGCCGAAATAACCTCGGTCGAAGGTACCCGTCCCTGCGCACTGACCATCGCGTGAAAGTGACTGCGCTGTATCAGGTTGTACGCCAGACGCGGCGGCGAAACGAACCAGCCCCGCCGCTCCTCACGATAAATCTGGCCCTGCGCCTCCAACTGCAACAACGCCTCACGCACAGTTATCCGCGTCGTGCCAAACAACTCACTGAGCTTGCGCTCGGCCGGCAATTTGCTGCCGGGCGCCAAAAGTCCGTGGTCGAGTTGCTCCTGCAACACCTGGCCGATCGCTGTCACCGCTTTTGTTGCCTCATCGCGCATCAACGTTACCTATCTGGACTAGACCAGCACTGTTTCGGGGCAAGACTGCACGACGATCACGCCGTTTCCATGTGCTGCAAGCCTAGGCAGTGCAGATGACCGAGAGATGACAAAACGGCTCAACGGTCGCACTCACGACTTGCAATACATCGGCCAAATCCCTGTCCTCCGGGGCTTTGGGCATGGTCTACGCTTATCGAGCAGCCGCAAAAACCGGGCAAAAAAAAGGCCTGACGCTAGGTCACCGACATCAAAGTGTCATCCAGCCCCCTTAAATTGGCTCAGGTATTGCTGACCTAGACCAACACAAACCGCAATCGCAGCGTTGAACACGACCAAGGAGCTTCGGAATGAAACAGCTTTTCCTGGCAACACTGTTAGGCTCGACCATTGCCATGTGCACCGCCGCCATGGCGGCCGACACCGATCTGAAAACCCTCGAAGCCGCTGCGAAAGCGGAAGGCGCCGTCAACAGCGTCGGCATGCCCGATGACTGGGCCAACTGGAAAGGCACCTGGGAAGACCTGGCCAAAAAATACGGCCTGAAACACATCGACACCGACATGAGTTCGGCTCAGGAAATCGCCAAATTCGCCGCAGAAAAAGACAACGCCAGCGCTGACATCGGCGACGTCGGTGCTGCCTTCGGCCCGATCGCAGTCAAGCAAGGCGTGGTGCAACCCTACAAGCCAAGCACCTGGGATCAAGTCCCGGACTGGGCCAAGGACAAGGACGGCAACTGGGCACTGGCCTACACCGGCACCATCGCCTTCATCGTCAACAAGAAGCTGCTGCACGGTTCCGAAGTGCCAACCAAATGGGCTGACCTCAAGGGCGGCAAATACAAGGTATCCATCGGTGACGTGAGCACCGCCGCACAAGCTGCCAACGGCGTTCTCGCCGCAGCACTGGCCAACGGTGGCGACGAGAAAAACATTCAGCCTGCCCTGTTGCTCTTCGCAGACATCGCCAAGCAAGGTCGTCTGTCGATGGCCAACCCGACCATCGCCACCATGGAAAAAGGCGAGATCGAAGTTGGCGTGGTCTGGGACTTCAACGGCCTGAGCTACAAAGCCAAGATGGCCAACCCGGATGACTACGTGGTGCTGATCCCGTCCGACGGTTCGGTGATTTCCGGCTACACCACCATCATCAACAAGTATGCGAAAAACCCCAACGCCGCCAAGCTGACCCGCGAATACATCTTCAGCGACGCCGGCCAGACCAACCTCGCTCGCGGTAATGCGCGTCCGATCCGTGCCGAACACCTGCAATTGCCGGAAGACGTGAAGGCCAAACTGCTGCCGAACGAGCAGTACAAAAAGGTCACCCCGATCAAGGACGCCGATGCCTGGGAAAAGACCTCGAAAGCTCTGCCGCAGAAGTGGAACGAAGAAGTCATCGTAGAGATGAAATAAGGCGGCTGATCCCTACTGCGTAATCTGTTGAGATCCAAATGTGGGAGCGAGCCTGCTCGCGAAGGCGTTGTGTCAGTCGACATCAATGTTGAATGATCTGGCGCATTCGCGAGCAAGCTCGCTCCCACAGGGGATCCGGGTTGAATTTGAAGTTTCCTGTTTCGCGGAGTTTTTGCCCCTATGAAGCACAACGTCATCCTTGTCGTGCTCGACGGCCTCAGCCATGAAGTCGCGCGCCACGCCATGGGGCATCTGCAGGCTTACGTTGGCGCAGGACGCGCCGCGCTCTATCAGTTGGAGTGCGAGTTGCCGGCCCTGTCCCGACCGCTTTATGAATGCATTCTTACCGGCGTGCCGCCCATCGACAGCGGCATCGTCCACAACAACGTCTCGCGCCTGTCCAGTCAGCGCAGCATTTATCACTACGCCCGCGACGCCGGCCTGAAAACTGCAGCGGCGGCTTATCACTGGGTCAGCGAGCTGTACAACCGCTCGCCATTTGTGGCCGCACGCGACCGTCACACTGACGATCCATCGCTGCCGATCCAGCACGGTCATTTCTACTGGAACGATCACTACCCTGATTCGCACCTGTTCGCCGATGCGGAAAACCTGCGCCTGCGCCACGCGCCGAACTTCCTGCTGATCCATCCGATGAACATCGACGACGCCGGGCACAAGCACGGCCTCGACAGCTCGCAGTACCGCAACAGCGCACGCTCGGCCGACATCATCCTCGCCGACTATTTGCAGGGCTGGCTCGACGCGGGTTATCAGGTGCTGGTGACCGCCGACCATGGCATGAACAACGACCGCTCGCACAACGGCCTGCTGCCGGAAGAACGCCAGGTGCCGCTGTTCGTCCTCGGTGACGCCTTCAGCCTCAACGCAGACGCCGTCCCCAAGCAGACCGAAATCTGCGGCACGGTCTGCGAACTGCTCGGCGTGCCCCACGACAAACCTGTGTGCCGGGAGCTGCTCAAGTGAACGCTATGACTCGCGGCAAATGGCTGGCAGCCCTGTGCCTGGTGCCCTTCGCTTTATTCTTTATCGTATTCGAAATCGCCCCGCTGATCTGGGTGATGATCAACAGCCTGCAATCGGAAGAATTTGGTTGGGGCGTTGAAAACTTCACGAAAATCTTCAGTTCAAAATTCTATTTGCAGGCGATCCAGTACAGCCTCGAGATCAGTTTCTGGTCGAGCGTATTCGGCATCATCATCGCCGTACTGGGTGCGTATTCCCTGCGCCGGGTGGATTCGAAACTACGCAATTTTGTGAATGCCTTCGCCAACATGACCAGCAACTTTGCGGGTGTGCCCCTGGCTTTCGCGTTCATCATCCTGCTCGGTTTCAACGGCAGCATCACGATCATGCTCAAGCAGGCCGGGATCATTGAAGACTTCAACCTGTACTCGAAAACCGGGCTGATCATCCTCTACACCTATTTCCAGATTCCCCTCGGCGTGCTGCTGCTCTACCCGGCTTTCGACGCCTTGCGTGAAGACTGGCGCGAGTCCGCCGCGCTGCTCGGCGCCAACGGCTGGCAGTTCTGGCGCCACATTGGCTTGCCGGTACTGACCCCGGCACTGCTCGGTACTTTCGTGATCCTGCTGGCCAACGCGCTCGGCGCTTATGCCACGGTGTATGCGCTGACGACGGGCAACTTCAACGTGCTGCCGATCCGCATTGCCGCGATGGTTTCCGGCGATATTTCGCTCGATCCGAATCTGGCCAGTGCGCTGGCCGTGGTGCTGGTCGCGCTGATGACCATCGTCACCGTCGTGCATCAACTGCTGTTGAAGAGGAGCTACCATGTCTCGCGTTGAATCCGGCCCGGTCGGCATCTACCACCGCGTCGTGGTCTACCTGCTGTTCGCCATCCTCTTGCTGCCGCTGGTGGGCACGCTGATCTACTCGATTGCCAGCAGTTGGTCGGCGACCATTCTGCCCAGCGGCTTTACCTTCAAGTGGTACATCCAGTTGTGGAGCGACCCGCGTTTCCTCCACGCTTTCGGCCAGTCACTGCTGGTGTGTGTCGGCGCGCTGGTGCTGTCGGTGGTGTTGATCCTGCCGCTGTTGTTCGTGGTGCATTACCACTTCCCGAAACTCGATGCGCTGATGAATATCCTCATCCTGCTGCCCTTCGCGGTGCCGCCAGTGGTGTCGTCCGTGGGCCTGTTGCAACTGTACGGTTCCGGGCCGATGGCAATGGTTGGCACGCCGTGGATTCTGATCGGTTGCTACTTCACCGTGGCGCTGCCGTTCATGTACCGGGCGATTACCAACAACCTGCAAGCGATCAACCTGCGCGACCTGATGGACGCTGCACAACTGCTCGGTGCCAGCACCTTTCAGGCGGCGATTCTGGTGGTACTGCCGAACCTGCGCAAAGGCCTGATGGTGGCGTTGCTGCTGTCGTTCTCGTTCCTGTTCGGTGAGTTCGTGTTTGCCAACATCCTCGTCGGCACCCGCTACGAAACCCTGCAGGTCTATCTGAACAACATGCGCAACAGCAGCGGGCACTTCACCAGTGCGCTGGTTATCTCCTACTTCTTATTCGTGCTGGTCCTGACCTGGATCGCCAACATCTTGAACAAGGACAAAAGCGAATGAGCTATGTCAGCGTCCAACATCTTCAGAAAAGTTATGCGGGCACTACCGTATTCAGCGATATCGACTGCGAAATCAACAAGGGCGAATTCGTCACCCTGCTCGGCCCCTCCGGTTGCGGTAAATCCACCCTGCTGCGTTGCATCGCCGGCCTGACATCGGTCGATGGCGGCAAGATACTGCTCGATGGCGTCGATATCGTGCCACTCAGTCCGCAGAAGCGCGGCATCGGCATGGTGTTCCAGAGCTACGCGCTGTTCCCCAACATGACCGTGGAACAGAACGTCGCGTTCGGCCTGCGCATGCAAAAGGTCAATGCCGACGACAGCCACAAACGGGTTACCGAGGTGTTGAAACTCGTTGAACTGAACGACTTCGCCAGCCGTTATCCGCATCAACTGTCCGGCGGCCAATGTCAGCGCGTTGCCTTGGCCCGCTCGCTGGTGACTCGCCCGCGATTGTTGTTGCTGGATGAACCACTATCGGCACTTGATGCGCGAATTCGCAAACACCTGCGCGAGCAGATTCGCCAGATCCAGCGCGAACTTGGCCTGACCACGATTTTCGTCACACACGATCAGGAAGAAGCGCTGACCATGTCTGACCGGATTTTCCTCATGAATCAGGGAAAAATCGTACAAAGTGGCGATGCTGAAACCCTGTATACGGCACCGGTCGATGTGTTCGCTGCGGGCTTCATCGGTAACTACAACCTGCTCGACGCAGAGCAAGCATCGAAGCTGTTGCAGCGCCCGATCAATCACCGCATCGCCATTCGCCCGGAGGCCATCGAATTGAGCCTCAACGGCGAGCTCGACGCGCAGATCCGCAGCCACAGCCTGCTTGGCAACGTCATCCGTTATCGCGTTGAAGCACGCGGCGTGGAACTGGTAGTGGACGTGCTCAATCGCTCGGCCGCCGACCTGCATCCCGACGGTCGGCGTCTGGCGCTTTCCATCGATCCGACGGCCCTGTGTGAGGTCGCTTAAAAGCAGCTGCAAGCTTCGAGATACAAGCTTCAAGCTGTAGACTGCGACGCACCTCATTTCCACTCTTGCAGCTCGAAGCTTGTAGCTCGCAGCTGTTCTCGGAGAGAACCGATGGCTTTGGCAATTTTTGATCTGGACGAAACCCTGATTCACGGTGACTGCGCCACCCTCTGGAGCGAGCAGATGGGACGCTTGGGGTGGGTCGACCCCGAGTCGTTCATGCGCAAGAACAACGAACTGATGGATGCCTACAGCCATGGCAAATTGCGCATGGAAGACTACATGGAGTTCAGCCTCGAGCCGTTGATCGGCCGCACGCCGGAAGAGGTCGAGCACCTGGTCGGCCCGTGGGTGGAAGACTTCATCGAGCCGATCATCTTCAGCGACGCGACCAAAACCATCGCCGCCCACCGCAAGGCCGGCGACCGGATTCTGGTGATCTCGGCCTCGGGCACGCACCTGGTCAAACCGATTGCCGATCGATTGGGCATCGACGAAATTCTCGGCATCGAACTGGAAGTCGCGCACGGCGTATACAGCGGCCACACCGTCGGAACCCTGACCTACCGCGAAGGCAAGATCACCCGCTTGCTGGAATGGCTGGATGCTGAAGAAGAAAATCTGGAGGGCGCGAGTTTCTATTCCGACTCACGCAATGACCTTCCGTTGTTGCTGAAGGTGGATTTCCCGCACGTGGTCAACCCGGATCCGGTGTTGCTTGAGCACGCCGAAAAGTCCGGCTGGCCGATCCACATCTGGAAGTAAAAACAAAAGATCGCAGCCTTCGGCAGCTCCTACAGGGCGTTCACTTTGCCAATGCAGGAGCTGCCGAAAGCTGCGATCTTTTGATCTTGCCGTTTTTCAGCTAAGGCTGTCGTCAATCACCAAGACCAGTTTCCCCGCCACCGTATTGCTCGCCAGCTCCGCAAAAGCCGCCTCGGCATCTTTCACCGGGAAAGCCTTTGCCAATTGCGGTTTCAACCGCCCTTCGGCAAACAACGGCCACACGTGCTGGCTCAGGTCACTGAACAGGTCTGCCTTGAACTGATCGTCACGGCTGCGCAAGGTCGAACCCAGCAATTGCACACGCTTGGCCAATACCTGTGCCAGATCCAGTTTAGCCTCGCGGCCACCCATCAGACCGATCAACACCCAGCGTCCATCCAGCGCTATCAGCTTGAGATTCAGCGCCGAATAATTCCCACCGACCGGATCGAGGATGACATCGAACGGGCCGAGGTCGCGCAGGCTTTCCAGATCATCCGTGCGCACCACCCCGCCCTGCGCGCCCAGACTTTCACAGTAGGCCAAACGTTCGGCTGAACCGACGCTGACCCAGCACGGATTGCCGAACGCCTTGCACAGCTGAATGGCGGCTGAACCGATCCCACTAGCTCCGGCGTGCAAGAGAACTTTCTCACCCGGTTTGAGCGCCGCAAGTTGAAACACATTCAGCCAGACTGTTGCGTAAACCTCAGGCAATGCCGCCGCTTCGATCAGCGAAACACCTTCCGGAACCGGCAGCACATGCCGTCCGTCGACCACCACCTCTTCGGCCATCCCGCCCCCGGCCAGCAAGGCGCAAACCCTGTCGCCTACCTGCCAGGACGAACCTGCGCCGACCTCGCTGATCACCCCCGAGCACTCAAGACCGAGTACCTGGCTGGCACCCGGCGGAGGTGGATAAAGCCCTGCCTTTTGTAATAAATCGGCTCGATTGAGGCCCGCTGCCGCCACGCGAATGCGAACTTGTCCTACATCACATGTAGGACTCGGCTCTTCAACCCATGCCACTTGACCTTCCACGCCTTGCAATGCCTTCACAGTGCCTCCATAGTGAGTCTGGACTGAGCCCGAAGCTGTAGCGCCGGGCTTTTTGCATTATGCGACCGGCTCTTGTAGAACCGGCGACTTCAAAGACGGCCTAATATGCGTTATCAATTGTCCCCGCGTCGAATCAGCATGAAGCATTTGCTCCCCAGCACCGCCCTAGCACTTTTCATCGGTATCGGCCTGTTGCCGGTGTCGGGCAATACATTCGCAGCCAACAGCTGGGACAAGTTACAGCCTGATCGCGACGAAGTGATCGCCAGCCTGAACGTCGTCGAGTTGCTCAAGCGTCACCACTACAGCAAGCCGCCGCTCGACGATGCGCGCTCGGTGATCATCTATGACAGCTACCTCAAGCTGCTGGATCCGTCGCGCAGCTACTTCATGGCCAGCGACATCGCCGAATTCGACAAGTGGAAGACCCAGTTCGACGACTTCCTCAAAAGCGGCGACCTCAACGCCGGGTTCACCATCTACAAGCGCTATCTGGATCGCGTCAAATCGCGTCTGGACTTCGCCCTTGCCGAGCTGAACAAAGGCGTAGACAAGATGGACTTCAACACCAAGGAGACCTTGCTGATTGATCGCAAGGACGCACCTTGGCTCAAATCCACCGCCGAACTCGACGACCTGTGGCGCAAACGCGTCAAGGACGAAGTCCTGCGGATGAAGATCGCCGGCAAAGAGCTCAAGCAGATCCAGGAAACCCTGACCAAGCGCTACAAGAATCAATTGTCGCGTCTGGATCAGACCCGTCCGGAAGACATCTTCCAGGCGTACATCAACACCTTCGCCATGTCCTACGATCCGCACACCAACTATCTGTCGCCGGATAACGCGGAAAACTTCGACATCAACATGAGCCTGTCCCTCGAAGGCATCGGCGCCGTGTTGCAGAGCGACAACGATCAGGTGAAAGTCGTGCGTCTGGTGCCAGCAGGCCCGGCCGACAAGACCAAAATGGTAGCCCCGGCCGACAAAATCATCGGCGTTGCCCAAGGCAACAAAGAGATGGTCGACGTGGTTGGCTGGCGTCTGGACGAAGTGGTCAAGCTGATCCGCGGCCCGAAAGGCACCGTGGTGCGCCTGGAAGTGATTCCGGCCAGCAATGCACCGAACGACCAGACCACCAAGATCGTGCCGATCACCCGTGAAGCGGTGAAGCTCGAAGACCAGGCCGTGAAAAAATCCGTGCTGAACCTGAAACAGGACGGCAAGGATTACAAACTCGGCGTGATCGAGATTCCAGCCTTCTACCTCGACTTCAAGGCGTTCCGTGCCGGTGATCCGGATTACAAGAGCACCACCCGTGACGTCAAGAAACTGCTGACCGAACTGCAGAAAGAAAAAGTCGACGGCGTGGTTATCGACCTCCGCAACAACGGCGGCGGTTCCCTGCAGGAAGCTACCGAGCTGACCAGCCTGTTCATCGACAAGGGCCCGACCGTCCTGGTGCGTAATGCTGATGGCCGCGTCGACGTGCTGGAAGATGAAAACCCGGGCGCGTTCTACAAAGGTCCGATGGCACTGCTGGTCAACCGCCTGTCCGCCTCGGCTTCGGAGATCTTCGCCGGCGCCATGCAGGACTACCACCGCGCACTGATCATCGGCGGCCAGACCTTCGGTAAAGGCACCGTGCAGACCATTCAGCCGCTGAACCATGGCGAACTGAAACTGACCCTGGCCAAGTTCTACCGGGTTTCCGGTCAGAGCACCCAGCACCAGGGCGTCCTGCCGGACATCGACTACCCGTCGCTGATCGACACCAAGGAAATCGGCGAGAGCGCCCTGCCGGAAGCCATGCCGTGGGACACCATCCGCGCGGCGATCAAACCGGCGGCCGATCCGTTCAAGCCGTTCCTGGCACAGCTCAAGTCCGAACATGACACGCGCACCGCCAAGGATGCCGAGTTCGTGTTCATCCGTGACAAGCTGGCCCTGGCGCAGAAACTGATGCTGGAAAAA
The DNA here is from genome assembly GCF_016613125.1 of Pseudomonas sp. MF6776. Lineage (NCBI taxonomy): Bacteria > Pseudomonadati > Pseudomonadota > Gammaproteobacteria > Pseudomonadales > Pseudomonadaceae > Pseudomonas > Pseudomonas sp. MF6776. The sequence continues at coordinate 190,620 of NZ_JAENSQ010000001.1, forward strand.
ACCGTCAGCCTCAACGAAGCCGACCGCCGTGCCCAGCATGCAGACATCGACGCCAAGCAACTGGTGATGGAGAACATCCGTCGCAAGGCCAAGGGCGAAGAGCCGCTCAAAGAGCTGAAGAAGGAAGACGAGGACGCCCTCGCAGCAGCCGAGCCGGACAAGCTCAAACCAGAAGACGATGCTTATCTGAGCGAAACCGGGCGCGTTCTGCTGGATTACTTGAAGCTGAGCAACCAGGTCGCCAAGAAGTAAGGTGATGGCGATTTAATGCTGACGATCCCCGGATCGTCATCAAACAGTCATCATTCTGTCGTGCAATAAAGGACTGGGAGCCACTCTCTTCATAGAGAGCGCTCCCAGTCCTTTTTTTATCGCCAGAGATTGCCATGACCACGACCGAACAGCTGAGTGCCTTGAGTTCGATCCTGACTCAAAGCGGATTACACAGCCTGTTTCAGCCGATCATCTGTCTCTCAGAGCGCCGCATTCTCGGCTACGAAGCCCTCACCCGTGGCCCGTCCAACAGTCCTCTGCACTCACCGATCGCGCTGTTCGCCGTGGCGCGTCAGGCCGGGCGCCTGAGCGAACTGGAGATCGCCTGCCGACAAAGTGCTTGCCGCCGTTTCAACGAGCAGCAACTGCCGGGCAAGCTGTTTCTTAACGTCTCGCCGGAATCCTTGCTCGAAGCCGCGCACCAGCCGGGGCGCACGTTGCAACTGCTGCAGGACTTCGGCATTCCACCTAGCCAGGTGGTCATCGAACTCACCGAACAGACGCCGATCGACGACTTCCAGTTGTTGCAGACCGCGTTGCATCACTATCGGGCCATGGGTTTTTCCATTGCGCTGGATGATCTCGGCGCCGGGTATTCGAGCCTGCGCCTGTGGTCGGAACTGCGCCCGGATTACGTGAAAATCGACCGGCACTTTATCGACGGTATCCATCAGGACGCCTTGAAGCGCGAGTTCGTCGGGTCGATCCTGCAAATCGCCAAGGCGTCACGGGCTCAAGTGATTGCTGAAGGTATCGAATTGCCGGAAGAACTGGCGGTGCTGACGGAAATGGGTGTCGATCTGGTGCAGGGTTATCTGCTCGGCCGCCCGCAAGAGCATCCACCCCACGATGCCCGCGCTTTGATGCCCAAACACGACAGCAGCGCCGTGGCGCTGAACGACGAAGGCAGCGATCTCAGCGCCTTGCTCAACGAGCAACCGGCCGTGGGGCGCGATACGCCGACCGCCACCGTGCTGGAAGCCTTCCGCCGCCAGGCCAATCTCAACTCGCTGGCAGTGCTGGACGAACAAGGCCAGCCGTGCGGCATCGTCCACCGCCACTCCCTGTCGGATGCCTTGCTCAAACCGTTCGCCACCGACCTGTTCGCCCGCAAACCCATCAGCCGCCTGATGAACGACGACTTCCTCGCCGTGGAAATGAGCCAGTCGCTGCAACAGGTCAGCCGCCTGATCACCAGCCGCGCCCGCCAACGCATCGAAGAAGATTTCATCATCACCCTCAACGGCGGCTACCTCGGCCTCGGCCGGGTGATCGACGTGCTCAAACTGATCACCGAACTGAAAATCCAGCAGGCCCGCTACGCCAACCCGCTGACCCTGCTGCCCGGCAACGTGCCGATTCAGCAATGCCTGACCCGCCTTCTGCAGCAAGGCCGCGAGTCGGTCATCTGCTACGTCGACATCGACAGCTTCAAACCCTTCAACGACATCTACGGCTACGGCCGCGGCGACGAAGTCTTGCTGTGCCTGGCGCAATGCCTCAACGAACGCGTCGACCCCTCCCGCGACTTCGTCGGCCACATCGGCGGCGACGACTTCCTCCTCGTCCTCGGCCCCGAAGACTGGCGCAAACGGCTCAATCAATTGCTTGATGATTTCCAGAGCCAATGCCGACGTTTCTATCGGCCTGAGCATCTTGAGGCTGGCTGCTTCATTGCCCCGAATCGCCAAGGCATTCGTCAAGAGTTTCCGTTGCTGTCACTGTCCATTGGCGTGGTGCACCTGCATCCCGAAGCTTGCGCACAACTCGACGCTAGTCAGCTTGCGGAGATGGCTTCGCAGGCGAAGCACCATGCGAAGAATATTCCGGGGTATAGCGTGCATTTGCTCGACACTATCACCGCCGTCGGCCTCCACGCACCGCAACTAATCGGCCAACGCTGATTTCTCCACCAACTCGAATCACTGTGGGAGCGAGCTTGCTCGCGAAAAGTTTGTGCATATAGCCTCAATATCGCTACTGACGCACTTTTTCAAAACTTCCTCGAGGATCATGAAACAGTCTCAAATCAAATCGCGCTGTACAATCAAGATAAAAGCCATTCACAAGACTCACCTTGTCATGTCGAAAATCCATTATCTGCTTGTAAAATGACTTTATGGCAGGATCGCCAGAACTACTCATAGAATTAATCACCCTACACTTTTCGTGCACTCGCCCTGCTTGTTCCATCACACCATCAAAATACGCCTCACGACTTTCAATACCGAGAAATCTTGAAAATTGAAACGGCAAACCTCCACCCGACCTAAAAATATTACAAAGACTAAGAACCAACAGGCTTGCAAAATATAGCCGCTCTCTGCAATTTGGATTTGAGATCAATTCAAGCAAGCCTGCATCTCCGCACTCGCCCAAAATATTTAGATCCACTGCATCGGGATCTTCACTATACAGATCACCAAACAGCTCAGCATTTGATTCTCCGCGAGTCCACCGCTTAAAGTCGTCGAATGACCATCTACCTTGAATGACCTCAATCATTGGCACTACCATCCTTTAAGCTTTCCAGCTGATATTTCTCTAAGCATTCAAGCAAAACTGTCATAAATTTGCGCTGATCCTCTACATCATCATCGAAGTAGGTTGTAATTTTCGTAAATACCGCATCGAAACTATCACCGATTTCCATATAGTGCTTTAACGTGTCGACACACCACTTGCGCTCTCCAACTGTATAAGAGAGAAACTCAGGCCTCATGAGAATATCAAATAGCTCAGTGAGCTCATCTTCATCATTAACATTCTTCGAAACAATGATCTTTTCCCGAGCATCGTCGTGAGTATTCTCTATATCAAATAGAAAAAGCAGACCGCGCAAAACAAAATATTCAGGCTTACGTTTCATTCCAGAAACTCCGTATAAGAGGTTATCGGCATACCTGCTCTATCAAGGATCACTACCGCGTGTGTTTGCCGCCCGTAAACCAATCCGCCCCTTTTGTAACCTTCACCAACAATCTTGCCCATATTCATCGGTTCCTTCGACGCCAGTTGCCCATTTCGCCTGAAAATAAGCTGAGCCCGATGTATGGCGTTCAATTGGTCTCGATTGCTAAAAAAATGAGTGGCCGCACTGGGTATTTTTGGCTGCCCCGCTCGTCTCCCGTTGGTGTAAACCTCAATATCTCCAGTTGTTGGGTTTCTTCCTGTGATTGAACGCTCCCGCTGAGAAGCCAGCGTGGTCTGCTTGCCATGTTTCTCCATGAAGTGTGCGCCTTGCGTAGCTTTCTCCATTTCATCCAAACGCCGATAAGCATTCGCCTCTGCCAACTCATCAATCCTCGCCCTCCGCTCCTGCGCCGACATCTTCGGCAGCGCTGGTTCACCCTCATCAACCTTAGCCCCACCAATCCCACCAGGCACCTCACACCCAGGCTTACCCGGCGGCGGACAATTGGAACTCAACCCCAACGGATCCACCCACCCCGTCGGATTCGGCACGTACTGGTACTGATTCAACCCACCCGCCAACTTGATCGGGTCCGGCGTCAGATACCGTCCAAGCCTTGGGTCGTAGTACCGATGCCGGTTGTAATGCAGCCCGCTTTCCGCGTCGAAGTACTGCCCCTGAAAGCGCAGCGGTTGATCCAGGTATTCCTTGCCGGCCAGGGTGATCGCGGCGACTTTGCCGTAGGCGTCGTATTGCGCCGACCAGACGATTTCACCGCTGTAGTCGGTGAGTTCTTGGGGGGTGCCGAGGTGGTCGAGTTGGTAGTAGAACGGGCAGGCCTTTTTTGGGCCTTTGCCGTCGAGCAGTGCCAGCGGGCGGAAGGTGCCGGGTTCGTAGACGTAGCTGCGGTGCTGGGTTTTGCTGCTTTCGGCGACGAGCTGGTCGCCTTGCCAGAAGAACTCGGTTTTTTCGCCGTCGACGGTTTTGCTGATCCGCCGGCCGAAGGCGTCGTACTGGTAGGTCGCGGTTTTGCCGTCGGGACGGGTCAGGCCGATGAGCCGATGCTGGCAGTCGTAGCGGTATTCGGTGACCAGTTTCTGTGCAGTGCCGCGGCGTTCGCGGATCAGGTTGCCGAAGGCGTCGTAGTCGTAGTGGCGATCGCCCTGCATCAGCAGGCGGTTGCCCTTGATGTGTGTCGGGCCGGGGCGCTCCTGCATGAGCAGGTTGCCGGCCGGGTCGTGGGCGAAGGATTCCGGCAGTTCGTCGCGTGAGTGGCGCACCCGGATCAGACGGTCGAGGGCGTCGTAGCCATAGGTGCGTTGGCCGTGACGGGTGTCGGCGATGTGCTCCAGATTGCCGTTGGAGCTGTAGGCATAATCGCGGCGGTACAGCGAATCGTGCTGATGGCCTACGGAGTGGGCGAGTAGTCGGCCCTGATCGTCGTAGGCATATTCGCTGAGCAGCAAACCTTGCTGACGTTGTTGTTCGCGGCCCGACTGGTAAACGTGTTGCGTCAGCGGCGCGCCGTTGAGGTGGATGGCGGTCAGTGCGCCGCCCTTCGCGTACTGATAGTCGAGCTTGCTGTTGTCCGGCAGGCGCATGCGTTTGAGCTGGCCGCAGGCGTCATAGGCATAACGCAGCGTGCCCCAGCCCTGATGCTCGGTGATCAACCGATCCTGCAGGTCGTATTCGAAGGCCAACGGATGTTTCTGGCCGTCGTCGACACCAGTCAGCCGACCGAGGCGGTCGTACTGGTAGATAACCTTGACCCCGTCAGGCAAGGTCTTGACCAGCAGGCGCCCGGCCGCATCGCGCTCGTAGCCCGTGACCAACACCGAGCCGTCATCGCCGAACTCGGTCTTTTCCAGCAGATGACCGTTAAGATCGTAGGCGTAGGCCGTACGCCGCCCGTCGAAGCCGGTTTCCTGTCGGATCAGTCCGGTCGGCGTGTAGTCCAGCCGATACTTTTCGCCAGACTCGTTCTCGATTTCGGTGAGCAGCAGTTGCGCATGGTCGTAGCGGTACTGCACGCGCGTGCCGTCGGGGTTGATCCGGCGCGAGACCAGGTGCAGGTCGTCGTCATACTCGAAACGGGTGATGCGCCCGAGCTCGTCGCGCTCGGCGGTGACCTGGTTGTAAGCGCCATAACTGTAGGCGCGGGTGGCGCCCGTAGGAGAAGTCGTCTGGATCAGTCGGCCAATGGCGTCCCAATGCTGGCGGGTAACGGCACCGTGTTCATCAGCAGTGGTAGTCCTGCGCCCCAGTGCATCGTAGGAAAAGCGCCGCACACCGCCATCGGGCAGGGTTTCTTCAACCAGCTGACCAAGGGTGTTCCAGGCAAACACGTGCCGACTGGTGTCCGGGTAACGGATCGACAGCAGCTGCCCGCGGGCGTCGTAGTGGTAATGGCTGACCTGACCATCGGGATCGACCGCCTCAGTGACATCGCCCTGAGCATTGCGCCGGTAGGTCCATACCGCGTCGCCACGGGAACGGCTGTGCAGGAAACCGTTGCGGTACTCGTAGGACGTTGGCACATCGTCTGGCGGAAGCAGCGCGATCAGCCGTCCGACATCGTCGTAGCGGTATTCGGTGACGGCGCCTAAGGGATCCTGCTCGGCGACCAAGCGGCCCGAACCGTCGTAGGTTTTGAGGTGTTCGCCGCCGTCGGCCTCAACCTTGCGCACCAGCCGTGCGCGGTCATCGTGGACGTAGGTTTCTTCGGTGCCATCGACGTAATGCACGACGACACTGCCGTCGTCATGCCAGACATAACGCGTGTCCATCTGCGAGAACGACGCCCAGTGCCTGACGCAACGGGCAGCTTTGCCAGCGCGTTCCCACTCCCAGAAGAAACTCGCGCCGCCCGTGAGTTGCCGCTGCAGGATGACGTGCTGATCGTCGTAGTCGTAACACTCGCTGTCGCCAACCGCGTTACGCGCCTCGACCAGACGCTGATAGGCGTCGTAGCGGTAGCTGACGAGGGTTTGCTCAGTCGTCCATTCATCCTGCTGAAACGACTGATAGTCGACGGCCACCAAGTGCTGGCGGTCATAACGCAACAACAGCGCCCGACCCGCCCCATTGTCCAGACGCTGAACCCGATCCTGCCGATCCCGAACAATGCGCAGACGATTGCCATACGCATCACTAACCGCCGTCAGACGCCCGGCCCGAAAGTGATAAAACCGTGCCGCATCCCCCGCCAGCGCGAGGATCAGTTCTTCCGGTTCATCCCCGAGAAAAATCGCCGCCCGCGACAGACTGTTATGAATCGCCGGGCGCTCAACACTTGGCAACGGGAACCGCGTACGCCGGTTTTCATGGTCAACCCAAACAACACAGTCGCCATCGAACTCCAGTCGATGCGCCAGCGAATGACTCCAGCCAAACCCCAGCCCGACATCGATTTCGGCGGCACTGGTGCGATACAGCCTTGTGAACTCGAATGGCAGCAGCCCATCGAGCATGCCATCGCTCAGGGTCAGTAGTTCTTCGCCGGTAACCATCGACACCGGGCAGCCGTTGGTACAGGTCTGCGGCACGCAATCGGCGCTGTTGCCGTTGGGGTTTTTTGCCTGGTCCGGCGAATCGTCGTGGTGTTCGTCTTTTTTCAGCAAGGTGTTGCGCTTGGCATTCCAGCGCAATTGCATTCGGCCTTTTTTGATACCCGCGGCGATCCCGCGCGCGGCAACAGTCTTGTATTGATCAACGTACTTGATGAAACCGCTGACGATGCCGAACATCGCCTTCACCAACCGCACCAGCGCCGAGAGCAGTTGAACCGCGTGACCTGCCAGACGTAGCGTCAGATAAGCGATCCCTCCGCCACCACTGGCGAAAGTCAGAATGACGGCAATCAGCACGTCGATCAGCACTTGCACCATCATCATCGATAGCGCTTGCGCGGTTTTACCGGCGATCTGGCTCGGCGGCAGCATCTCCAGCCACAGGCTGGCGGTACGCAACAGCAAACACAGCGTCGCTTCGTCACTGACCAGTAACTGAAGCTTCTCCATGACCTCAGGAGCCGTGGCGGCCAGATCAATCAAGTCAGTCGCGCCACTGTCCAACCGCTCGGCAAACTTGCCCGGATCCTTGAGAATGTCCGACAGCATCCCGATGCTGTCCCACACCCCCTCGATCGCCGCCCAACTGCCGGCGAGCATGCCGTTGCCCGCCGCCGTCGCCACCGAATGCGACCACTGCGGCTTGAACCCTTGCCATTCGCCGCGCAACCAGTCATCCAGCTCACCGGTTAAACAGTCATAGGACTTGAACAACGCCCTGACCTGTTCCGCGGTGACCTCACCGTGCACATGCACGCGATAGAACTTACCCTCTGTTCCCCTGAATTCGCCCTTGCCTTCGGCATTGAGGGTGATGGGTGTTGTTTCGCCTCCATCCACAGCCACCACATCGACCACGATGTTGCCCAGCGGAATGTCGTAGACCGATTCGAACTTGCTCTCGATCAACATCAATCCGCCCTTCGGGCACTGGACGATATTGGAGAAAAATGCGTCGTCGCTGCTGCTGACGGCCGTAGTGCGATCGCCGAAGCGGATGATCCGCTCCATGCCCACCAGCGACGGCAGATCAGCGGCGTGGCTGACAGTGTCGGCCGTGCGGCTGGCCCAGTGTTCGAGCTGTTCGCGGTAAAGACTGAGGGTTTCGGGGAAGCTGTCGAGTGCTTGCTCGATGCGAGTGATGGCTTCCATCAACGCACGTCGGGGTGCTGGGCGGACTGAGTTACCGGGTCGAACATGAGCGTTCCCTCGCGCAAAAAATAGGCGCGGGAACTGTGCGGCGGATCAATCAGAAAAGAAGTCAGGCGAGTAAGCGATGGCTGTAGGATTTGTCTGCAAAAACAGCAAAAGAGCTAAATGGACAGACAAAACGCAAACGGGGCGTGAGGTTTCCCTCACGCCCCGTTTATCGGACGACACAAATGGATTTACTGCGTTGAATCTCCAGCACCCAGCTCTTTCAATTTAAGCTCGGCCAACGGGTGCCCGGCCTTGGCGGCCATTCCCCACCAGCGCGCGGCTTCGGCAGGGTCTGGCGCTTTGCTCGCGGTACCAGCCAGGCTGATCACACCAACCTGATAGGCCGCTTTGCCATCACCCGCCAGAGCCGCCAACCGCAACAGGCGCACGCCTTCTTCACGCGCTCCCAGCCCCACACCGCGAAAGGTCAGAATGTGGCCATAGAAGCTTTGCGCGCCGACATCGCCGAGGTTGGCCATGCGTGCAAACTGACCTTCAAGCCAGCGCCACCCGCGAGGCTGGCGCACAAACCATGACCAGTGAAACAGCCTGCGAGCCAGCCAATAGCTGGTCCGCGCCTTGAGTCGTAGAAACACTCAGGCCTCCGCTGATTCCGGGTATTCATATTCGAAAACCCTGACCACTTCCGATGCATGCCAGGACGCTGCGGCAACGCCATCGGACGGCCCGGAAAACCGCCCCAGACGTTCGACACATTCAAAAAAACCGGTGCGCGGCAAACGACTCGCGCCTTGGCTGATCACCAGCGAGCTGCGCAACGGCTGTTCGGCCTTGGCATCCAGCGCGGCCAGGTGCTCAAGCGCGGCAGTCAGGGTTTGCATCGCCGGTGTCGGCAATTGCAGCCGTTCAAGCAAGGCCCGGTAGGTCAGCAGATGACGCTGTCGGCGCGCCTGGTCCAGTTCCCCGAGTAATCCGTCCCAATGTTGACGACTGATGCGTACGCTCACGATTCATCCCTCCACCCTGGCACCGTCAGCTCCCAAGCGAGGCTACGACGAATCGCGGCGTCAGGCAGACGCTCACCACTTTCGATCATGGCCAGATATGACGGGCTAATGCCTACCGTGCGGGCCAACGCCTCGATGGCGATGCCCTTCCCTTCGCGCAAACTGCGTAGTTGATCCAGACCTGGAAGAATCGGGTCCGGCGTTGCCGCGAGCGGCTCTGGAGCCTGCTGCGACGGTGCTTCTTTGATACCTGCTGCTTTTAGTAGAGCCTGATACTGAGCCCAAGGCAGAACCGCGTATTCGGGTTCGCCATCGCGTGCAATTATCTGAATATCCATGACTACCCCGTAGGACAACAACACTTAGCGAGTCGGCACTTTTCCCTAGAAGTGTAATCCTAACAGCGGCCAAGGTCGCGAGGGGTATCTATCTGTCTGCGAGCCGAATGAATCAGGGCTTTTTCGGACCCTGGAGCTGAAGTTGTTCGGGGGTATCGGGCAAGCGTTCCGCGACTGCCAGTTTTTCCGGATTCTGGCGGTTGCGCCAGAGCCGGAAGGCACCGAGTTCATCATCGAGGACTTTCATCAGCCAGGCGAGGACGGCGATGTCATCGAGCATGCCGAATACCGGGATGAAATCCGGAATCGCGTCCACCGGGCTGAGAAAGTACATCAGGCCCGCGACCACTGAAACCAGGGCCTTGCCACTGATCGCCCGGTACTCTCCGCGCCAGTAGGCCAGACACAAAGCCTGAAGCAAACGCAGGTCATCCTTGAGCTTGCCGAGCCGATTGCCTTGCGCCGCGCCTTTGCTGGCCACCGCGAACAGCAAGGTGGGCAGACGGCCGCGAGCCAGCAGGCGGCCAGCCAAAGGCAGGAATCGAGCGAAATTCCACGGAGCTTTCATCTATTCCTCCCGTTGAAATGTTATCCACACAAATTGTGGATAACCTTGTGAACAGAGCTGCATTTGCGCGCTGAGAGCCCCGTTTTATAAGGGCTGCGCTCAGATCGGGCGTTTTTTACTCACATAAAAAACCCCAATATTTCATTGACTTGGCGGCTCAGGGCGTCTAGCGCGGGCAGCCTCAAAGCCTATGACTCCTCTGACCGGCGTCGGTTCGCTTTGTTTACCCTTCTCAAGGTCCAGATGCAACAACGCCCCGCATAAGCGAGGCGTTGTTGTCGAAGCCGTTACCGATTACTTGGCAGCGGCGTCTTCTTTGGCTGGATCCTTGATAGCCAGCAGTTCCAGGTCGAAGACCAGAACCGAGTTGGCCGGGATTGCCGGGCTTGGCGATTGCGCACCGTAAGCCAGATCGCTAGGGATGTACAGTTTGTACTTCTCACCAACGTGCATCAGTTGCAGACCTTCAACCCAACCCGGAATCACGCCGCTCACCGGCAGATCGATCGGGCTGCCGCGCTCGACGGAGCTGTCGAAGACGGTGCCATTGGTCAGCTTGCCAGTGTAGTGAACGGTCACTACGTCGGTAGGCTTAGGCTGTGCGCCGTCGGCTTTCTTGACCACTTCGTATTGCAGGCCGGAAGCGGTAGTAGTCACACCAGCCTTCTTGCCGTTTTCTTCGAGGAATTTCTTGCCGGCGGATGCCGACTCTTCGCTCATCTTGGCCATACGCTCTTCGGCACGCTTTTGCAGCGCGGCGAAAGCTTCGACCAGCTCTTCATCTTTCAGCTTCTGTTCTTTCTTGCCGACGGCATCTTCGATGCCCTGGGCTACCGCTTTGGAGTCCAGATCATCCATGCCTTCCTGAGCCAGGCTCTTGCCCATGTTCAGGCCGATACCGTAGGAAGCTTTTTGCGCCGGGGTTTTCAGCTCTACGCTGGTCTGCGAATCACAACCCGCAAGTACCAGGCTAACCAGGGCTACCGCCGCCGCCAACCGATGCTGTTTCATGCTATTTCCTTGTTCATGCGCCGAAAGGGCAATCGAGTAAAGCCGCGAGCTTATCAGGCCGCCACGACCAATGGCTACCGGCATGAGAGCAGGAAACTTCCGATAAGTTCAGGGATTAAAACGCATTGGGGCGCAGACACGATGAAGCTTCTGTCATCTGCCGACGACAACGACCGACTCTCCTTGCTCCAACATCTGGCCTAATGGCCACTTGCCACACAAGGTCAGGCTCAGGCATAACAGCGCAACAATTCGACAAGGATGTTTAACTTGCGCCTCTTACTCCGCGTTCTGACCCTGATCGCGCTCCTGCTGGGACTCGTCCTTGCGGTGGTTTTGTATTACGTCGCCAACCCGAAATTGCCCTTCTACACCCCGGCCCAGCAGGTGCATTACCTGAATCAGTGGACTGAACAGGAGCGGCAGACCTATTACTTCACGCCCCAGGGCACACAGGTCAAAGGGCTGCGCTATGAATGGTTCCAGGCATTGGAGTTGCCATTCTCGCGGCAGCGCTTCGCCTCCCCTGAATACCTCGCACGCTTTGGCTTTTTGATTGATCCGCAGCAGAAAGCCACGCCAGACAACCCTGGCAACCTTCCGGTCGGTTTCGCACGACACCAGAATTCTGGCAGCTCCGAGCAATATCTGGACATAACTTGCGCGGCTTGCCACACCGGTGAACTGCGTTTCAACGGTCAGGCTGTGCGCATCGACGGCGGCACGGCACAGCATGTCCTGCCTTCCAGCGTTCCTACGTTACGCGGTGGCAGTTTCGGACAGGCATTGGTCGCCAGTCTGACCTCGACTTACTACAACCCGTGGAAATTCGAACGCTTCGCGCGAAGCGTTCTGGACGATGACTACGACGCTCGCCACGAACAGTTGCGCAAGGATTTCAAAGCCTCGCTGGACACTTTTCTGAAAGTCGCCTGGAACGACACTCACCGTGGCCTTTACCCAACCGAGGAAGGCCCGGGCCGTACCGATGCGTTCGGGCGAATTGCCAACGCGACATTCGGCGACGCGATTTCCCCCGCCAACTATCGCGTGGCCAACGCGCCAGTGGACTACCCGCAACTGTGGGACATGTGGACGTTTGACTGGGTGCAGTGGAACGGTTCGGCGCAACAGCCGATGGCGCGCAATATTGGCGAGGCTCTGGGCGTCGGCGCGACTCTGAACTTCTTCGATGCCAACGGCCAACCGCTGCAAGGCGATGACCGCTACCCCTCCAGCGTGCGCGTGCGCGACCTGAATAAAATCGAAGAAACCCTGCAACGCCTGCAACCGCCCGCCTGGCCCGAGGAGCTGTTCGGGGCGGTCGACAAGGCGCTGGCCGCCAAGGGCCGTACGCTGTTTGCCGAAAACTGCGCCAGTTGCCACGTCCCGCGCAAGACTCAGGAGGGCGACCGCTGGGTGCAGCATTTGCACATGTTGCCCGTCGCGGTGATCGGCACCGATCCGAACGCGGCCAACAACGTTGCCAACCACCGTTTCGACCTGACAGCCCTGCAATGGAATCTGCAGGAGCTGGAAAAAATGGACGTAAAACTGCATCCGTCGCCCAAGGAACCACTGGACCTTAGCCAGTTGTCCGTGGCCAAAGGCCTGGCGTACGTCACCGCATTCGTCGAAAACCGTGCTTATCGCGAGGCAAACGTCAGCCCTGAAGAAAAACCTCGTCTCGACGGTTTCGGTCTGCCCATCGGCGTGCGCGAAAAGGTCGCCTACAAGGCGCGCCCACTGGCTGGCGTGTGGGCCACCGCACCGTTTCTGCACAACGGCTCGGTGCCGAGCCTTTATCAGTTGCTGTCGCCACAGAATGAGCGCGCCACCACCTTCTATAAAGGCACCTTCGAATACGACCCTCGGCATCTGGGCTATCGCACCGAAGCCTTTACCAACGGCTTCCTGTTCGATACGCGGATCAGCGGCAATCGCAACAGCGGTCATGAATTCCGCGCCGGCGAACGTGGCAATGGCGTCATCGGCCGCCTGCTGCAACCTGAAGAGCGCTGGGCATTGCTGGAATACCTGAAAGTTCTCGGCGGCCCATTGGAGGCGCAATTGCCATGATCTCGACCTTCAAGAAAGAACTGCCACTGCTGGCTCGATTCTGGCTTTGGCTGGGACGTCTGCTAGGCAAAACCCTGTTGATCCTGCTCGCCATCGGCCTGCTCGGCTGGGCCATCAGCACTGCATGGTTTGCCTGGCAGCATCGTGGCCCGGTGTCGACATTGGAGCAGATCCCGGCCGATGAGGCAGACATGACTCAGGACGTGATCCAGACGGCTGTGCGCATCGTCGATCAACACCGTGAAGGCACGCGCTATCTTCGCGATGCTCACGCCAAGGCGCATGGTTGCGTAAAAGCTGAAGTGAAAGTATTGCCGGAACTGGCTCAGTCGTTGCGACAGGGCGTGTTCAGTGAGCCGGGCAAAACCTGGCAGGCGATGATTCGCCTGTCCAACGGCAATGCCTACCCGCAGTTCGACAGCATGCGCGATGCCAGGGGTATGGCGATCAAACTGTTCGACGTTCCCGGCAAACAATTACTCGAAAACCGCCAGCATCAACATGAACAAGATTTCGTGATGTTCAGTCACCCGAACTTTTTTGTCAGCGATGTCGCCGAGTACCGTCAGAATGTGGCCGCGCAGGCTGACGGCAAAAAGGTCATGGCATTTTTCCCCGGATCGGACCCACGCACCTGGCAGATCCGGCATTTGTTTATCGCCTTGGCAACCCTGTCGCCGGCCCCCAAGAGCCCGACAGAGACTACGTATTTCTCGGTCTCGCCGTATAAATTCAGTGAAGCCAACGCCAAGTTCAGGGTGGCACCGGCCCCCGACAATTGCCCGGCGTACACCCTGCCCCGGCAAAATCAGGATCTGCCGAATTTCCTGCGCAGTGCCTTGACCCAGCAGTTGTCGACGGATCGCGTCCCCGCGTGTTTTGTCTTGCAGATTCAGCGTCAGGACGCCAACCGATACATGCCCATCGAGGACACCAGCATCGAGTGGCGCGAGCGCGATGCGCCCTTCGAAACCGTGGCCCACATCACCCTGCCCCCGCAGGACTTCGACACTCCGGCGCTGAATCTCGCGTGCGACAACCTGTCGTTCAATCCGTGGTTTGGCATTGAGGCGCATCGGCCGATTGGCGGAATCAACCGCTTGCGTAAAGCAGTGTATGAGGCCGTGAGTGACTATCGACATAGCCAAAACGCCACACAATAGCGGGACGGGCAGACTAGCTCTGGCGATCGGATTTAATCCACGATGGGCTGCTCAGCGGCCCCAGCATCTGAAATCCTGAGCCTGCGGTGCAAGCCATCGGGAAATTAAGTCCCATCACCACAGGACTTGTGTCTGGCACACAAAAAGCCAAACGCCAGACAGCAAAAAGCCCGCACTAGGCGGGCTTTCTGTGGCGATCTGGCGTTCAGTGCTCCAGATTACCGAATATGGCGCAGCGGACGGGACTCGAACCCGCGACCCCCGGCGTGACAGGCCGGTATTCTAACCGACTGAACTACCGCTGCGCGAAACGCTTGAAACGAATGGTGGGTGATGACGGGATCGAACCGCCGACATTCTGCTTGTAAGGCAGACGCTCTCCCAGCTGAGCTAATCACCCTTCGCTTCGTTACGGGACGCATTATGCCACAAGTTTTCGTAACGTGTTGATTTAATTGAATATTTTTTTCAAATAAATCCGAAAACAGGTAAAACGACACATCCCGCGGGTACAACCTTGGAGCAGAAAAAAACCCGCCTTGGCGGGTTTTTCCGTGGTGACCTGGCGTTCAGCGTTCCAGGTTACCGAATATGGCGCAGCGGACGGGACTCGAACCCGCGACCCCCGGCGTGACAGGCCGGTATTCTAACCGACTGAACTACCGCTGCGCGTAACACATGAAACGAATGGTGGGTGATGACGGGATCGAACCGCCGACATTCTGCTTGTAAGGCAGACGCTCTCCCAGCTGAGCTAATCACCCTTCGCTTCGGTGTGGCGCGCATTCTACGGAGCGACCCCACCTCTGGCAAGCACTTTTTTAAATAATTTTCCGAGGCCTTCCAAAGGCTTAGAGAAGGGTTGGCCTATGCCACGGCGAAGACAATAATGCCCCCCTTTGTATAGAGGAGAGACTCACCCCATGTGGTTCAAAAACCTGCTTATCTATCGCCTGACCCAAGACCTGCCTGTCGATGCCGAGGCGCTGGAAACTGCACTGGCCACCAAACTGGCGCGTCCATGTGCAAGCCAGGAGTTGACCACCTACGGTTTCGTCGCGCCGTTCGGCAAAGGCGAAGATGCTCCACTGGTGCACGTCAGCGGTGATTTCCTGCTGATCTCTGCGCGTAAAGAAGAACGCATTCTGCCGGGCAGCGTCGTACGTGATGCGGTCAAGGAAAAGGTCGAAGAGATCGAAGCCGAGCAGATGCGCAAGGTCTATAAGAAGGAACGCGACCAGATCAAGGATGAAATCATCCAGGCCTTCCTGCCGCGCGCCTTCATCCGTCGTTCGTCGACCTTCGCTGCCATCGCGCCGAAACAGGGTCTGATCCTAGTCAACTCGGCCAGCCCGAAACGCGCCGAAGACCTGCTGTCGACCCTGCGTGAAGTGATCGGCACCCTGCCCGTTCGCCCGTTGACCGTGAAAATGTCGCCAACCGCGACCATGACCGAATGGGTCACCACGCAGAAAGCCGCCGACGACTTCTATGTGCTGGACGAGTGCGAACTGCGCGACACCCACGAAGACGGCGGTATCGTGCGTTGCAAGCGTCAGGACCTGACCAGCGAAGAAATCCAGCTGCATCTGAGCACCGGCAAAGTCGTTACTCAGCTGTCGCTGGCCTGGCAGGACAAGTTGTCGTTCATGCTCGACGACAAGATGACCGTCAAACGCCTGAAGTTCGAAGATCTGTTGCAGGATCAGGCGGAACAGGACGGCGGCGAAGAAGCCCTCGGCCAACTGGATGCCAGCTTCACACTGATGATGCTGACGTTCGGCGACTTCCTGCCGGCGCTGGTTGAAGCATTGGGTGGCGAAGAGACTCCGCAGGGGATCTGACCTGCCTTTTGTGTGAAAGCTTAAAAGATCGCAGCCTTCTGCAGCTTCTACATCTGGAATGCATTTTCCTGTGGGAGCTGCCGGAGGCTGCGATCTTTTTGCTGGCGACGTATGCTTAGCTTCCTAACGCTTTCGCATAACAAGGAACAAGCCATGCGCGCATTGGCAGCACTCAGCCGCTTTGTCGGCAACACTTTCGCTTACTGGGTTCTGATTTTCGCCGTTGTGGCCTTCCTGCAACCTTCGTGGTTCCTCGGCCTGAAGAGCGCGATCGTGCCGTTGCTCGGGCTGGTGATGTTCGGCATGGGCCTGACCCTCAAACTCGATGACTTCGCCGCCGTCGCCCGCCAACCCTGGCGTGTGGCGCTGGGCGTGGTCGCACATTTCGTGATCATGCCCGGCATGGCGTGGTTGCTTTGCCAGATTTTTCATCTGCCACCAGAGATCGCCGTCGGCGTGATTCTGGTCGGTTGCTGCCCGAGCGGCACTTCATCCAACGTGATGACCTGGCTGGCCCGAGGTGATCTGGCGTTGTCGGTGGCCATCGCCGCCGTCACCACCCTCCTCGCCCCGCTGTTGACCCCGGCGCTGATCTGGCTGCTGGCCTCGGCGTGGTTGCCGGTGTCGTTCATGGAGCTGTTCTGGTCGATCCTGCAAGTGGTGCTGTTGCCGATCGTTCTGGGCGTGGTTGCGCAACGTTTGCTGGGCGACAAGGTTCGTCATGCAGTGGAGGTGTTGCCGCTGGTGTCGGTGGTGAGCATCGTGATCATCGTGACCGCTGTAGTGGCGGCCAGTCAGGCCAAAATCGCCGAATCCGGCGTGTTGATCATGGCGGTGGTGATGCTGCACAACAGCTTCGGCTACTTGCTGGGCTACTTCACCGGGCGTTTGTTCAACCTGCCGCTGGCGCAGCGTAAATCGCTGGCACTGGAAGTGGGCATGCAGAACTCGGGGTTGGGCGCCGCGCTGGCCAGTGCACACTTTTCGCCACTGGCGGCGGTACCGAGCGCCTTGTTCAGCGTTTGGCACAATATTTCCGGGGCGCTGCTGTCGACGTATTTCCGGCGGATGAGCGAAAAGGAAGATCGCGAAACGTTGGCACAGCAGGCGACTGACTGACCTGCGAACTTGATCCCCGGATTAATGCTCGTCAATATGTTGCGTAACGCGGGGACGACCCTGCGGCTCGATCGAGTTTTAATCTGGGGACGACCCCGTCAACCGATGGAGGTCTTTCATGTCCTGGATCATTCTGTTTTTCGCCGGCCTGTTCGAAGTCGGCTGGGCCGTCGGCCTCAAATACACCGATGGCTTCAGCCGTCCACTCCCCACCGCACTGACCATTGCAGCCATGGCCGTCAGCCTTGGCTTGCTGGGCCTTGCGATGAAGGAATTGCCGCTGGGCACGGCCTATGCGATCTGGACGGGCGTCGGTGCCGTGGGCACGGTGATTGCCGGGATCATTCTGTTTGGTGAGTCGATGGCGCTGATTCGGCTGGTCAGTGTGGCGTTGATCATTACCGGGTTGATTGGCCTTAAGGTCAGCGCTTAGACCACTGGCCCCATCGCTGGCAAGCCAGCTCCCACAGTTTCGTTGGTGTACACAAAACCGGTGTTCACCGAAGCTCCCTGTGGGAGCTGGCTTGCCAGCGATGAGGCCAGCACAATCATTGTTTATCTAACTGCCCCACGCAACTCCCCCACCAACCCCTGCAACTTCGCCGGCTCAGCCGCTTCCACAGCAACAGCAGAACCCGCCACCAGCGTCACCCGCGACCACAACCGCCGAAACACGCCTTTGTTCGGGTCGCGACTGAAGAAACTTCCCCACAACCCCTGCAATGCCAGCGGAATCACCGGCACCGGTGTCTCTTCGAGAATCCGCGTCAGCCCGCCCTTGAACTCGTTGATCTCGCCATCGGTCGTCAACTTGCCCTCAGGGAAGATGCACACCAGCTCACCGTCCTTCAGATATTGGGCGATCCGGCTGAAGGCTTTTTCGTAGATCTGGATGTCTTCGTTGCGGCCGGCAATCGGAATCGTCCCGGCCGTGCGAAAGATAAAGTTCAGCACCGGCAGATTGTAGATTTTGTAGTACATGACGAAGCGAATTGGCCTACGCACTGCGCCGCCAATCAGCAACGCATCGACGAACGAAACGTGATTGCACACCAGTAACGCCGCACCTTCATCCGGAATCGCGTCCAGGTTGCGATGTTCGACGCGGTACATGGAATGGCTGAGCAGCCAGATCATGAAACGCATGCTGAACTCGGGGACGATCTTGAAGATGTAGGCATTGACGCCGATATTGAGCAGCGACACCACGAGGAACAGCTGCGGGATCGACAGCTCGACCACACTCAGCAGCACGATCGACACGATGGCCGAAATAACCATAAACAGCGCGTTGAGAATGTTGTTGGCCGCGATCACCCGTGCCCGCTCGTTCTCGGCAGTGCGCGACTGGATCAACGCATACAGCGGCACGATGTAGAAACCACCAAAGACACCGAGGCCGAGAATGTCGAACAGCACCGCCCAGGTGTGGCCAAAACTCAGCACTTCAATCCAGCTATGGCCGGTGACGCTATCGGGAATTCCCCCGGAATGCCACCACAGCAGCAGGCCGAACACGGTCAGACCGAACGAACCAAACGGCACCAGACCGATCTCGACTTTGCGCCCGGAAAGCTTCTCGCAGAGCATCGAACCCAGCGCGATCCCGACCGAGAATACAGTGAGGATCAAGGTGACCACGGTTTCGTCGCCGTGCATCCACTCCTTGGCGTAGGCCGGGATCTGCGTCAGATAAATCGCCCCGACAAACCAGAACCACGAGTTACCGACTATCGAGCGCGACACCGCCGGCGTCTGGCCCAAGCCCAGTTTCAGGGTGGCCCAGGACTGGCTGAAGATGTTCCAGTTCAGGCGCATATCCGGGGATGAAGCCGCCGCGCGGGGAATGCTGCGGCTGGCCAGATAACCCAGCACCGCAATGCCGACGATGGCGATCGACACCAGCGGCGCGTAGTGGGTCGACGACATGATCACACCGGCGCCGATGGTGCCGGCCAGAATCGCGAGGAACGTGCCCATCTCCACCAGACCGTTGCCGCCGACCAGCTCTTCTTCGCGCAAGGCTTGCGGCAGGATCGAATACTTCACCGGCCCGAACAGCGCCGAGTGGGTGCCCATGGCGAACAACGCCACCAGCATCAGCCACAAGTGATCGAAGAGAAAGCCGACGGATCCCACAGCCATGATGGCGATTTCCGCCAGTTTGATCAGACGGATCAACGCATCCTTGGCGAATTTCTCGCCGAACTGCCCGGCCAGCGCCGAGAACAGGAAGAACGGCAGGATAAACAGCAACGCACACAGGTTGACCCAGATCGAGCGGTCACCTTCGATGGTCAGCCGATAGAGAATGGCGAGGATCAACGACTGCTTGAACACGTTGTCGTTAAACGCGCCGAGCGACTGCGTAATGAAGAACGGCAGGAAGCGCCGGGTGCGCAGCAGGTTGAACTGTGAGGGGTGACTCATCTTCCGTGTTTCCCTGATGTTTAAGGTAGAGAGGCCTGGATACTGCTTATTGGAATGCCGATCCGCGATCCAGGCCACACCTTACCTAAACTTTTCAGGTTATTTCTTCAAACCTGCAATGCACGGCGAGACAAACAGTTCGCCGCGCCACGCTCCTTGCACGGTGCGCTTGCCAACGATCAGCCACATCACCGCCAACAATGTCACCAACACGCAGCCGACTACGCTGAAAAAGCCAAGGTTCAGCGTACTGGCGAGTTTCAGGGTCGCCAGCGAATACACGCCCAACGGGAAGGTGAAACCCCACCAGCCGAGGTTGAACGGAATGCCGTCACGCAGATAGCGAACGGTGATCAGCAATGCCATCAGCATCCACCACAGCCCGAACCCCCACAGGGTGATCCCGGCCACCAGACCGATGCCCGAAGCGATTTCGCCAATGCCCGGCAAGCCGTTGGCAGCGAAAATCGCCGGTGCTTCAGCGCCCATCAACAACATGCCCAGCGCACCGGTGCCGATTGGCCCGAGTGCCAGCCAGCTCGAGGCGGCCATGTTTTCGTGGGGCAGTTTGTGCAGGGCCATGCGCAGCAACAGGATGGTCAGAATGCTGAACGCCACCGGTAGGGAAAATGCCCAGAGCACGTAGCTTGTGGTCAGCACCACCAGTTGCGAGTGAGCATCGGTCAGGTGCGGCGCGAGCAGACCACCACTGGCCGCCGCGACTTCTGCTGCCACCACCGGCAACAGCCAAACGGCAGTCATCTGGTCGATGCTGTGTTCCTGACGGGTGAACATCATGTAGGGGATCAATACGCCACAGGCCAGCGACATCGCCACATCGATCCACCACAGCACTTCGGCAAACTGAATGACGCCCTCGCCCCAACGCGGTAGCCCGAACAGCAGAAAGCCGTTGATGATCGTTGCAAGGCCCATGGGGATGGTGCCGAAGAACATCGACACGGTGGAATGCCCGAAAATCCGCCGTGCCTCGTCGAAGAACAGAATCCAGCGGGCGGCGTAGGCTACGGTAAACAAGGTGAACAACAGGATGTTGAACAGCCACAGCCCTTCAGCCACGGCGTGTAAACCGGGGATCGCGACCGGCAAATTCGCCAAGGCCAGTGCCAGCACACCGGTACCCATGGTCGCAGCGAACCAGTTCGGCGTGAATTGGCGGATCACTTCGCGCGGGTGCTGAAGCTGGCTGAGCGGCTTTAAACCGGGTTTGGCGTTGTTGGGGCAAATCATCATGAAATCCTCTTCCTCTGGTGAGGTTGAGTCCATGGTAGATCCGAATCGAATATCTATATAACGGGTAATATCTCTAACTGTTATCTATTCTACAGATAAGCAGTCAAACGCTGCCTTCGCACTCGATCACCAGAATCCGCGCCACACCCTGCGGATGGGCAACGTGTTCGGTGCCGACCGAGGCGTAAAAGATGTCACCAACTTCGAGCATCACTCGCTCTTCTTCACCATTTTCGCGATAGCGCATCTGCACCTGCCCATCAAGCACCACGAACACTTCCTCGCCATCGTTGACGTGCCATTTATACGGCTGATCAGTCCAGTGCAGGCGCGTGGTGATGCCGTTCATATTGGCGATGTCCAGGGCACCCCAGGCACGCTCGGCGGTGAAGGTTTTGCTGCGAATAATCTTCATGAGTCGATCCGTTGGCAGAATGGCTGCGCAAGGCTAACCGAAAGCGCAGTGGTTATGGAGCGCCGCACACCTTGACCGGTCGAGCCCGCAGACTGAGCAAAAGCGCCGCCACTGCCAGCACGATCAGCACCGCACCATACACATCGGTCGTCGCGAGCAGCCCCAGGCGATGGGTGAAATGCCCTGCCAATAGCGCCGGCAAGCAAAACGCCAGATAACTCAGCACATAAAACGCCGACATCAACCCGGCCCGCTCATGGGGCAAGGCCAGCGGTACGAGGCTGCGCACCGCGCCGAGAAATCCGGCACCGAATCCACAACCGGCCACCAGCGTGCCGAGGAAGAACAGCGACAGGCTGGCGCTGTGCACACCGAGCAGGATCAACACCAGCCCAATCGGCAGCAGACTTGCGCCCAACTGCAAAGCGCGCGTGGCAGGACGATTGCGCAGGATGAAGATCATCAGTGCCCCGGTCACGGTCAATGCCGCTACGGTGGCGCCGCCAATCAGGTTGGACGTGGAGCCTGTGGCGGTGCGCACCAGCGACGGTGCGAGCGATGCGTAAAAACCACCGAGCGCCCAGGTCGCGGTATTCAGTGGCAGGACCCGCCACAGCGTTGCGCGGGCCTGAACCGGCACATGCAGTGTCGGCCGCAACGATGCCCATGCGCCCGCTTGGGGGGACACGCTTTCGGGCAGCCGCCAGACATACAGTGCCTGCCCCACAAACAGCGCGAGCAGTAACCAATAGGTCAGTTGCAACGGCGCCGGCGCGAACTCCGCCAACAAGCCACAGCCCATGCCGCCCAGCGCCATGCCCAGCAATGGCGCGACGCTGTTGATCAACGGCCCTTGCTGACGGTCAATGTCGAGCAATGTCGCGCTGAGGACCGCAGTCGCCATACCGGTGGCGAAGCCTTGCAGCACGCGCGCGCTGATCAACCACGTCACGCTGTCGGCGCTGATGAACAGCAACATCGCCAGTGCGTTGAGCAACACGGCGGTGAAGATCACCGGTTTGCGTCCCAGATGATCGGAGAGCGAACCGACGGTTAATAGCGCCGCCAACAGACTCAGAGCGTAGACGCCGAAAATCAGGGTCAGCACCGCTGCCGAGAAGTGCAGTTGATCCTGATAAAGGTGGTACAGCGGTGTCGGCGCGGTGGAAGCGGCGAGAAAACTGAGTAAGGTGATCGCCAGAAACCACAGGCTGGGACGGTTGGACGCTAATCGGGACTGGGGGTTAATCATTTGCACACTCCGCAAAAGCTAATTTTTTGCTTTTGCGGAGTGTGCTACCGCTCAATGCTTAAAGCAAATTCTTTGTGTTAAGGTCTGACGCATGGCTATTAAAGAAGGTTTACGCCCCGGCGGTCGCAGTGCCCGGGTGCAAGAGTCGATACATTCGGCAGTCCGCGCATTGCTGCAAGAGCAGGAGCGCTCGACCGTGACCGTCCCGCAGATTGCGGCGCGTGCGGGCGTTACGCCGTCGACGATCTATCGGCGCTGGGGCGATCTGGCGGCGTTGCTGGCCGACGTCGCCCTGGCCCGCATGCGCCCCGACAGCGAGCCCGCGGAAACCGGCAGCCTGCGCAGCGACATCCGCGCATGGGCCGAGCAATATCTCGACGAGATGAGCTCCGAGCCTGGGCGCAACATGATGCGCGACGTGCAGGCGAGCGCCACACCGGGGTATTGCGTGGCGATCATCGGGGCGCAGTTGCAGACCATTATCGAGCGCCATCCCGATGAGGCGGCGCCCAGTGTTGATCAGTTGATCAATCAGGTCGTGGCGCCGGTCGTGTTCCGGATTCTGTTTTCAGCGGCGGCGCTGGAGGTGGATGAATTGCATCGACTGATTGATATCGCGTTGCAGCAGGACTAACGCCATCGCCGGCAAGCCAGCTCCCACAAGATCTGTGGAGTTCACAAATTTTGTGTTCACTGAAGATCCCTGTGGGAGCGGGCTTGCCAGCGATGAGACCTTAAAGGTCACCGCAGAACCACCCGGTTCCATTCCTGCGACACCCCGCCACGCCACGACCTTGGTCGACACTGACTAACCGCCGCGCGCATGCGAGACTGTCCGCCCGGGCAGGAGTGCCGGGGAGTCTTTAGTCGGGAGTGTTGCATGTCGTTGTCCACCGGGCTGATCGCCGCCGTCGCCCTAGCCTATATGGCCATCATGTTCGCCATCGCCTTCTACGGCGACCGTCGCAGCACGCCGTTGCCGCCGCGAGTGCGCGCGTGGGTCTACAGCCTGTCGCTGGCGGTTTATTGCACCAGTTGGACATTTTTCGGCGCGGTCGGCCAGGCGGCTGAACAGTTGTGGTCCTTCCTGCCGATTTACCTCGGGCCGATATTGCTGTTGGTCGGGGCGCCGTGGGTCTTGCAAAAAATGGTGATGATCAGCAAACAGGAGAACATCACCTCCATCGCTGACTTCATCGCTGCGCGCTACGGCAAATCGCAATCGCTGGCGGTCGTCGTCGCGCTGATCTGCCTGGTCGGCGTCCTCCCCTACATCGCCCTGCAACTCAAGGGCATCGTCCTCGGTGTGAACCTGTTGATCGGTGCCGGTGCGGACGCGATGGGCACGCGCGCCCAGGACACCGCGTTGATCGTGTCACTGGTGCTGGCGCTGTTCACCATCGTCTTCGGCACGCGCAACCTCGACGCCACCGAGCACCACCGCGGCATGGTGCTGGCGATTGCCTTTGAATCGCTGGTCAAGCTGTTCGCCTTTCTCGCCGTCGGCGCGTTCGTCACCTACGGCCTCTACGACGGTTTCGACGACCTGTTCAATCAAGCCATGCTCGCCCCGCGCCTCGAGGAATACTGGAAAGAAACCATTAATTGGCCGTCGATGGTGGTACAGACAGGCGTCGCGATGATGGCGATCATCTGCCTGCCACGGCAGTTTCACGTCACGGTGGTCGAGAACATTGATCCGCAGGATCTGCGCCTGGCCAAATGGGTGTTCCCCGCGTACCTCGCGCTGGCGGCACTGTTTGTAGTCCCGATCGCTTTGGCCGGTCAGATGCTGCTGCCGAGCGACGTATTGCCCGACTCGTTCGTGATCAGTCTGCCGCTGGCTCAGGCCCATCCGGCGTTGGCGATGCTGGCGTTTATCGGCGGCGCGTCGGCGGCCACCGGCATGGTCATTGTCGCGAGTGTGGCGCTGTCGACCATGGTCTCCAACGATATGCTGCTGCCGTGGCTGCTGCGACGCAATAACGCCGAGCGCCCGTTTGAAGTGTTCCGCCAGTGGATGCTGTCGGTGCGCCGCGTGAGCATTGTGGTGATTCTGTTGCTGGCGTACGTCAGCTATCGCCTGCTCGGTTCGACGGCGAGCCTGGCGACCATCGGCCAGATCGCCTTCGCCGCCGTGACCCAACTGGCGCCGGCCATGCTCGGCGCGCTGTACTGGAAACAGGCCAACCGACGCGGCGTGTTCGCCGGTCTCGCCGCCGGCACTTTCCTGTGGTTTTACACGCTGGTTTTGCCGATTGCCGCCCACAGCCTCGGCTGGTCGCTGAACAGTTTCCCGGGGTTGGCGTGGCTGCACAGTAACCCGCTGAACCTGCCAATCAGCCCGCTGACCCAAGGCGTGGTGTTGTCACTGGCCGGCAATTTCACGCTGTTTGCCTGGGTTTCGGTGCTGTCGCGCACGCGGGTGTCGGAGCACTGGCAGGCTGGGCGATTCATCGGTCAGGAGATCAGCGCCCGACCCAGTGCGCGGTCGATGCTGTCGGTGCAGGTCGACGATCTGCTGCAACTGGCGGCGCGGTTTGTCGGTGAGGAGCGTGCTCGCCAGAGCTTTATTCGCTTCGCCTACCGCCAAGGCAAGGCTTTCAACCCGAACCAGAACGCCGACGGCGAATGGATCGCCCATACCGAGCGCTTGCTGGCCGGTGTCCTGGGCGCTTCTTCGACGCGAGCGGTGGTAAAAGCCGCGATCGAAGGTCGGGAAATGCAGTTGGAGGACGTAGTCCGAATCGCTGACGAAGCCTCGGAAGTCCTGCAATTCAACCGCGCTCTGCTGCAAGGCGCGATTGAAAACATCACCCAAGGCATCAGCGTGGTCGACCAGTCGCTGAAGCTTGTCGCCTGGAACCGACGTTACCTGGAGTTGTTCAACTACCCGGACGGTTTGATCAGCGTCGGCAGGCCAATCGCCGACATCATTCGCTACAACGCCGAGCGCGGGTTGTGTGGTCCCGGCGAGGCTGAAGTGCATGTCGCGCGTCGTTTGCACTGGATGCGTCAGGGCCGCGCGCACACCTCCGAACGGCTGTTCCCCAACGGCCGGGTGATTGAGCTGATCGGCAATCCGATGCCCGGTGGCGGCTTCGTCATGAGTTTCACCGACATCACCGCGTTCCGTGAAGCCGAACAGGCGCTGACCGAGGCCAACGAAGGCCTGGAACAACGGGTCAGCGAGCGAACCCAGGAACTGTCGCAACTCAACGTCGCGCTGACCGAAGCCAAGGCCACCGCCGAAACCGCCAACCAATCGAAAACCCGATTTCTCGCGGCAGTCAGCCATGACTTGATGCAGCCGTTGAACGCGGCGCGACTGTTCTCCGCCGCCCTCTCCCACCAAGACGACGGCTTGAGCAGCGAGGCGCAGAAACTGGTGCAGCATCTCGACAGTTCGTTGCGTTCGGCCGAGGATCTGATCAGCGATCTGCTGGACATTTCCCGCCTGGAAAACGGCAAGATCAATCCCGATCGCAAGTCCTTTGCGGTGAACGAACTGTTCGACATTCTCGGCGCCGAGTTCAAGGCGCTGGCCCAGGAGCAAGGTTTGACCTTCCGTGTGCGTGGCAGCCACATGCGCATCGACAGCGACATCAAGTTGCTGCGGCGGATTCTGCAAAACTTCCTGACCAACGCGTTCCGCTATGCCAAAGGCCCGGTATTGCTCGGTGTACGGCGGCGCGGCGGGAAGTTGTGCCTGGAAGTATGGGATCGCGGACCGGGCATTCCGGAAGACAAGCAACAGGTGATATTCGAGGAATTCAAACGTCTCGACAGCCATCAGACGCGCGCCGAAAAAGGCCTGGGGCTTGGGCTGGCAATCGCTGATGGCCTGTGTCGCGTACTCGGGCATACCCTGCGCGTGCGCTCGTGGCCGGGGCGCGGCAGTGTGTTCAGCGTTACGGTGCCGTATGCGCGCACACAAACCATACCGGCCACTGCCGCTGTGGAATTGAACGGCAAATTGCAGAACGGCGCACAAGTGCTGTGCATCGACAATGAAGACAGCATTCTGATCGGCATGAACAGCCTGTTAAGCCGCTGGGGCTGCCAGGTCTGGACGGCGCGCAATCGCGAGGAATGCGAGGCGTTGCTCGGTGACGGAGTGCGGCCGCAACTGGCGCTGGTCGACTATCACCTGGATCACGGCGATACCGGCACCGAGTTGATGGCGTGGCTGCGCACGCGTCTCGGCGAGCCGGTGCCGGGCGTGGTGATCAGCGCCGACGGACGCCCGGAGATGATTGCGCAGGTGCATGCAGCGGGGCTGGATTATCTGGCCAAACCGGTGAAACCGGCGGCGTTGCGGGCGTTGTTGAGTCGGTATCTACCGCTGTAAACGTACGACTTGGGTGTTGTAGCGATACCGCTGCCGTCCTCGCAAGCAAGCTCGCTCCCACAATGTTCAGGTGATTCATGTGGGAGCGAGCCTGCTCGCGAAGCTTTCCAGACTATTCCGGCAACTCAACCAACCCATCAACATCCGTCATCGCCCGCTCCAGCAGATCCGCCGGCAAGCTTTTGCTCGCCCGTGCGCCCAACAGTTTGAGTTGCTCACTGCGGCTGACCAGGTTGCCGCGCCCTTCTGTCAGTTTGTTGCGCGCCGAGCTGTAGGCTTTGTCCAGTTGTTGCAGACGATTGCCGACTTCGTCCAGATCCTGAATGAACAGCACGAACTTGTCGTAAAGCCAGCCGGCGCGCTCGGCGATTTCCCGCGCGTTCTGGCTCTGACGCTCTTGCTTCCACAGGCTGTCAATGACGCGCAATGTCGCCAGCAATGTGGTTGGGCTGACGATCACGATGTTGCGGTCGAACGCTTCCTGAAACAGCGATGGCTCGGCCTGCAATGCCGCCGAAAACGCGGCTTCGATCGGCACGAAGAGCAAAACGAAATCAAGGCTGTGCAGGCCTTCCAGGCGTTTGTAATCCTTGCCGGCCAGGCCTTTGACATGGTTGCGAAGGGACAGTACGTGCTGCTTGATCGCGATCTGCCCGAGCGTGTCGTCCTCGGCCGCGACGTATTGCTGATACGCCGTGAGACTGACCTTGGAGTCGACCACCACCTGTTTGTCGCCTGGCAGATAAATGACCACGTCTGGCTGGAAACGCTCACCATCCGGACCTTTGAGATTGACCTGCGTCTGATACTCGCGACCCTTCTCCAGGCCTGCGTGTTCCAGCACGCGTTCGAGAATCAACTCACCCCAATTGCCTTGGGTTTTCTGGCCTTTAAGGGCACGGGTCAGGTTCGTGGCTTCGTCACTCAAACGCAGATTGAGCGCTTGCAGACGCTCCAGCTCCTTGGCCAGCGAAAAGCGTTCGCGGGCCTCGGCCTGGTAACTTTCTTCCACACGTTTTTCGAAGGATTGAATGCGTTCTTTCAACGGATCGAGCAACTGACCGAGGCGTTGTTGGCTGGTTTCGGCAAAGCGCTGTTCACGCTCGTCGAAGATCTTGCCCGCCAGCTCGGCGAACTGCGCCCGCAATTCATCACGCGAACCTTGCAGATCATCGAGGCGCTGTTGATGGCTCTCCTGCTGCTCGCGCAGTTCGGCGTTCAGCGAAGCCGCCTGCGCGTCGAGACGACGCAGTTCGGCCTCCTTGTTGGCGCGCTCAAGGTTCCAGGCGTGGGAGGCGTCACGGGCGTCGTCACGTTCTATCTGCAACAGCTCGACTTCGCGGCGCAGGGCTGCCAGTTCTGCTTGCTTGGCGGCGTTGGCCTGGCCGAGGTCGGCGATTTCATCGCGACCGGCATCCAGTTGCGCGTTGAGCCCGTCCTGCGCCAGTTGCGCCATGGCCAACCGTTCTTCCAGCAACGCCACCTGCGCTTGCCCGTTGCTTGCCCGACGTTGCAGTTGCCAGGCCAAAGCCAACAACGGCAGCCCAGCGCCTGCGAGACCGAGCAATACGCTGGTCAAGTCCATAGCCATAGCGACTCCTGCCGATCGGTTAAAGCCTGAAGGGTAACCAAGGTGTCAGAACTTGGACAGCTCAGTCTTCGAGCAGGCCGAGTTCCACTTGGGCACGATGATCGCCAGCGCGAGCAGCCTGACGCAGCAGATCCTGACCGATGCGGCGATCGCGTGCATTACCACACTCGCGGCACATCAACTGGCCGAGGCGGCTTTGCGCGGCAACCACACCTTCGCGCGCCGGTTGCTTGAGCAGGCGGCCGGCAAGGTGCTTGGCGTTGTGGCTTTCGCTCAGGCGCGGGCTGTCGAGCAGCCATTCGGCCACGCGCACGGAAAATCGCTTGGGCGGGATAACAGGAGGGGGTTGTGAGGTAACAGGGTCTGATACTGAGCGAAACTTCATAAAGCACTGTGGGACAGATCGGAAGGCGCGCCACTCTACTCTCTTTTTCTTACAGGTAAAGTCGAAATAAAACCCGGCACGCCCGTCCTAGAGCAAGCGCTCGGGACAATCCACAGAAGCTGTGGATAAGTCAGTGGACAACCGTCCTCCAACCCTCGCAAAGCCTTATGGAATGGGGCCCGCAGTCAAACTGACGATTTTTTCACCAACAAAAAAAAGCGATGTTTTTCATTGACTTAAACTTTCGATACAGGCAGCCATCAGGGTCAGGTTTGATATGACAGTGCTGTTACAGCCTGTGCAACTAATGTGCACAAGTACCTGTTACCCGGTTATATCGGTGCGCTTTTTCGGGTCGTTTTGCGCTTCGGGCTGGGGATAAGCGGCGTCTCGGTGGGAACCGCGCACGGTTTTGTGGCGACGAGTGGTCAACCTGACGTTTCATTTGTTATCCGATTACCACCCCCGCGAGCAAGCTCGCACCCACAATGGGCTGCGTTTTCTTGTAGAACACAACTTTTTTGGCGCAGGGTTTGCTTTACCAATTTCGATCCGTTACTATCCGCGGCGTTAGTACCAAGCTGAAAGTCAATTCCGGTCGAACAATCCCCACGGTGCGCCTTCCAACAAGAAGCCCTCACCGAAAAAAGCGGATACGACCCCTCGATGGTTTCCAGGTAAATCTTGCGACGACACAGCCTTTGAATGATGCAAAGGGTGTTGCGAAGACCTATTACTCTGACCGAACCAACCTGCAAATTGATCAGGATCTTCACCCCGGGCCCAGAACCTTTGCCCTTGATGTGTTGCCTGTCCTCCTAAGTACCTACCTGCCAGCCCAAGCGCGCCAAATTATCAGCGCTTCAAACTGGCTGCTTTGTTCCAGTCGGGTTCTTCGTTCGACCAATGGTGGTCGACGTTACTGGAACGTTTTAACGTTGCACGGTTCTTATCCGTGTCATTTGTAGGAACACCTAATAACTATGTCGACTCAAATCCATACTCAGGACGCCATTCGCGCCCTAACCAACGCTTTTGCTCCAATGAACTGCCTGATCATGGCCGCTCGCAAAGGCTGCTTCAGCTTCACACTGGTCAACGAACACGGGATCGCCCGCCATAGCGAGCGTCTGTATCCCGATCAGTACTCCAGCGCCGAACCGCTGCAGGCTGTTATTGATCGAACGCGTCAGGCACTGGTTGCCTGAGAGCCGAAAAGGCTGCAACAAACGAAGCCCCGCTTAAAACGCGGGGCTTTTTATTGCCTGATGTTTCACTTTTAAGCCTTGGCGCCTAAGCACCATCGGATATAACGGTTATAACGTGCAGCCGGAAATATTTTAAAAACAGTCCTTTACGTCGCGAATATGACACTACACTTCAACTCAAGCGGCGCTGTCCGCTTCCGGCGAGCCTGAACCGATCCACCGTTGCCAAGGCCCCTTTCAGGTGTCGCCGCCCAATAACAAGATCGAGGGCTTTATGGGTATCGCTGCCAGCGAACTGTGCCGCTACGTGATTCGCCCCACGCTGATTTATCTGGGCCGTCACTGCGCCACCGCCGAATCACTGTTGCTGGGCATCGCCGCCAGCCAGTCCGCCCTCGGCTCCGCCCTGCATGACCGCCGTGGACACGGCCTCTACCGCATTGCCGAGCATCGCCATCAAGCACTCTGGGATGACTATCTGGCGCTTGATCCGGAACGTGCCAGCCTCGTTCGCGGACTGGCCAGCCAACACGCATTTCTCAGCGGACCGCACCTGGAATTGACCGTCAATCTGCGTTACGCCACAGCTATCGCCTGGCTGCTGGTCGAAGAACAAAACCCCACCCTCCCCGACCCGAACGACTTGCTCGGTATGGCGCGTATCTGGCGTCAGACCTTCCAGCCTCAAGGTCGTCTGCGCGATTTCACCTGCGCCTGGCAGACTTGTGTTTCACCGCTGAATCAGGTCGCTTGCTGACCGTCCAGTTCCGCAAGATCCTGTAACAGGTCGCGAATTTGGTCGGATTGTCCTACAAAATCGCTCTAAATCAAGGCATTCAGGCTATAGCGCTGAGACGAAAATGTTGGTAATTTTCGCCCCGGTGATCACCAGGAGTTCTAATAATGAAAAAAGTAATGCTCAAAACCACCCTTAGCCTTGCCGTTACCTTGGCATCCACGCAGATTTTCGCCGCTGGCTTTGCCATCAACGAACACAGCATTAGCGGGATGGGGACTGGGTACGCCGGGCGATCTTCTTCTGCCGATGACGCAAGCACTGTTTATGGCAACCCTGCCGGCATGTCGCGCATCAAGCGCGAACAAATCACCGGCGGCGCTGCATTCCTCGACGCATCGACCGATATCAGCAACGCCAGCTCCAGCCCGAATGGCGGGAGCAACAAAGGCGACATGGTGCCCTTCACCGCCGTACCTATGGGCTACTACGTCAAGCCAATCGACGATCACTGGGCATTCGGTTTCGGCGTTTACGTGCCGTTCGGCCTGATCACCGACTATGAAAACAACTTCGCCGGCCGCTACTTTGGCAGCAAGTCGGAAGTGCAAGTCATCACCTTCCAGCCGACCATCAGCTACGCCTTCAACGACAAGGTGTCGATCGGTTTCGGTCCGACCATCAACCGCATCGACGGCAAGCTGGAATCCAACCTGTCAATCACCCCGGCCTTCCCCGATGGCAAGGTCAAGATCAAGGGTGACGACACCGCGCTGGGCTACAACATCGGTGTATTGGTACAAGCGACCGACTCCACCCGCGTGGGTCTGACTTACCACTCGAAAGTCGACTACAAGCTCGAAGGCGACACCAAGGTCAACTACGGCGTACTGGGCCTGGCCGGTCTGAGCTCCAGCCAGAAGTACGACGCGTCGCTGAAGATCACCACACCTGAGTCGGTGGATCTGTCCGTCACTCAAGCAATCAACGATCAGTGGACTGTTTACGCCGGTTCGACTTTTACCCGCTGGAGCCAGCTGGATAAAATCACCGTCGAGAACTCCGGCGTTCAGCCTGCACTGGCCGGTCAGTTCGGCGAAATCAACGAAGACCAGAACTGGCACGACTCCTGGGCGTACGCGATCGGTACTTCGTACCAGTTGAACAAGGAATGGGTGCTGCGCACCGGTCTGACCTTCGACCAGTCGCCGACCAACAACGTCGACCGTTCGCCACGCATCCCGACTGGCGACCGGACCATCTTCAGCGTCGGTGCCGGCTGGAGCCCGACCGAAGACCTGACCATCGACGTCGCCTATTCGTACCTGAAGGAAGAGTCGGTCAACGTTCGTAACGAAAACAATCGTGGCCAGACTTACAACGCCAAGTATGAAAACTCGGCAAACGGCTTCGGCGTCGGCGCTACCTACCGCTTCTGATGCTATCGGGCGGGGCTAACCCCTCGCCCACTGAAAAGCCCCGCTCTCTTTGCAGAAGGCGGGGCTTTTTTATGCCTGGCTCGTTAACTCTGAGCCTTAGGGTTTCAGCGGTTTCGAGGCGATAGCTTTTTCGATCGCCGCAATAAACTCCGGATCATCCGGTTTGGTCAGGCTGGAGAAGTTGGCGATCACCTTGCCTTGGCGATCAACTACATATTTGTAGAAATTCCACTTCGGCGCGCTGCTCTGAGCGGCCAACACCTGGAACATATGCGTGGCATCATCGCCGCGGACTTTCTGCGGCTCGGTCATGGCAAACGTCACGCCGTAGTTGGCGTAGCAGACCTTGGCGGTCTCGACGCTGTCCTTGGACTCCTGCTTGAAGTCATTGGAAGGCACGCCGAGCATTTCCAGCCCCTGCGCCTTGTAGCGTTGATTGAGCGCCTCAAGGCCTTCGAATTGCGGCGCAAAACCGCAGAAGCTGGCGGTGTTGATCACCACCAGCGGTTTGTCCGCGTACTGTTTGCACAGATCGATGGATTCCTTGGCGCGCAACTTGGGCAGCGAGCCTTGCAACAATTCCGGACAGTCAGCGGCCTGGGCCAGGCCAGTCAACCCCATCAGCAACACGGGAACAGCACACCAGCGCATCAGCATGTCGAGCATCCTTGAGCAGTCATCAGCCTTCGAAGTTACTCGCCAAGCACGTCTCTAGCAAATGCTCATGCCCAACTGCATCAAGGCAAGGCCGCCCTGCTGCCAGCCCCACCACACCAGCGCCAACAATGCAGCAGCCAGTGCGGTAATGACGATTCGCGGCCAGAGACGGCTCATGCGACGCTCACACGAGGTTGCAGACGTTCGACCGGGCGCTCGCGCACCGGCCAGTTCAACGCCGCCGCCAGCACACTCAGAAGCACCGCCACTTGCCAGATCAAGTCATAACTCCCGGTACGGTCATACACCACCCCGCCCAGCCAGCCGCCGAGGAACGAACCGAGCTGATGGAACAGGAACACAATACCTCCGAGCATGGACAGATTTCGTACGCCGAACAAGGTCGCCACCGTGCCGTTGGTCAATGGCACCGTCGACAGCCACAGGAAGCCCATGGCCATGCCGAACAGATAGGCCGTCGTGGTCGTCACCGGCAGCCACAGGAACAGCACGATCACCACCGCCCTCATCAAATACAGCGCCGTCAGCAAACGCGGTTTGGACATACGCCCACCCAACCATCCGGCCGTGTACGTGCCGAAGATATTGAACAGCCCGATCAGCGCCAGCACCGTAGTGCCGACGGTGGCCGGCAGATGTTGATCGACCAGATACGCCGGCAAATGCACGCCGATAAACACCACCTGAAATCCGCAGACGAAGAAACCGAGCGCCAACAGCCAGAATCCGGAATGCGAACAGGCTTCGCGAAGGGCTTCGGACAGCGTCTGCTCATGGCCCAGTACCGGCAGCGGCTTGTCCTTGAGCATGCTCACCAGCGGCACAATCATCGCCACCAACAGACCCAACACGAGCAATGCGGCCGACCAGCCGAGCCAACCAATCAGTCCGAGTGTGCCCGGCAACATGGCAAACTGCCCGAACGACCCGGCGGCACTGGCGATGCCCATGCCCATGCTGCGTTTCTCCGGCGGCACGGCCCGCCCGACCACGCCGAGGATCACCGAAAACGAAGTGCCGGACAGGCCGATACCGATCAGCAACCCAGCGCTCAATGACAACGTCATCGCCGAGTCGGACAAGCCCATGCACACCAGACCCACGGCATAGAGCACCCCGCCAACCAGCACAACTTTTGCCGCGCCAAAACGGTCGGCCAGCGCGCCGGTGAACGGCTGCGCCAGACCCCAGATCAAATTCTGCAAAGCAATGGCGAAGGCGAATACCTCACGCCCCCAGCCGAACTGCGCACTCATCGGTGAAAGGAACAGGCCAAAGCCGTGTCGCACGCCCAATGACAACGCCAGGATCAGCGCACTTCCGAGCAACACCCAACCGCACGTACGCCACATCGATGTCATTATTATTCTCCAGTCGCGGGTATATACCCGCTTGAACTCGAACAAACTGGCATCAAGCCAGTTCGTCGAGCAATTTCAGCAAGGTTTCACGCTTCTCGGCGCCCAGACGATCAATCAATCGCTGTTGCGCCGCTTCCCAGGCCGGCAAGGCTGCTGCCAGACGTTGCGCACCGGTTTCGGTGAGACAGACGATGCGATTGCGCATGTCTTCGCCCTCAGCCAGCGCCACTAGCCCTTCGCCTTCCAGCACCCGCAGATTGCGCCCGAGGGTGCTGCGATCCAGGCCCATGGCTTCGGCGAGTTCGGAAATGCTCGGCTGATCCAGACGCTGCAGATTGCACAGCAAAGAATACTGGGCAACGTTGATCCCGAAGCCGTCGAGAGCGCCGTCGTAATGCCTGCTGACGCCACGAGCGGCGCGACGCAGGTTAGTGCACAAACACTGAGAAGGAAGCATGATGCGTGTATATACCCGCGACTGTGTTAAATCAAGTTATAGATCAAAAGATCGCAGCCTTCGGCAGCTCCTGCATTGGGATGCTTACCCTGTAGGAGCTGCCGAAGGCTGCGATCTTTTGACGTTAAAGCAGCACGATTCCAACCAGCACCGCCATCTCCAGCAATTCCAGCAGCGCCCCGGCGGTATCGCCGGTCGTGCCGCCTAACCGCCGCATCATCACATGCCGCAGCCAGATAAACACACCGACCGCCACCAGCAGCGCAATAATCGCCTGGGACCCGGCAATCGCCACGCAGGCTAGCGCGCTGCCGCCCAGCACCCACCAACCCGCCTTGCGCGGCAGATGATCGGCCAGTGCCTGCCCCAACCCACCCTTGCGCATGTACGGCGTGGTCAGAAACAACCCCAGCAACGCCGCGCGCCCAAGCAGCGGCGCTATGATCAGCACCAGACCTTGCTGCTGCTCGATCAGCGCCAGCAACGCGGCAAACTTGAGCAGCAACACCAGCACCAGCGTCACCACCGCAATCGGCCCGCTGCGCGGATCTTTCATGATCGTCAGGGTACGTTCGCGATCACCGAAGCCGCCGAGCCAGGCATCGGCGCTGTCCGCCAGGCCATCAAGGTGCAATGCGCCGCTGAGCAATACCCAAATCGTCAACAGCAATGCCGCATGCAACAGCAGTGGTGCGCCCGCCAATGCCAGGTTCAGCCCCCAAAGAATCACCCCGAACAGCAATCCCACCAGCGGATAGAACAGCAGCGAACGCCCGAGTTGTTCGGGCTCCGGCATCCCCGGCAGACGAATCGGCAGACTGCTAAGAAATTGCAGAGCGATCCACAACGGCAACATGTCAGCGACCTTCCTTGAGTGAACCATCGGCTTCAACACTCAGCGAAAACAGCGCACCGTGCATAACTTCTACATTGAGCAATTGTTCACGCGGCAATCCCCGCGCCTGCGCCAGCAACAAACGCATGACACCGCCATGACTGACCAGCAACACGCGCTCGCCAGCGTACGCTGCTTGCAGCCGTGCGACGGCCGTCAGTACTCGCGAAGAAAAATCGCTGACCGGCTCACCCTGCGGTGGCGTAAACGCATACGGATCGGCCCAGAACAGCCCTAACGCTTCGGCATCCGTCTCCATCAGCGCCGCCGCGCTCTGCCCCTCCCACGCGCCGAAATGCAGTTCTTGCAGGTCCTTTTCCAGATGCACCGGCAGATTCAGCTGCTCACCCAACTCTGCGGCAAACCGCGCACAGCGCTGCAACGGCGAGCTGACCAAGCGATCCCACGGCCCCCCTTCGAGCACCGCTTCGCGCATCTGCGCCCAACCCTTTTCGGTGAGCGCATCGTCGAGGCTGCCGCGCAACCCACCGCCGAGTTCGGTTTCACCATGGCGCAGCAGATCAAGTCGCAAGGTCATGCCGGACGATCCGCTACCGCCGCTTCCGCGAACGTTGCCATCTGCCCGTGCAGATCACACGCCAGACGCAACAACGGCACCGCCAACGCCGCACCGCTGCCCTCGCCCAGGCGCAGGCCCAGTTCGAGCAACGGTTCGGCGCTCAGGGTTTCCAGCACATGACGATGACCCGGCTCGGCCCCGCGATGGCCGAACAGCAGCCACTCGCGACAGGCAGGACTCAAACGCACCGCCACCAGCGCAGCGACTGTGCAGATAAAGCCGTCAACCAATACCGCAACACCTTCCTGCGCACAGGCCAGATACGCGCCGACCAGTGCGGCGATTTCGAAACCGCCCACGTTGAACAGCGTCTGCAACGCATCACCGCGCTGGGCCGCGTGCAGGGCCAGGGCGCGCTCGATCACTTGCGCTTTATGGCTGACGCCTTCGGCGTTCAGGCCAGTACCCGGGCCGGTCAGATGCATCACCGGGCAATCGAGCAAGGCACAGGCCAGGGCACTTGCCGCAGTGGTGTTGCCGATGCCCATTTCCCCGCCGATAAACAGCTGAGTGCCGGCAGCTTTTGCCCGCAGCGCGCTGTCGCGACCAGCCTGTAAAGCCAATTCGCCCTGGGCCTGAGTCATCGCCGCGCCCTTGGCGAAATTTGCCGTGCCCGGGCCGATGTTCAAGTGGCGCACGCCCGGCAAGTTCAGCGACGGCGTCACCGTGCCCAGATCCACCACTTCCAGCTGCGCATTGAGTTGACGCGCGAGCACGCTGATCGCCGCGCCACCACTGACGAAGTTGAGCAACATCTGCCCGGTGACTTCCTGCGGAAATGCCGACACGCCTTCAGCGACCACACCATGGTCACCGGCAAAAATCGCAATCCAGACCTGCGCAAGCGTCGGTTTGACCTGCCCTTGCAGGCCGGCCAGTTGCACCGCCACCGACTCAAGACGCCCCAGCGAACCGGCCGGTTTGGTCAGTTGCTGTTGCCGTGCCGCCGCTTGTTCAACGATATCGGCATGCACCGCTTTACACGGATTGAGCCACCAGGCTTGAGTCATAACGCAGGTCCTTTCAGAGTCAGGGGCAGGCCGGCGACGGTCAACACGACACGCTGACAGCGCTCAGCCAGGGCTTGATGCAGCCAACCGGCTTCATCGACATAGCGGCGAGTCAATTCGCCCAGCGGCACGACACCCATTCCGGTCTCGTTGCTGACAAAAATGATTTCGCCCGGCAGTGACGCCAGGCAGTCCAGCAGGGCTTCGCGTTCGGCGGCGAGGCGCGTGGCGTCTTCGAGCATCAGCAGATTGGTCAGCCACAGCGTCAGGCAATCGACCAGCAGGCAGCGCTCGGCGCTGGCGTTTTCACGCAAGATGCGGGCGAGCTGCAGCGGCTCTTCGATGAGTGCCCATTCGACAGGACGGCGCGCGCGGTGATGGGCGACACGCTCGCTCATTTCACCGTCCAGCGGCTGGCTGGTGGCGATGTAGGTGACGGCCAACGCGCTGTCAGTCGCGAGTTTTTCGGCGAGGCGACTTTTGCCGGAGCGGGCGCCGCCGAGGATCAGCTGAAGCATGGAGACATCCTGAAAATTATCTGTTGAGGCAACCGGCCCCGTCACTGGCAAGCCAGCACCCACAGTGATCGCGTTAGCCGGATCACCTCAGCCCCCTGTGGGAGCTGACTTGCCAGCGATAGGGCCATGACATTCAACCTGGATCCCACAGAGCTGACGCAACAACCCGGTATCCAGATGCTTCTCCACCAGATCCGCCAAACGCTCGATATCGCGCTCACGCAACCCGTGGTAATCCACCGTTTGCACATTGCTCAACCCGGCCCAGCGCAGCAACGCCGAACTGGCTGCCGGCGATTCGAACAAGCCATGCAGATAGGTGCCGAACACCTGACCATCAGCACTCTGCGCACCGTCACAACGACCATCATCCAGGCGCACCGCCGCGTTCTCCAGCGCCGGCCCGGTGGTGACTCCGGCATGAATTTCGTAGCCGCTGACTTCGGCATCTTCCAGCGCCAGACGACCGCGCACATTGCGCAATTGCTTCTCGGCTTCGAGCTGCGTTTCGAAGGCCAGCAAACCCAAACCGGCACTGGAACCGGGCGCGCCCTCAAGACCCAGCGGATCGTGCACTTGCTCGCCGAGCATTTGCAGACCGCCGCAAATACCCAGCACTTTGCCGCCGTAACGCAAATGGCGACTGATCGCTGTGTCCCAGCCATTGGCTCGCAGATACGCCAGATCACTGCGTACGCTTTTCGAGCCCGGCAGAATGATCAGATCGGCCGGCGGAATCGCCTGTCCCGGGCCGACAAAATGCAGATCGACCTGTGGATGCAAACGCAGCGGATCGAAATCGGTGTGGTTGCTGATGCGCGGCAGCACCGGCACCACGACTTTCAGCACGTGTTCGGCCTTGTCGGTCTGGCGCTGATCGATGCCGTCCTCGGCCTCAAGATGCAGATCCATCACGTACGGCAACACGCCCACCACCGGTTTGCCAGTGCGCTGTTCCAGCCAGTCGAGGCCCGGTTGCAGCAACGCAATGTCGCCGCGAAAACGGTTGATGATGAAGCCTTTGACCCGCGCCTGTTCGCTCGGCGACAGCAGCTCCAGCGTACCGACCAAATGG
Source organism: Pseudomonas sp. MF6776 (assembly GCF_016613125.1). Classification (NCBI taxonomy): domain Bacteria; kingdom Pseudomonadati; phylum Pseudomonadota; class Gammaproteobacteria; order Pseudomonadales; family Pseudomonadaceae; genus Pseudomonas; species Pseudomonas sp. MF6776. Next base: position 229,301 of record NZ_JAENSQ010000001.1, read on the forward strand.
GCAAAAACTCCGCCGCGATTGATGTCGGCAATCAGCAGCACCGGGCAATCCACGGCTTCGGCAAAACCCATGTTGGCGATGTCGCCGGCGCGCAGGTTGATCTCCGCCGGCGAGCCTGCGCCTTCGACCATCACCAACGGATACGCGGCGCTGAGGCGATCGTGGGAGGCCAGCACGGCTTGCATCGCGATGGCTTTGTAGTCGTGATAGGCGACGGCGTTCATGCTGGTGACGGCGCGGCCATGGATGATCACTTGCGCGCCGGTGTCGCTGTTCGGCTTGAGCAGCACCGGGTTCATGTCGGTGTGCGGTTCAAGATTCGCCGCTTGCGCCTGCACCGCTTGAGCACGACCGATCTCGCCGCCATCAGCCGTCACCGCGCTGTTGAGCGCCATGTTCTGCGGTTTGAACGGCACCACCGCTACACCCTGGCGGGTGGCCCAGCGGCAGAGTGCCGTCACCAGTGTGCTTTTACCGGCGTCGGAAGTAGTGCCCTGCACCATCAGGGTTGTCATTGGGTTTCCTTGGCGAACGCTTGCAGCGCTTGTTCGAGGCGCGCCTCTTCAGCGGCATCGGCAGGCAGGCCGAAACGCAAACTGCTGTTGTGCGTGAAGAGGCGCAGGAGGATGCCGCGTCGGGCCATGAATTCGTGCAGCGCTTGCGCCTGATCGGTGATCAACCATTGGAACAGTGCGCAACCGCCCTGGGGGTTGAAGCCGTATCGCGCCAGCAACGCGGCCAGTCGCTCACTCGCCTCATCGCTGCGTATCCGCTGGCGTGCATGACCTTCGGTGTCTTGCAGACAAGCCTGGGCAAGTACCCGGGTCGGCCCGCTGACCGCCCACGGCCCGACCTGTTCGGCGAGCAGTTTGAGAAATTTGCGCTCGGCCAGCACAAAGCCCAGTCGCACTCCGGCCAGACCGAAGAACTTGCCAAACGAACGCAATACGACCAGGCCCACCAAATGCGTGTGCGCGGCCAGACTCAATTGTGGCGTGTTGTCCATGAACGCTTCATCGACCACCAGCCAGCCACCGCGCCGCGCCAGCCGCGCATGCCAGTCGAGCAAACGCGCCGGGGTCAGGCTCAGGCCCGTGGGATTGTTCGGGTTGACCACCACCAGTACGTCGAGGTTGTCGATAAAGAACTCGACTTCCTGCTCCAGCACTTCGCGCACGATGTAACCGCTGCGGCGCCACGCCTCGGCGTGCTCGGCATAACACGGCGACAACACGCCGACCTTGCCGGCCCGGCGCAAACGCGGCAGCAACTGAATGGCCATTTGCGAACCGGCCACCGGCAACACCTGCGCCGCACCGTAGTAATCACACGCCGCCTGCTCCAGACCATCGTCGGTTTCCGGCAAGCGTGCCCAGGCGCGCAGCGGAATATCCGGGATCGGGAACGGCCATGGCGCCAGACCGCTGGAAAGATCCAGCCAATCAGCCTCGGCGATGCCGTGATCGAGTGCAGCCTTGCGCAGCCGGCCACCGTGCTCAAGCATAGAATTCAGCTCCCACGCAAAGAATCAGCAGCCATAACCATACCCCGCGCTGGACCAATTGCCAGCCACGGTCGATGGAATCGGCATCGGCAGGTGTGCCCTCGCCGAGTTGCGGACGTTCATGCAGTTCGCCGTGATAGATCGCCGGGCCGCCCAGTTCCACGCCCAGCGCGCCCGCGCCTGCCGCCATTACCGGGCCGGCGTTGGGGCTGTCCCATTTTGGCGCCTGTGTACGCCAGCACTTGAGGGCCAGTCGGGTTTTGCCCAGCAGCGCGTAGGTCAACGCCACGAGGCGCGCGGGAATGTAGTTGAGGACGTCGTCGATTTTTGCCGCACACCAGCCAAATCGCTCGAAACGTTCGTTGCGATAACCCCACATCGCATCAAGCGTATTGCTCAAGCGATAGAGCACCACGCCCGGCGCGCCGGCCACGGCAAACCAGAACAACGCGGCAAACACCGCATCGCTGCCATTTTCCAGCACCGATTCGGTAGCAGCACGGGCAACCGCAGTGCTGTCGAGTTCGCTGGTCTGGCGGCTGACCAGATAGCCGACACGCTTGCGCGCCTCATCCAGATCATCGGCGCGCAACGCCTTGGCCACCGGCTCGACGTGCTCGCCGAGGCTGCGCATGCCGAGGGCGCAATACAGCGCGAGTATCTCGACGATCCAGCCAACATAAGGCGCCCAGGAAAACGCAGTGGCGAGCAACGTCAGCGGTAGCACCGCGATCACCCACGCGGTGACGCCATGACTGCGCCAGCCACGGCCACCGGCGTTGAAACGTTGCTCGATGCGCCCGGCAAAGTTGCCGAACGCCACCAGCGGATGCCAGCGTTTCGGTTCACCCAGCAGCGCATCCAGCGCCACGGCGGCGACACTCAACAACGCCACACTCATTGATTCACTCCCCAATAATTTTCATACAGCAACTCATTGAGCGGACGCGCCTGCGCCCACCCTTCAAGCACCAGCATCGGCGCCGGATAGAATTCCTTGACCGGGCCCAGACACAACACCGCGAGTGGCTTGGCGCCTTCCGGCAGTTTCAACAGATCGGCCAGTGCCTGGGGCTCGAACAGCGAGACCCAGCCCATGCCCAGACCCTCGGCGCGGGACGCCAGCCACAGGTTCTGGATCGCACAGGACAGTGACGCCATGTCCATTTCCGGCAGTGTGCGGCGACCGAAGATGTGTTTTTCGCGATCGTCCATCAGCGCGGCGACCAGCACTTCCGCGCAATCATTGATGCCTTCGACCTTGAGTGTCATGAACTCATCGCTGCGCTCGCCGAGGGCAACAGCGGTACGGATGCGTTCTTCTTCCACCAGGTTCTGGATCTGCCCGCGCAAGGCTCGGTCGCTGATGCGAATGAAGCGCCACGGCTGCATCAGGCCGACGCTCGGGGCCTGATGTGCGGCTTCGAGCAAGCGCCGCAACAGTTCCGGCGCGACGCTGCCACCGGTGAAGTGGCGCATGTCACGGCGCTCGGCGATAGCTTTGTAGACCGCTGCGCGTTCGGCTTCAGAGAATGCGTTGTCTGTCATGGCCCCATCGCTGGCAAGCCAGCTCCCACAGGGGATGGCGTTTCTTCAGGCACTCCGCCGCCCACTGTGGGAGCTGGCTTGCCAGTTACCCCATGGGATTGCGATTCTTCAGGCACTCCGCCGCTCCCTTTTGGAGCTGGCTTGCCAGTTACCCCATGGGATTGCGACTCTTCAGGCACTACACCGCCCACTGTGGGAGCTGGCTTGCCAGCGATGGCGGCCTCAAGTTGAGGTGCAAACAGTGCTGCGATAGCCGCAGGGTTCGACGGAAAGTAGAAGTGCACATAAGAAGCGGTCATTCGCCCATCGCGATAAACCGCCTCCGCCCCACGCCCGCCATTCGGGCTAAGGCCGCGAGCAATCGGGGTCAATTCAGTCGTCGTCAGGGAATGATGATAAGTGTGCCCACGCAGTGAGCCCTCCGGCAGATCAACCGCTTGCAGCGCCAACGCCGCCAGACGTTTTTGCATCACCGCATCGCCGCTCAGCAAACCGACCAGTTCGGCGCGGGTGCCTTCGACATCAGTCAGCGAATCGAGCAGATAAAGCATGCCGCCACACTCGGCCAGCAATGGTTTGCCCGCCGCATGGTGCGCGCGGATCGCGTCGAGCATCGCGGTGTTCTGCGACAACGCCACGTGGTGCAATTCCGGGTAGCCGCCCGGCAGATACAGACTGTCCGCCTCAGGCAATTGCGTGTCGCGGATCGGCGAGAAGAAACTCAACTCGGCGCCCATCGCCCGCAGCAAATCGAGGCTGGCGCCGTAGGTGAAAGCAAACGCCTCATCATGGGCGATAGCGATTCGCACACCTTGCAGTAGCGGTTCTGCAGCGATCACTTCCGGCGCCGCGAACTCCACGGCCGGTGGCAGCGCTACCTCGCAACTGCTGGCAAGCGCTTGGGCGGCGGCGTCGAGGCGAACATCCAGGTCGTTCAGTTCGCTGGCCTGCACCAGACCCAGATGACGGCTCGGCAGCTCGATCCCGGTCTCGCGGGACAGCGCGCCGTACCAACGCAAACCCTCGGTGAGGCTGCCTTCAAGCAGTTGCGCATGACGCAAGGTACCCACGCGATTGGCCAGCACGCCCGCAAACGGCAAGTCCGGCTGATAACGCGCAAGGCCCAGCGCCAATGCGCCAAACGTCTGCGCCATCGCGGTGCCGTCGATCACGCCGAGCACCGGTACACCGAAATGCCGCGCCAGGTCAGCGCTCGACGGTGTGCCGTCAAACAGTCCCATCACGCCTTCGATCAAAATCAGATCGGCTTCGGCGGCAGCTTCCCACAACAGGCGACGACTTTCCTGCTCGCCGACCATCCACATATCGAGTTGATAAACCGGCGCACCGCTGGCGCGCTCGAGGATCATCGGGTCGAGGAAGTCCGGGCCGCATTTGAACACGCGCACCTTGCGCCCCTGATTGCGATGCAAACGAGCGAGCGCGGCAGTAACGGTGGTCTTGCCCTGACCGGAGGCCGGCGCGGCGATCAATACCGCCGGGCAGTGACGTGGCTGATTCAAAGTTCGACGCCCTTCTGCGCTTTGATGCCAGCCTGAAAGGCGTGTTTGAGCATGCCCATTTCGGTGACCGTGTCGCCCATCTCGATCATTTCCGGCTTCGCCCCGCGACCGGTGACGATCACGTGCTGCATCGGCGGACGCGCCTGCAAATCGCTCAGCACCTGATCGAGATCGAGGTAGCCGTGCTTGAGGGCGATGTTCAATTCATCGAGCACCACCAGACCGATCGACGGATCACGCAGCAACTCGCGCGACACCGCCCACGCAGCTTCGGCGGCAGCGATGTCGCGCTGGCGATCCTGAGTCTCCCAGGTGAAGCCCTCGCCCATCACGTGAAAACGCACCTGCTCGGGAAAGCGGCGGAAGAACAGCTCTTCACCAGTGCTGTTGCGACCCTTGATGAACTGCACCACGCCGCACTGCATGCCGTGGCCCATGGCGCGGGCGAGCATGCCGAACGCCGAGCTGCTTTTGCCTTTGCCGTTACCGGTCAGCACCAGCACCAGGCCGCACTCGTCGGGGGAGTTGGCGATGCGTTCATCGATCACGGCTTTTTTGCGCTGCATACGCGCCAGGTGGCGTTCGTCACGCTCGGGGGAATCAGTCATGGGGGAGCTCTCCGTTGAGGCTGGATAACGGCGGGCAGGCACAAGAATAGACGGCAAAAAGCCTGGCATCGCCCACCGTGATGCCGCTGGATGGATCAGGCCGGTCTCCGGGCTCATGAGCGGCGTTCGCCTGACTGCGCGCCTTCCCGCTGTTAAGCAGTGGCACAAGACGCAGTTTTCACTCATTTACCGTTGCGGGGGCAGCGCCGGGATCGTGGTTGTTATTCGCTTGAAAACAACCCTCACCGGCTTCCCTGTTTCACTCTGTCGACGCAGGTCACAGAGCACCTGAAACAAGCCGCGAAGGTTAGAGGGTTGGGGGTGGAGCGTCAATTAAAGAGGGGGGGATCGGGCGAATAACTGCCGCCGATCAATTATCTGACGCCAATCTTGTGCCACGCTGAAACAAATGATATCAAAGAGCCATGCTTTTACCGCAAAAGCACACCACAACAATAAGGATGATTACCATGCAAGGCATGATCATCAGCAATCCGCGCCTGGAGTTCCTGCGCCCGGTACTAGAACGCTGGTTTGACTGTATCGACCGCTACAATGCCGTGCGCGGCGACAGTGACACGCCCTACTGGCACGACGAGAAAGCCAATCTCGGATTGCTCTGTGCGGCTGCATGGATGGCCGAACTGGTGACACTGCGCGACACCGCCACCCGCAAGCAGAACGAGGAAGGCGAGCGCAACGCCCGCGCCGATCTGTTTCTGGCGGGTGCCGAAGACCGCGCATTTATCCAGGCCACGCAACGCTGGCCACGCGTCAACAACCTCAACCTGACTCAACCCCTGCTGGATATCACCCACGACGCCAAACGCCTCAGCTACGCCAGCGACCTCAAGCTCGGCTGCCTGTTTGTCGCCCCGCAAAAAGCCCAGCACAGCGCCAGTCCGGAAGAATTGCAGGACATGGTCGACGACCTGCAAAAGGAACACACCTGCGCCGTTGCCTGGTATTTCCCCTACGCCTATCGCAAATTGCGCAATGAGGCCGGTAATTATCACCCGGGCATTGCCTTGCTGTTCAAAGAAGCCCGCGGCTGAGCAGTTGAACCATCGGGCTTGTGCGATCCTCTATGACTAGGAATGCATTCATAGGGAAGATCAGCAATGCGCAAGCCCCAACTCGTTTTCGTCGTCGCCCTCGCCGGAGGGCTCGCCGCCTGTGGTGAATCGTCCAGCCTGCAGGTCATCGACGGCACCGGCCCGTCACCGAAACTGCCCGAACCGAACAAGACCCTGATCCCGACGGTGAATATCGCCCCGGCGGTCGGCTGGCCCGCGGGCGGTAAACCGACCGCTGCGGCAGGCACACAAGTCGCCGCGTTTGCCGAAGGCCTCGATCATCCGCGCTGGCTCTACGTGTTGCCCAATGGCGATGTGCTGGTGGCAGAAACCAACGCACCGCCCAAACCTGATGACAGCAAAGGCGTGCGCGGCTGGGTCATGGAAAAAGTCATGGGCAAGGCCGGCGCCGGCGTACCAAGCCCCAATCGCATTACCCTGCTGCGCGATGCCGACCACGATGGCGTGGCCGAAACGCGCACGGTATTCCTGCAGAATCTCAATTCACCGTTCGGCATGACGCTGGTTGGCAACGACCTGTACGTCGCCGACACCGATCGCCTGTTGCGCTTCAACTACGAACCCGACGCAACCGAAATCAAGACGCAGCCGATCAAGGTTGTCGATCTGCCTGGTGGCACGCTCAACCATCACTGGACCAAGAACGTCATCGCCAGCAAGGACGGCAGCAAACTGTACGTCACGGTCGGCTCGAACAGTAACGTCGGCGAAAACGGTCTGGATAAAGAGGAAGGCCGCGCCGCAATCTGGGAAGTGGACCGCGCAACCGGCAATCACCGCATCTTCGCATCGGGCATCCGCAACCCCAACGGCCTCGCGTGGGAGCCCACCAGTGGCGCGTTGTGGACCGCAGTAAACGAGCGCGACGAAATCGGCAGCGATCTGGTGCCGGACTACATCACCTCGGTCAAGGACGGTGGTTTCTATGGCTGGCCGTTCAGCTATTACGGCCAGCATGTCGATGTGCGCGTCGAGCCGCAGAACCCCGACCTGGTCGCCAAAGCCATTGCGCCGGACTACGCTGTTGGCCCGCATACAGCTTCGCTGGGTCTGACGTTCGCCGAGGGCAACAAGCTGCCAGCGCAGTTCAAGGAAGGCGCATTCATCGGCCAGCACGGGTCCTGGAACCGCAAGCCGCACAGTGGTTATAAAGTGATTTTCGTACCGTTCGCGGCGGGCAAACCAACAGGCCAGCCAGTGGATGTACTGACCGGTTTTCTCGACAAGGACGAGAACGCACTGGGTCGCCCGGTGGGCGTAGTGATCGACCAGCAAGGTGGCTTGCTGGTGGCTGATGATGTGGGCAACAAAGTGTGGCGAGTATCGGCCACCAAGTGATTTTAGATGCGCCCTGAAACAACTGTGGGAGCGAGTCTGCTCGCGAAGGCGTGATATCAGTCAACATTGAGTTGGCTGATACACCGCTTTCGCGAGCAGGCTCGCTCCCACATTGGGTTTGGTGTTGTCCCTGTTATGGGTTATGCGCCAGATGTTCCGGCTGCAACACCCGCTTGGCACTCAGATAAGCTTTCTGCCAATACGCCTTCGACAGGCTATCGAGCTTCACCGTGCCGCCGGTTGCCGGCGCATGCACGAAGCGCCCTTCCCCGACATAAATTCCCGCATGGCTGACCTGCGAACCGCCATTGGTGGCGAAGAAGATCAGATCGCCTGTCTGCAAACCTTCCTTACCCACATTCGGCGCCTGCATCACGATCAGATCGCGTGTGGTTCTTGGCAGCAAAATACCCGCCGCATCACGGTAAACAAAACCGATCAGCCCACTGCAATCAAATCCCGAGTCCGGCGTATTGCCGCCCCAGCGATAAGGCGTGCCCACCAGACCGAGCGCGCGAAACAGCACGTCTTCAGCAGCGGGCGAGAATGATTGCGAGGGGCCGAATACCACCGGAGCGCGCACCACGGGTGCTGGTGGCGGCGTACGGCTGGCGCAGGCGCTGAGCAGCGCTGCAAAAAAGATCAATGTGAGGCGGGCCGACATGGTCATAAGCAGAACATCCTGATCTGGCTGCGGCTTTTTCTGCCGGAGGGGCAGAAAACAAAACCGCCTGCGTCAGCACGCAGGCGGTTTGCCATCAATATAGATTCAGGATTCTAGCGGCTACGCGGCAAACTTCAAGTAAGACTTTAACTTCACCTTGTAAAGTCTAGGTCTACTCCGTTGCCGGGAGCCTGATTGCCGCTGCGAACGCCGCGGCATCGGGGAATTACTTGCGAGCGGTGACGACGGTCGGAGCGTTAGCCAGAGCGCGTTTCGCTTCGATGAAGGTCTTGCTCCAGTAGCTGTCACCCAGGCTGTCGATGCGAACACCGCCGCTGCGACGACTGCTGGAGTGAATGAACTGGTTGTCACCCAGGTAGATCCCGGCGTGACTGACACGGCCGCGACGACCATTGGTGGCGAAGAACAGCAGATCGCCCGGCTCAAGGTTTTTGCGCGAAACCAGCGGCGCATCCACATTGATCATTTCGCGAGTCGAGCGTGGCAAGTTCATGCCAGCTTCTTCGCGGAACAGGTAGCCGATGAAACCACTGCAATCGAAACCGGCTTCAGAGGTACCGCCGAAACGGTAACGGGTACCGATCAGGGACATGCCGCGTTCGAGGATACTGTCGGCCAGAACTGGCAGTTGGTAAGGCTTGTTGCCGTTGAAATCCGACAGTTCTTTTTCGGTGTCCAGCTCTTCCTGATAAATAACGGAAGACTGGGCAGTGACGGAATTCTTGACCTGCTGAGGCTGCTCTTGAACTGGAGAATGAGCAGCGCAACCGTATAACAGGGTGACGAGTGCGAGAGGCACGAGGGGTGCGAAGCGCTTTAGCATGGGCACGACCGTGGCTGATAGTTGTAAAGAAGGCGAGACTATGCCCGCTATCAACCTCATTTGCAAATTCAATCGATCTTTTTGTGACTTCTCGGTTTCTCGCTTACATCTAAGCGCTTAAGCCCATTTGAACCGATACGCGCTCTGCACACCGTGTAGAAAAGCGGATTTTCTGGCGCCTGAAATACGCCGAAACCCGCTGGAAGCCACAGACTGCAAGGGTCAGCTACCAGCCCAGGGTTTCTTTCAGGAAGGGAATGGTCAGCTTGCGCTGGGCCTGCAAGGAAGCCTGGTCGAGCTGTTCCAGCAGATCAAACAGCGCGCTCATGCTGCGGGTGCCACGGGTCAAGATAAAATGCCCGACTTCATCGGTCAGATGCAGACCACGACGCGATGCGCGCAATTGCAGGGCACGCAATTTGTCTTCATCGGAAAGTGGGCGCATCTGAAAAATCAGCGCCAGCGTCAGGCGTGATTTCAGGTCAGCCAGTTTGACCGGCAGCTCACGTGGTGAGGTGGACGCGGCGATCAGCAGGCGCCGACCGCTGTCACGCAGACGATTGAACAGATGAAACATCGCCTCTTCCCAATCAGCCTTGCCGGCAATCACCTGCAAGTCATCCAGGCAAACCAGTTCGTACTGTTCAAGGTTGTCGAGAATTTCGGTGCCGCGATCCATCAACTCGGCCAGCGGCAGATACACCGCCGGTTCACCCATCTGCTCGAAACGCAGGCAAGCAGCCTGCAGCAGATGCGTACGCCCTACGCCGTGCTTGCCCCACAGATAGATAAGGCTTTCCGTCCAGCCGGCGTCGGCTTCGCATAAGCGCTCGACATAGCCGAGTGCAGCGGCATTGGCGCCTGGGTAGTAGTTGATGAAGGTGGCGTCGTCACGCAGACGCACACCTAGGGGCAGCTGAATCGGTTTCATGCTGACTGAACAGTTCTCAAGGAACCGTTAGTGGCCTCTGTGTAAAGTTGGCGAAGTTTATACCCGTGAAGCTAAGCGCACAATGCGACAGAGTCCAAGCAAAATCAAAGGTTTGCGTTAACGCACTGGTTTTATGACAGTTTCTCTGACGCAGTCGAGCCACTATTCCCCGCAAGACACGGGCCAACCCGGCTATTCGCCGGGTCGCCCAACTGCGCTACAGCTGCGGCTCGTCAGCACCACTATAAATGTCGGAGTCCTTGTACAAGTCGTGCATGTGGCGCACCAGCACCATGATCACCGCCGCCACCGGCAGCGCCAGCAACACACCCGTGAAGCCAAACAGCTCGCCGCCAGCCAGGATCGCGAAGATCACCGCCACCGGGTGCAGGCCGATCCGGTCGCCTACCAACAATGGGGTCAACACCATGCCTTCCAGGGCTTGACCGACCATGAACACCGCGACGATTCCAACCATCGGATACAGATCACCACCAAACTGGAACAACCCGGCAACCAACGCCGCACCGATGCCGATCACAAAGCCCATGTACGGCACGATCGCCGCCAGCCCCGCGATCAACCCGATCAACAGCCCAAGTTCCAGGCCGACGATCATCAGCCCAGCCGCGTAAATCACCCCTAGCGCCACCATCACCATTAACTGCCCGCGCACGAATGCACCGAGCACCTCATGGCATTCACCGGCCAGCGCGACGATGGTTGGTTCACGATCACGCGGCAACAGGCTGCGGATCTTGGCCATCATCACGTCCCAGTCGCGCAGCAAGTAGAAACTCACCACCGGGATCAGCACCAGATTGGCCAGCCAGCCGATCAGCGCCAGACTCGAAGCCGTCGCCTGGCTCAGCACCACGCCGACAATATCGGTGGTCTGACCCATGTGCTCACTGATCGCAGCCTTGACCTTGTCGAATTTCCAGAAGCCGTCCGACAGCCCCAGCTTCGACTGCGCCCACGGCACCGCCGAGTGCTGCAGCCAGTCGAGCATTTGCGGCACCAGTTCGTACAGGCGCAGCAGCTGTTTGGCGAGCATCGGCACCAACACCAGCATCAGCGCGGTGAAGATCAGCGTGAACAACGTGAACACCGCGATCACACCCCAGGTGCGCGACAAACCGAGCTTCTCCAGCCGATCCACCAGCGGATCGAACAGATACGCCAGCAACAGCGCCACCAGAAACGGCGTGAGGATCGAGTGCAATAACCACACAAACACGCAAAGCAGGACTATCCCACCGAGCCAGAACCAACGCCGCGTATCGGCCATGTACAACTCCTACTGTTTCTATATAAGGAAAGACTTACCAGCGAAACCGCAATGACGGCGCCGCAGGTGCCGGGGCTGGCGCCGCGACAGGTGCCGCACCCGCAACCACAGGCTGCGGCGCGGCCACCTGAGCCGGAGCTTCGGCTGGCAGTTCCTGCAACCTGGCCAGCGACAACTGCGCGCGCATCTGATCGGCACTGCCATTGACCCGATAGACGATACGATCGCCATCTACACTTTGCAGACGCACGCCAAACGGTTCGAGTAACCGCAACAGCGCTGCGTAACGTTCCAGATTCATGCCCAGCACTTCCAGTGTCTGCTGCCCGGTTGCCCCAGGCTTGGCGGCAAAGCGTGGCGCCAGGCGCTGGGCAACCGCCAGCATCACTGCATCCGCAATGGCTGCCTGATCCGCCCCCTGCACACTGCCCGCTTCTTTTTGATCACCTAACCACAAATGCCATTTGGCCTGCCACTGACCACCCTCTTCCCGCGCATGCACAGCCAGCAGGGCGTCAGCGTTATAGCGCTCCGACGCATCGCGCAAAGGTGCTGCATCCGTGCCTTCGAGTGCCGGCGCCGTGGCGACCAGTTGTTCACTCAGATCAGCCAGCGGCAAACGCAACGGCAAACCACGATGCTGAGCCGCCGTGCGCAACGGCGCGGCAGCAGCCTGGCCATCACCGACCAGACTCGAACCTTCGGCCGAGTCGTTCAGCCACCAGCTCAGTATCGACGGCCGGCTGGCGCCCCACAGGGATAACCCGGCGCGACGCAATGCCTGCTCGGTACTGCTCGGATCGAAATCGACTTTCAGCACCTCCGGCGGCCCGGCATCAAAACCGAACTGGCTGATGATCTGCTGCGGATCCTTGCGCACGGCCGCCAAACCCGGATTTTGCGCAGCTTTAGGGTCACCGGTCAGGCGCAATACCAACGTATCCAGCGCGGCCTGAGTAGCGCGTTCACGCTCCTCCGGAGCCTGGCCCTGGACCGGCTCACGCACTTGATAAAGGCCTTTGAGGTTTTCGGCATGACTCGCCAGGCTAACCACAGACAAACAGCCCACAAACAACAATTTACAAAAACGCATGGAGAATTCCCGTCGACAGGAGCGGCTGGAACAGGCCGCGTGAACCGATTTGGCAAGGCTGTGACAGTCTGCCAGCACCAAACATTCACACGGCGGCGGTAAGTTTTTGCACAGTGATAACGATAGACGGTTAATTGCCACACCTTATACAGGCAGCCGTACGCCTCAATTGCAAAAAATTTCGGGTGATATGGCCCTGCCCGTCGGTACGAGGATGGCCGCTGCCCCTCAAGCCTGATAAAATCGCGCGCCTTCGCAGACCGGCAACAGCCGGGCACCTCGAAACTCGCGTGAGGCTATCGCCCCATCGACTTCGGCGCCCCGCTGAACTCGGTCGTTACCCCTGAATCCCCCCTAAAGGCCTGGATCATGAGCAAGCAACCCTCCCTGAGCTACAAGGACGCCGGTGTAGACATCGACGCCGGTGAAGCATTGGTCGAACGCATCAAGAGCGTCGCCAAGCGCACTGCGCGTCCGGAAGTCATGGGCGGCCTGGGCGGTTTCGGCGCCCTCTGCGAAATCCCGGCCGGCTACAAGCAGCCCGTACTGGTTTCCGGCACTGACGGCGTCGGCACCAAGCTGCGCCTGGCCCTGAACCTGAACAAGCACGACACCATCGGTATCGACCTGGTCGCCATGTGCGTCAACGACCTGGTGGTGTGCGGTGCCGAGCCGCTGTTCTTCCTCGACTACTACGCCACCGGCAAACTCAACGTCGAGACCGCCGCCCAGGTTGTGACCGGCATCGGCGCCGGCTGCGAACTGTCCGGTTGCTCGCTGGTTGGCGGCGAAACCGCTGAAATGCCTGGCATGTACGAAGGCGAAGACTACGACCTGGCCGGCTTCTGCGTCGGCGTCGTGGAAAAAGCCGAAATCATCGACGGCTCGAAAGTCGCCACCGGTGACGCGCTGATCGCCCTGCCTTCGTCCGGCCCGCACTCCAACGGCTACTCGCTGATCCGCAAGATCATCGAAGTGTCCGGCTCCGACATCGAAAACATCCAGCTCGACGGTAAACCGCTGACCGACCTGCTGATGGCCCCGACCCGTATCTATGTGAAGCCGCTGCTCAAGCTGATCAAAGACACCGGCGCCGTCAAAGCCATGGCCCACATCACCGGTGGCGGCCTGCTCGACAACATCCCGCGCGTTCTGCCAAAAGGCGCTCAGGCCGTGGTTGACGTCGCCAGCTGGAATCGCCCGGCCGTGTTCGACTGGCTGCAAGAGAAAGGCAACGTTGACGAGACCGAGATGCACCGCGTTCTGAACTGCGGCGTCGGCATGGTCATCTGCGTGGCTCAGGAGCACGTTGAAGTTGCGCTCAACACCCTGCGTGACGCTGGCGAACAGCCTTGGGTCATCGGCCAGATCGCAGTCGCTGCCGAAGGCGCTGCTCAGGTCGAACTGAAGAACCTTAAGGCTCATTAATGTCCGCAACCTGTGATGTCGTGGTGCTGTTGTCCGGCACCGGCAGTAACTTGCAGGCCTTGATCGACAGCACGCGGACCGGCGAAAGCCCGGTCCGCATCGCTGCGGTGATTTCCAACCGCGCCGACGCTTACGGCCTGCAACGCGCCAGTGACGCGGGTATCGCCACCCGCTCGCTGGATCACAAGGCCTTCGAAGGTCGCGAGGCCTTCGATGCTGCCCTGATCGAACTGATCGACGAATTCAATCCCAAACTCGTGGTACTGGCCGGTTTCATGCGCATTCTCAGCGCTGACTTCGTACGCCACTATCAGGGTCGCCTGCTCAACATCCATCCTTCGCTGCTGCCCAAATACAAAGGGTTACACACCCATCAGCGCGCGCTGGAGGCCGGCGACACCGAGCACGGCTGCTCCGTCCACTTCGTCACCGAGGAACTCGATGGCGGACCACTGGTCGTACAGGCAGTAATACCGGTAGAGTTGCACGACACGCCGCAGAGTCTGGCGCAGCGAGTGCATGTTCAGGAACACTTGATCTACCCCATGGCGGTACGCTGGTTTGCCGAAGGCAGGCTTGCACTCGGGGGCGAAGGTGCTTCACTGGACGGCCAGTTACTCGCGGCCAGCGGCCATTTGATTCGACACTAGGAGATATTATGCGTCGCGCCCTGCTATTTGCTTGCGCACTGCTCGCCCTGCCTTTCGCGCAGGCGGCAGACCTTCAACCGTTCTCCGCCAGCTACACCGCCGACTGGAAACAGCTGCCGATGAGCGGCACTGCCGAGCGCAGCCTGTCAAAGGATGCCAAAGGTGTCTGGACGCTCAGCTTCAAGGCGTCGATGATGATCGCCAGCCTCACCGAGACCAGCACCCTGACCCTGGACAAGGACACGCTGCTGCCGCAGTCCTACCACTTCGAACGTGGCGGTCTGGGCAAAGCGAAGAAGGCTGATCTGGACTTCGACTGGACCAACAAACTGGTCACCGGCACCGACCGTGGCGATGCGGTGAAAATCCCGCTGAACCGTGGCATGGTCGACAAATCGACTTATCAGCTGGCACTGCAACATGATGTCGCCGCCGGCAAGAAGACCATGAGCTACCAAGTGGTCGATGACGGCGAGATCGATACCTATGATTTCCGCGTGCTTGGCTCGGAAAAAGTCGACACCAAGGCAGGCAAGATCGATGCGATCAAGGTCGAGCGCGTACGCGACCCGACACAAAGCAAGCGCATCACCGTCCTTTGGTTCGCCAAGGATTGGGATTACCTGCTGGTTCGCCTGCAACAAGTTGAAACCGACGGCAAGGAGTACAACATCATGCTCCAGGACGGTACGGTCAACGGCAAGGCTGTGAAAGGCAGCTGATCCGAAGTGATGTGAAAAAGCCCCGCGATTGCGGGGCTTTTTATTGCCTGAATGTTGGTCTGAAGAATGGTGCAAGGCTCGCCCCTCACCCCAGCCCTCTCCCGAGGGAGAGGGTTAGGGCGAGGGCAACCCCGGGCTCACCACACACTCAAACTGAAAACCTGGCCACCATGCTGTTCAAATCCACTGCCAATCGCGACAACTCCTGGCTCGCCGCACTGGTCTGATTCGCACCCGCCGACGTCTGCATCGCCAGATCACGGATATTCATCAAATTGCGATCCACCTCCCGCGCCACTGCCGCTTGCTCTTCCGAAGCACTGGCGATCACCAGATTGCGCTCGTTGATCACGGTGAATGCCGAAGCAATTTCCTCCAGCGCTGTGCCGGCCGACTTGGCCAGGTCCAGCGTCGCACGCGCCCGCACATTGCTCTGCTGCATCGAACCGACCGCTGAATCCGTGCCTTGCTGAATGCCACCGATCATCTGCTCGATTTCCTGAGTCGACTGCTGAGTGCGATGCGCCAGCGCCCGCACCTCATCCGCGACCACTGCAAAACCGCGCCCGGCATCGCCAGCCCGTGCGGCTTCGATCGCCGCGTTCAACGCCAGCAGGTTGGTCTGCTCGGCGATCGAGCGGATCACATCAAGCACTTTGCTAATGCCATGAACCTTCTGCGCCAGATCTTCCATCTGCGTCGCATTGGCCGTCACATCCTCGGCGAGGGATTCGATTGACGATACGGTCTGCTGCACCTGCTGGCGACCATGCTGGGCAATGCGGTCGGATTCGCGCGAGGCCTCGGAGGTCGCCACAGCATTGCTGGCCACCTCCTCCACTGCCGCGGTCATCTGATTTACCGCTGTCGCCGCCTGTTCGATTTCCAGACTCTGCTGGTGCAGCCCACGCGTAGCGTCTTCCGTGACGCAACTCAGCTCTTCCGACGCCGAAGCCAACTGACTGGACGACTCGGAAATTTGCCGAATCGTGTCGCGCAGATTGTGCTGCATGCTTTTGAGCGCTTGCAGCAGCCGCGCCGGCTCGTCCTTGCCGGAAATATTGATGTCACCGGTAAGGTCGCCGCCGGCCACGACTTGCGCCACGCCTAAAGACTGCGCCAATGGCAAGACGATGCTGCGCGTCAGCAACAGCGCCAGGCCGATGGTGATCAGCGCGGTAACGCCGATCATGACCCCGACCCAAACCCGTGACTGAGTGAACACCAGCCGCGCGCCCTCGGTAGCGAGATTGGCATTGTGTTTGTTCAGTTCGACCAACTGACGCAGGACGACGGCGATTTCATCGGCCAACGGGCTCATCTCGCCATTGAGAATGCGCGCCGCCTCCTCCACCCGGTTCTGCGCGGACAACTGCAAGACTTGCGCCTGAAGCTCCAGATATTGATGCTCGGCCACCTTGAAGCGATCGAATAACTGGCGCTCTTCAGGCAGCACGATCAGCACGTCATAACGCTGCTGGGCCTCACTCAGCACCCCGCGCAGCTCATCTAGCTTGGCCACATTCTGCTGCAACGCCTGCGGATCACGATTGAGCAACAGGCGCATGGTCAGCGCGCGCAGGCGCAACATGTCCTGACTCATCTCGCCGACCGCCATCACACTCGGCAGCCAGTTGTTGTCGACCTCGTCGGACTGGGCGCGCATGTTCGACATTTGCAGCAGAGCGAACGCCCCGAGGGCGCACACCATCAACGCCAATAGGCCAAAACCGAGGCCGGCACGCGGGGCAATATTGAGACTACGGATACTCATTAATTTGGCTTCCTTCCAAAAGCGCTGCATCAACCTACAGCGGGTTGCTCTAGAAGGTATCGGCCCGGAAGAAATTTGCGTAAGACGAAAACGTGATATCAAAACGCCTTAATACTTCTAACCCTCGGCATTAACGATTCAGCGCGATTTTGTCGGACTTGAGCGCTGTTCGCGGCAATATCGCCAGGAAGTTATCGCGAGCGACCTTTTGTGCAATTTCTTCGGGAAGCGCATCGAGGAAAGGCGCGAAGCTGTGCATTTCCTCACCGAGCTTGTTGAATCGCCCTACGACATCCGAGCCGAGCATGAAGCGCTCCGGGTATTTCTTTACCAGCGCCAGCCATTCCGGGCGTGGCTTGCCCTGTTCATCCAGCAGATACGGCGTGAGCATGCTCCACGACAGATCAATGAACAGATTCGGATATGCCTCGAGCATGCGTGTGAGGGTCGGCAGGAGAAAGTCTAGTTGTGTCTGGTGCCGATGAATTTCCGCGCTGGTGCCGGCGTGCGCCCAGATGAACCGTGTGTGCGGGTGATTACGCAGCGGCTCTTCGATTTCCTGCAGGTAAAGCGGATTTCTCTCACGTTTGGAAGTGATGTTGGAATGCACCATTACCGGCAGATCGTTTTCTGCCGCCAGATGATAAATCTTGGTCATCGCCTCGTTGTTGGCGCGCGGCGTGTCACCGGACGTCAGCGCCGTCAGGTCGTCATGCCGCGTGAAGACTTCGCCAATGCCTTGCCACAGCCCCGGATAGAGTTCGAGCATGCGCTGAATATGTGCGGCGGAGTTCTTGTCGTTAGGGTTGAAGCCTGACAGAAACGGATGAAAGTAGGGTCGCTGCTCAGGCGTCAGTTTTTGCACTGCATCAGCGACGATCACGTCGGTGGCGCTGTACCAATAGGCGTCGGCATCATCACCGGCGTAATAGCGCGGACGTTTCGGTTCATCCTCATGCCACTTCTTCGCCACGGGAATGCCGGAAATCATCACATGCTCAATGGAGTTTTCCTTCATGGCCGTCAGCAATTTCGGCATGCCGGCGGTTTCCTGGAAAAAATCCACGTAGTGCAGGTGCGCATCGCTGTAGGTGTATTCGCGGGCGCCGGCGTTACCGGCAAACACCAGCAGGCAGGCAAGACTCAAACGATACAGGGACACAATTAATCTCCGACAAGTAGGCATAGCCTAGACCCCGCCCTGCCCCCAAGGGTTCATCCCGCAGGAAAGTGGAACGCGTGCCGCTGGCAATGCTCTATAACTGCAAGGTCTTTTTGATCGAACGACTTTTCCTACTGCCAGTGAGGTTCACATGACCGTTACCGTCAATACCGTCTCCGCTGAAGGTTTTCGTCACACTGTCCAGATCGATGAACACGAACTGTTTGCCGACGTACCGGCCTCTGCCGGCGGCGAAGGCACGGCGCCAGAGCCGCACGATTACTTCGACGCCGCACTCGGCGCCTGCAAGGCCCTGACCCTGAAGATGTACGCGAAGAAGAAAGACATCCCGCTGACCGGCGTGGGTGTTGAGGTCAAACGCGATAACAGTGAAGAGCAGAAAGGCAAATACGCCCTGCACGTCACCCTCACCCTCAAAGGCGTGCTCACAGACGCCCAGCGCAAGGAACTGCTGCGAGTCGCCGACCGCTGCCCGATCCACAAGCTCATGACCACCAGCGAAGTCAGCATCGAAACCCATGCCCCACAAGGCTTCGACAGCCAATAACCATCCTGATGCCAGCGGCGGGTTATGCTTCTGGCATCACCCGCTCAGCCTGGAATGCACCATGGACACGCAACCCCTGATCATCCGCCCGCGAGCCGAAGACGTCGAAGGCCAGCCGATTCTTCGTCCGTTGCCGTCAGCCAAATGCCGCAGCGTCGGGCCATTCGTGTTTTTTGATCACATGCTCGAAACGGTTTATCCGACGGGCAAAGGCATGAACATCCGACAGCATCCGCACATTGGCCTGTCGACACTGACCTATCTGTTTGAAGGCCAACTCCAGCACAAGGACAGCCTAGGCTCCGATCAGGTAGTCAGCGCTGGCGATGTCAGCTGGATGACCGCCGGCAGCGCGATTGCCCACGTTGAACGCACGCCGGAGCCGCTGTGGGATCAGAGTTTCACGATGCACGGTTTGCAGATATGGCTGGCCTCGCCCAAGGATCACGAACAAGGCCCGGGGCATTACAGTCATCACCCGGCAGCAACCTTGCCAGTCAGCGATAACCTCGGCGTGCAGATTCGGATGATTGCCGGGTCAGGCTTTTGTCTGGAATCGCCAGTCCCGGTGCTTTCTCCTACGTTGTATGCCGAAGTGAAGATGCAAACGGCGACCACATTGCTGATTCCCTCAGAGCATGAAGAGCGGGCGCTGTATGTATTGGGTGGCGATGCACAACTGAACGGCGAAACGGTCGAACCCCACGCGCTGGTGGTGTTGCCGGTTGGGGAAGAAATGAGTCTGTTTGCCGAGAGCGAGGTTCACGCGGTGGTGTTCGGCGGCGCACCGCTGGATGGCCCAAGGCGGATCAACTGGAATTTTGTTGCGAGCGATCCGGCGGCGATTGATGAGGCTCGGCGCAAATGGGCGGCCGGGGAATGGCCGACGGTGCCGGGGGAAAGCGAGCGGATCGAACTGCCCTGAAACTTGTATTGCCTTGAGTCAGCCATCGCTGGCAAGCCAGCTCCCACAGGTTTTCGCGTCGAACACAGGCTTTGCTAACGGCTCGATAACTGTGGGAGCTGGCTTGCCAGCGATGAGGCCCTGTCAGACACCGCCCGAGTCAGTGCCTGACAACTGAATCAACCGCTGAACACTTCATCCAGCAAATCATGCATCGACTTGAACGCCCGTTTGGCCGTCTTCGCGTCGTACATCATCTTGCCCGGCACATTGGCGTGCGGGTCGGTAAACGAGTGCACCGCACCGCCGTAGCTCAGCAATTGCCAATCCACCTTCGCCGCGTTCATCTCGTCTTCGAAGGCCGGCAACTGCTCCTTCGGCACCAACGGATCGGACGCGCCGTGAAGCACCAGCACCGAGCCTTTGATGTTCTGCGCATCCGCAGGATTCGGTGAATCCAGCGTGCCATGGAACGACACCGCCGCTTTCACCGGCGCACCGGTGCGCGCCAGATCCAGCGCACAGCAACCGCCAAAGCAGAAACCGAACACCGCCAGCTTCGACGTATCGACTGCCGCTTCGCCCTGGGTCTGCAACTGCTCGAACGCAGCCTGCATACGCGTGCGCAGCAGTGCACGATCATCCTTGAGCGGCATCATCGCCGCACCGGCCTGATCAGCGTTCTGCGGACGCACGGCCTGACCGTAGACATCAGCGATCAACACCACGTAGCCCTTGGCCGCCACCGACCTGGCGATTTCTTCAGCGCCAGCGCTGACGCCCATCCAGTTCGGCGCCATCAACAAACCCGGACGCGCGCCTTTGTGCTCGGCGTCGAATGCAAGCCGACCTTCATAAGGCTGGCCATCAATCTGATAGATCACGGAACGTACTGTGACTTGGCTCATTTCTGACTCCTGATTACTTGAACACCAGAATGAAAAAACCCGCCGAAGCGGGTTTTTTTACAACTTCATCAAACCGACAGTTCGACCAGCAGCTTGTTCAGGCGGCGCACATAAGCGGCCGGGTCCTTCAAGCTGTCGCCGGCAGCCAGGGCTGCCTGATCGAAGAGGATGTGCGACAGATCGCCAAACCGCTCTTCGCTCTGCTCGCCGTCGAGTTTCTCGATCAGCGGGTGGCTCGGGTTGAATTCGAAGATAGGCTTCGAATCCGGCACCTTCTGACCGCTGGCCTCGAGGATCTGACGCATTTGCAGACCCAGGTCCTGCTCGCCGATGGCCAGAATGGCCGGCGAATCGGTCAGACGATGGGAAACCCGCACTTCAGCGACGCAATCACCCAGCGCGGTTTTCAGACGCTCGACCAGACCTTCTTTGGACTTGGCGACCTCTTCTGCGGCTTTCTTGTCCTCTTCCGAGTCCAGATTGCCCAGGTCCAGGTCACCGCGTGCCACGTCAACGAAGGACTTGCCGTCGAAGTCGCTGAGGTAGCTCATCAGCCACTCGTCGATACGGTCGGTCAGCAGCAGCACTTCGATGCCTTTCTTGCGGAAGACTTCCAGGTGCGGGCTGTTTTTGACCTGCGCGTAGGTTTCGCCGGTGAGGTAGTAGATCTTGTCCTGACCTTCTTTGGCGCGTGCCAGGTAGTCAGCCAGACCGACGATCTGCTCGCCGTCGTCGCCGTTGGTCGACGCGAAACGCAGCAGACCCGCGATTTTTTCCTTGTTGGCGAAGTCTTCTGCAGGGCCTTCTTTCATGACCTGACCGAAGTTCTTCCAGAAGCCCTTGTATTGCTCAGGCTCGTTCTTCGCCAGTTTTTCCAGCATGTCGAGCACACGCTTGGTCAGCGCCGACTTCATCGAGTCGATGATCGGGTCTTTCTGCAGAATTTCCCGCGACACGTTCAGCGACAGGTCGTTGGAGTCGACCACGCCTTTGATGAAGCGCAGGTAGAGCGGCAGGAAAGACTCGGCCTGATCCATTACGAACACGCGTTGCACGTACAGCTTCAGGCCTTTCGGCGCTTCACGCTGATACAAATCGAACGGTGCGCGGGCCGGCACGTACAACAGCGAGCTGTATTCGAGTTTGCCTTCAACCTTGTTGTGGCTCCAGGCCAGCGGGTTCTCGAAATCGTGGGCGATGTGCTTGTAGAACTCCTGGTATTCCTCGTCCTTCACTTCGGTGCGTGGACGAGTCCACAGGGCACTGGCGCGGTTGACGGTTTCCCACTCGAGCGCTGGCGCCTCTTCGCCTTCGGCAGCCGTGACTTCTTTCGGCAGCTCGATCGGCAAAGCGATATGGTCGGAGTACTTCTTGATGATGTTGCGCAGACGCCAGCCATCGGCGAACTCGTCTTCTGTAGCTTTCAGGTGCAGGACGATGCGAGTGCCGCGCTCAGGCTTTTCGATGGTGGCGACTTCGAACTCGCCCTCGCCTTTCGACGACCAGTGCACGCCTTCGCTGGCCGGAGTGCCGGCGCGACGGCTGTACACGTCAACCTGGTCGGCAACGATGAAGGCCGAGTAGAAGCCAACACCGAACTGGCCGATCAGGTGCGAATCTTTTTTCTGATCACCCGACAGATTCTTCATGAAATCGGCGGTGCCCGACTTGGCGATGGTCCCCAGGTGGGCGATCACATCGTCACGGTTCATGCCGATACCGTTGTCTTCGAGGGTGACGGTCTTGGCGTCCTTGTCGAAGCTCACACGGATTTTCAGATCTGCGCCACCTTCGAGCAACTCAGGCTTGGCCAGGGCTTCGAAGCGCAGCTTGTCGACAGCGTCAGAGGCGTTCGAGATCAATTCGCGAAGGAAGATTTCCTTGTTGGAATACAGCGAATGGATCATGAGGTGCAGCAGCTGCTTCACCTCGGTCTGGAAGCCCAGGGTTTCCTTTTGAGTTTCCACACTCATGGTCATCAAACTCCAATCAGATGGCATTGGCCGCGACCCGAATGGTCTGCGGCGGGTTGTCATCTGAGTTTGGGGCAGTGTTCAGGATTTCAAGGGCTCATCGATTTTGAAATGCGCCCGAGCCGTGGCAATCGGTTCGCTTTCGGTACTTTGCCACGCCGTGATCGCAACGTTCGCCACCCGCCGCCCCTGCCGGCAGACCTGACACCTGGCCCAGGTGTCGCGAAACTGCCCGGCGCGCAGGTAATCGAGGGAAAAATCGATGATCTTCGGTACGTCCGGCGCCCCGGTAAAAATCAATAAATGCAGGGCTGCGGCCAGTTCCATGAACCCGGCAATCACCCCGCCATGAATCGCCGGCAATAAAGGGTTACCAATGTTGTCCTTATTCGCCGGCAGTTTAAACAGCAAGTCATCGCCAACGCGAGAGCACTCGATGCCGATCAGCCCGGCGTACGGAATCAACTTGAGCAGCGGTGCGTAGTCGCCTTGCGCATGGGCCCTCTGCAACTGATCCTTGAGGTCGTCGCTCATTGGCCCTCTCCCCTGATAGCGCCACCAAAACCCTTGGTGCCCCTGATGTTTTTGCCCATGCGCATGAAAGTGCCAACGACGTGGGCAATCGGCTGCTCGGGATCATCCTGGTAGGCGAAGCCGCGAGCGAAGATCACATCGGTCGTCACTCGATAGCACTGGGCGAAGCCGTAAACGTCTTTATGGGGTTCTGCGGCGTGCATGTAGTCGATGCGCAGATCGAGGGTCGGGCAGACTTCGAATTCCGGCAGTACGCACAGGGTCGACATGCCGCACGCGGTGTCCATCAAAGAAGTGATAGCGCCACCGTGTATCACGCCTGTCTGCGGGTTACCGACGATTTTCGTGCTGTATGGCAGGATCACCGTGAGCCCATCGGCAGAGGCGCTGTGCACTTGCAACCCTAGGACCTGGCAGTGTCGCAACGCAGAAAGAAATCGCGTCGCACGCTCAAAAACGGGGTTTTCAGCCATATGATAATTACTCTTGTTAGAGCCTTTTGCCAGTAGTGAGAAAAACCGCAAAAGTTCCACTGAAAAAAGATCTTATATATCTGAAACAAATGAGGAACTTAACCCTTGGCGCCGAGTTCTTAAGGCCAGTAGTTATTTTCCATAAGGAGAAACACCCCATGCGTAAGACTTTAGCTATTGCCTTGATGTTGACCGCTTCCCTCGGTCTCGCTGCCTGCGATAAAAAATCCGAGGACAAAGCTCAAGATGCAAACCAACATGCTGAACAAGCTCAGCAAGACATGAACAAAGCTCAGGATAAAGTGAACGACGCTGCGAAAGAAAACGCCGAAGCTGCCAAAGCTCAGGCCGAATCGAAGGCCGCTGCACAAGAAGAAGCCGCCAAATAGCAATAATCCGCTTTCTGGTGTGACAAAAGAAAACCCGCCAAGTGCGGGTTTTCTTTTGCCTGCATTTTATAGGCAATGACTTTTTAGAGCAGAACAGTTTTAAAAGTCGGACTAATCATCAGCAACAACGAACACACCAGGCCGACCAGCCAGATCAAGCTGCGCAATGCAGGCTTGTCAGCCAGGTAGAGCCACAAGTAGAGGATCCGCGCGATTACAAAAATGATCGCCAACGTATCGATCAGCCATCCCGCTGTTTGCGTGGTATGCGCCATAAGCACCCCCACTGCGAACAATATGAATGCCTCGATGCTGTTCTGGTGCGCCGCCAGCGCTCTCGCGCCGTAACCAGTGAGCTGTGCCTGCTGTTGACGCGGCAGGTGGTTGTTGTAACCGCCCTGCTCTTTCATGGCCTTGCCCACCGGCAGGCGCGCGATATAAATCAACAGGGCACTTATAAACACACACCAGAACGGAATACTCATGAAACGACCTCTTTGTTCGCCTCGGGAATGGGCGCCTCTGTAGGGGTATAGACCATGACATCCAGAACGTCGGAATGAAACTCGCGGCGATACAAGACGACGACCACTCCGGCAGTCATCAGCATGAACAACCAAGGGCTGACAAACCACGCCAGCATACTCATGCCGAAGTAGTACGAGCGCAGGCCGAAGTTGAACTGGTTGGCCGCCATCGAAATCACCCGCGCCGCTCGCGAAGCGAAGGCTTTGCGCTCCAGCTCCGAGACTTGTCGCTCACCGATCATCGGCGCCGAGCCCACCAGAATCGCCGCGAAGTTGTACTGGCGCATGCACCAGCTGAACGTGAAGAACGCGTAGACAAATACCATTGCCAGGCACAGCAACTTGATCTCCGACATGCCTTGCGAGGCCTGCTGCACCATCGGAATATCCGCCAGCAATGACACCGCACGGTCGGAAGCGCCCAGCACGGTGAGGATACCTGCAAGGATAATCAGGGTGCTGGAAGCAAAGAACGAGGCGTTACGCTCCAGGTTGCCGATCACGCTGGCGTCCGCGATGCGGTTGTCGCGCAGCAACATGCGGCGCATCCAGTCTTCGCGGTACAGGTGCAGCACGCTGGCCAGACACGCGGTGTCGCGAGCCTTCCAGCCGGCGTAACGGGTATAGCCGCCCCAGCAGATGACAAACCAGAGTGCGGCGAGCAGATGAATCAGATTGGCCTGGATGAACGACATGCGGTTCCTTGTGATGTGTGAACACGATTCCTGTAGGAGTGAACCTAAGCAACCCTTCGACGCTAGCTCACGGAAAAAGACACTGCCTTATGCCCATAAAAAATGCCCCGTATCGATTGATACGGGGCATTTCTGTTTAAGCGTCACCGGCCCGCTTATGACGGGCCTGATGAACGTCAGGCGATAGCGCTACGACGTTTGCCCAGGGCGCTATCGATCGCCACGGCGAACACCAGCGTGATCACGGACGGGATCAGCCATGCAAGGCCCTGCTCGCTCAGTGGCAGCGTTGCAAGCGGTCCAGGCATCCAGCCTGCCAGATCGGCGCCTTTGAGCGCGTCAATGCAGCCGAACAGGAACGACACCAGCATGACCGGGCCGACGATGCGCACCTGCTCGTTCCAGAAGCTCGAGCAGAAACTCAGGGCGACCAGAACGATGCACGGTGGGTAAATCGCCGTCAGCACAGGAATCGAGAAGGCAATGAGGTTCGTCAGGCCCAGGTTGGACACCAACAGGGAGAACACAGCAAGAATGATCACCAGCGTCTTGTAGGACAGTGGCAGCACACGGCTGAAATACTCGGCGCAGGCGCAGGTCAGGCCCACCGCCGTCACCAGACACGCCAGCGAGATCAGCACCGCAAGGAAACCGCTGCCCAACGAACCGAAGGTGTGTTGCACATAAGCGTGCAATACCGCCGCACCATTGGTGGCACCGACAGCCACTTCATGGCTACCCGAACCGAGACGGAACAGGCTGACATACACCAGCGCCAGACCGACACCGGCAATCAGCCCGGCGATGATCGCGTAACGGGTGATCAGCGCTGGCGACTCGACGCCACGGGAGCGAATCGCGTTAACGATGACGATACCGAACACCAATGCGCCGAGGGTATCCATGGTCAGGTAACCATTGATGAAACCTTGGGAGAACGGTGCCGCCACGTATTCGGGTGTGCCGTGACCGATATCACCGGCCGGCAAGGCGAAGGCAGCGATGCCCAGCACGGCCAGCGCGATGATCTTCAGCGGCGCGAGGAAACGCCCTACGGTATCCAGCAAACGACCCGGATACAGCGAGATGAAGAACACCAGCAGGAAATAAACCGAGCTGTAGAGGAACAGCGCCAACGGGCTCTCGCCGGTCAACGGCGCCAGGCCCACTTCGAACGACACGGTTGCAGTACGCGGGGTAGCGAACAGCGGGCCGACCGCCAGGTAGCACGCGGCAGCCAGCACACCACCGGCAATTTTGCCGATCGGGCTGCTCAGGGCATCCATCGCTCCACCGACCTTGGCCAGCGCAACCACGGTGATTACCGGCAAACCGACTGCGGTGATCAAGAAGCCCAGCGCCGCCATCCAGACGTGAGGTCCGGCCTGCAAACCGACGATAGGCGGGAAGATGATGTTACCGGCCCCAACGAACAGGGCAAACGTCATAAAACCGAGTGCCAGGATGTCCTGACCTTTCAAAACTTTCATTAAGGAAATACCACACTACTGAATCGGAATTTAGAGGGGGATTGCCCTGTGGGATTAGGGAAATGCTGTCGATCCGTATGGGACTGACCCGTAACGCGCGGTGCATGCCTTGTGGGCGGCAGACGCAAAAATGGCTGCTAGCCTAACGAATTTGCCTGACAAACGCACTGTTAGAGGGCGAACTATCCGATACCCGACGTTTCCGTGTCGCGTTTATGTATGAAAAGCCGCTCCAGGCTACAAGTTTCAAGCGGCAAGCTTTTGTCTTGTAGCTAGCAACTTGAAGCTTGCAACCGCTCTGAAACGACAAAGGCCACCCGAAGGTGGCCTTTGTTTGGTAAAGCGTCAGCTAAGCGGGAAGCTTACTTGACAGCCCAACCGGTCAGCTCGGACAAAGCCTTGCCGATGTCTGCCAGCGAACGCACGGTTTTAACGCCTGCGTCTTCCAGGGCAGCAAACTTCTCGTCTGCAGTGCCTTTGCCGCCAGAGATGATTGCGCCAGCATGGCCCATGCGCTTGCCCGGAGGAGCAGTCACACCAGCGATGTAGGAAACAACCGGCTTGGTCACGTGTGCCTTGATATAGGCAGCCGCTTCTTCTTCAGCCGAACCGCCGATCTCACCGATCATCACGATCGCTTCGGTCTTCGGGTCTTCCTGGAACAGCTTCAGGATGTCGATGAAGTTCGAACCCGGGATCGGGTCACCACCGATGCCGACGCAAGTCGACTGACCGAAACCGGCGTCAGTAGTCTGCTTCACAGCTTCGTAGGTCAGGGTGCCGGAACGCGAAACGATACCGACCTTGCCTGGCAAGTGAATGTGACCTGGCATGATGCCGATCTTGCATTCGCCTGGGGTGATAACGCCCGGGCAGTTAGGGCCGATCAGGACTACGCCCAGCTCGTCGCACTTAACTTTAGCGTCCAGCATGTCCAGGGTAGGAATGCCTTCGGTGATGCAGACGATCAGCTTGATGCCGCCGAAAGCCGCTTCCAGGATCGAGTCCTTGCAGAAAGGAGCTGGAACGTAGATCACGCTGGCGGTGGCGCCAGTTTGAGCAACAGCATCTTTCACGGTGTTGAACACTGGCAGACCCAGGTGCTCGGTGCCGCCTTTACCAGGAGTAACGCCACCAACCATCTTGGTGCCGTATTCAATGGCTTGCTGGGTGTGGAAACTACCTTGCGAACCGGTAATACCCTGGCAGATAACTTTGGTGTCTTTATTGATCAGGACGCTCATTATTTGCCCTCCGCAGCTTTAACAACTTGTTGAGCAGCGTCGGTCAGGCTGGTAGCAGCGATGATGTTCAAACCGCTTTCTGCCAGTACTTTAGCGCCCAGCTCAGCGTTGTTGCCTTCAAGGCGAACAACAACCGGGATTTTCACGCCGACTTCTTTCACAGCGCCGATGATGCCTTCGGCAATCATGTCGCAACGAACGATACCGCCGAAGATGTTGACCAGTACTGCAGCGACGTTGGTGTCGGACAGGATGATCTTGAACGCTTCAGTTACGCGTTCCTTGGTAGCACCACCACCTACGTCGAGGAAGTTGGCTGGTTTGCCGCCATGCAGGTTGACGATGTCCATGGTACCCATGGCCAGGCCAGCACCGTTGACCATGCAGCCGATGTTGCCTTCCAGCGCTACGTAGTTCAGTTCGAACTTGGCAGCGTGCGCTTCGCGCGGATCGTCTTGCGACGGATCGTGGAAAGTCTTCAGCTTAGGCTGACGGTACATTGCGTTGGCGTCGATGTTGATCTTGGCGTCGAGGCAGTGCAGATCGCCGTCAGCCTTGATCACCAGCGGGTTCACTTCCAGCAGAGCCAGGTCGTGATCCTTGAACAGTTTGGCCAGACCTACGAAGATCTTGGCGAACTGAGCAACCTGCTTGCCTTCCAGACCCAACTGGAATGCCAGCTCGCGACCCTGGAACGGCTGAGCGCCAACCAGTGGATCGATAGTGGCTTTCAGAATTTTTTCTGGAGTGTCGTGAGCGATTTTCTCGATGTCCACGCCACCTTCGGTGGAAGCCATGAACACGATGCGACGGCTCGAACGGTCAACGACAGCGCCCAGGTACAGCTCTTTAGCGATATCAGTGCACGATTCAACCAGGATCTTGGTGACTGGCTGGCCATTGGCGTCAGTCTGGTAAGTCACCAGACGCTTGCCCAGCCACTGCTGTGCGAAGGCTTTGGCGTCTTCTTTGCTGCGAACCAGCTTAACGCCGCCCGCTTTACCGCGACCACCGGCGTGGACCTGGGCTTTGACAACCCACTCGCTGCCGCCGATTTTGTCGCAAGCTTCTGCTGCTGCTTCTGGGGTGTCTACTGCGTAACCAGTGGAAACTGGCAGGCCGTATTCAGCGAACAGCTGCTTACCCTGATACTCGTGAAGATTCATGCTTTTTACCGTCTTCGTTAGGTACTGCGCATTCGGCGCTGCACTCGTGATGAGTGCCGCGCCACCTTTGACTGCTGCTTGCGTAGCTGAGCTACGCAAGACTGCGTCCAGCGGACATTCCGCGGTGAGTCTTGCTCGCAAGGCTCACGACGGGCCGTTACCGCCGTGGTTTCTTATTGTCTGTTAACGCTTCTTGCGGTTGGCAATGTGGATGGCGCCGCCATTCACAGCCAGAGCAGCTTCGTGCAAGGCTTCAGACAGGGTCGGATGGGAGAAAACCATCATGCCCAGGTCTTCAGCGCTGGTGCCGAATTCCATACCGATCGCGCCCTGCTGAACCAGTTCTGCAGCGCTCGGACCAATTACGTGCACGCCCAATACGCGGTCAGTCTTGGCATCAGCGATGACCTTGACGAAACCACCGGTATCGTTGGCGGCCATGGCACGGCCGGAAGCGGCGAACGGGAAGGTGCCGACGTTAACTTCAACGCCTTCAGCTTTCAAGGCCTGCTCGGTTTTGCCAACCCACGCGATTTCCGGGTGAGTATAAATAACCGAAGGGATCAGGTCATAGTTCATCTGGGCTTTGTGGCCCTTGATGCGCTCGACAACCATGATGCCTTCTTCCGAAGCCTTGTGAGCCAGCATCATGCCGCGAACCACGTCACCGATGGCGAAAACGCCCGGTACGGTGGTAGCGCAGTGATCGTCAACGTGCACGAAACCGCGCTCGTCCAGGGTCACACCGCTGTCGGCAGCCAGCAGATCAGTGGTCACCGGACGGCGACCAACGGCTACGATCAGCTTGTCGAAAGTAATGGTCTGTTCGCCGTTGGCATCGGTGTAGTTCACAACGACTTCGTCGCCATTCACTTTAGAACCGGTAACGCGAGCGCCCAGCTTGATGTCCAGACCTTGCTTGGTCAGGGTTTTCAGCGCTTCCTTGGAAACAGCGGTGTCCGCTGCCATCAGGAAGGTGTCCAGTGCTTCGAGGACAACCACTTGCGAACCCAGACGCGACCAAACCGAACCCAGTTCCAGACCGATTACGCCAGCGCCGATAACGCCCAGACGCTTAGGTACGGCTTGGAATTCCAGTGCGCCAGTCGAATCGACGATGACGTTCTGATCAACCGGAGCCGGTGGGATGTCGATCGGACGCGAACCTGGTGCCAGGATGACGTTTTCAGCTTCGATGATTTCTACCGAGCCGTCTGGCTTGGTGACTTCGACTTTCTTGCCGGCCAGCAGTTTGCCGTGGCCCTGGATCGAAGTAACGCCGTTGGCCTTGAACAGAGTGGCAACGCCGCCGGTCAGGTTCTTGACGATGCCAGCCTTGCGGCCAACCATCGCAGCAACGTCCATTTTGACTTCGCCGGTCGAGATACCGTGAACGTTGAAGCTTTCTTTCGCTTCCTTGTATTTCCAGGAGCTGTCGAGCAGCGCCTTGGAAGGAATGCAGCCGACGTTCAGGCAGGTGCCGCCCAGGGCTTGCTTGCCTTCGGCGTCGGTGTACTTCTCGATGCAGGCAGTGGTCAGACCCAGCTGCGCGGCCTTGATGGCAGCCACATAGCCACCAGGGCCAGCACCGATCACTACTACGTCAAATTTCTGCGACATTCAAAAAATCCTCTTTAGCGAAAAGCTTCAAGCCGCAAGCTTCAAGCTGCAAGCCCACCCGCTCGCCTTGAGCTTGAGGCTTGTAGCTGAAAGCTTGCAGCTGCTTTTTAGATATCCAGCAACAGACGAGCTGGGTCTTCCAGCAGGTTCTTGATGGTCACCAGGAAGGTCACAGCTTCTTTGCCATCGATCAGACGGTGATCGTAGGACAGTGCCAGGTACATCATCGGACGGATAACGACCTGACCGTTGATGGCCATCGGACGCTGGATGATGTTGTGCATGCCCAGAATCGCTGCCTGCGGCGGGTTGACGATCGGGGTCGACATCATCGAACCGAAGGTACCACCGTTGGTGATGGTGAAGGTACCACCGGTCATCTCGTCCATCGACAGTTTGCCGTCACGGGCTTTCTTGCCGAAGGTGGCGATGCCGCCTTCGATTTCAGCCAGGCTCATCAGTTCGGCGTTACGCAGAACCGGAACCACCAGACCGCGGTCGCTGGAAACAGCAACACCTACGTCGGCATAGCCGTGGTAAACGATGTCGGCACCGTCGATCGAAGCGTTGACAGCCGGGAAGCGTTTCAGCGCTTCGGTAGCAGCCTTCACGAAGAACGACATGAAGCCCAGACGTACGCCGTTGTGCGACTTCTCGAACAGGTCCTTGTACTTCGAACGCAGCGCCATGACTTCAGTCATGTCGACTTCGTTGAAAGTGGTCAGCATCGCCATGTTCGACTGAGCTTCAACCAGACGCTTGGCCACTGTGGCACGAACGCGGGTCATCGGAACGCGCTTCTCGATGCGGTCGCCAGCGGCGAACACAGGAGCAGCAGCCGATGGTGCAGCAGCCTTGGCAGGAGCGGCGGCCGGAGCAGCTTTCTTGGCTTCAACAGCGGCAACCACGTCTTCCTTGGTTACACGGCCATCTTTACCGGTGCCTTTGACGGACGCCAGGTTGATGCCGTTTTCTTCAGCCAGTTTGCGTGCAGCAGGCGCGGCGATAGCATCTTCGTCGGTGCCGGCAGCAGGTGCAGCAGCAGCTTGGGCAGCGGCCGGAGCAGCAGCGGCAGCCGGAGCAGCGGCAGCAGCGCCGCCCGCTTCGATGGAGCCCAGGACTTCGTCGGACAGAACAGTGTCGCCTTCGTTCTTGACGATAGCGCCCAGTACGCCGTCGGCAGTCGCCAGAACTTCCAGTACGACTTTGTCAGTTTCGATGTCGACGATCAGGTCGTCACGCTTGACGGCGTCGCCCGGTTGCTTGTGCCAGGTGGCAACGGTGCCATCGGCAACCGATTCCGGGAAAGTGGGGGCTTTGATCTCGATAGCCATTATCTGTAGTTCCTTAAATTCGGTTTCAGGTGCGCGAAGGCGTTAAACGGTAAACGCGGCTTGCAGCAGTTTTTCCTGCTGCTCGGCGTGCATCGATGCGTAACCACAAGCAGGTGCAGCAGAGGCATCACGGCCCGCGTACTCGAGTACGAGAGATTTGTCGTGTTTGCCAACGATGCGGCGCATGTGGTGCTGACTGCAGTACCAGGCACCCTGGTTCATCGGCTCTTCCTGACACCAAACGATATGTTTGAGGTTGGTGTACGGAGCCAGGACTTCAATCAAGTCGTCCTCAGGGAATGGGTACAGCTGCTCGATACGCACGATGGCGATATCTTCACGGCCTTCGGCACGGCGTTTTTCCAGCAGGTCGTAGTAGACCTTGCCGCTACACAGAACAACGCGCTCGACCTTGTTCGGGTCCAATACGTCGATTTCCGGGATAACGGTCTGGAACGAACCCTCGGCCAGATCTTCCAGGGTCGAGACAGCCAGCTTGTGGCGCAGCAGCGACTTCGGAGTCAGGACGATCAACGGTTTGCGCAGCGGGCGAATCACCTGACGACGCAGCAAGTGGTAGATCTGAGCCGGCGTGGTCGGTACCGCTACCTGAATGTTGTGCTCGGCGCACAATTGCAGGTAACGCTCCAGACGAGCCGAAGAGTGCTCAGGACCCTGACCTTCATAACCGTGCGGCAGCAGCATGGTCAGACCGCACAGACGGCCCCACTTGTGCTCGCCACTGGTGATGAACTGGTCGATAACCACTTGGGCACCGTTGGCGAAGTCGCCGAACTGGGCTTCCCAGATCACCAGCGCATCCGGCGTGGTGGTCGAGTAACCGTATTCGAACGCCAGAACGGCTTCTTCCGACAGGAACGAGTCGTACAGATCAAAACGTGGCTGACCGTCGTACAAGTGCTGCAGCGGAATGTAAGTGCCCGCATCTTTCTGGTTGTGCAGAACAGCGTGACGGTGCGAGAACGTACCGCGGCCGATGTCCTGACCGGTCATGCGAATCGGGTGACCTTCGAACGCCAGGGTCGCGTACGCCATGGTTTCGGCGTAACCCCAGTTGATCGGCAGGCCGCCGGCTTGCATCTTCTGACGGTCTTCGTAGATTTTCGAGACCTGGCGCTGAACCACGAAGCCTTCCGGAATTTCCAGCAGCTTGGCGGACAGTTCCTGCAGGGTCTTGAGGTCGAAGCGAGTGTCGTGACGCGCGGTCCAGGCGTGGCCCAGATACGGACGCCAGTCCACGAACAACTCTTTATTCGGCTCTTTGACCAGGCTTTTTACTACGTGCAGACCGTTGTCCAGCGCGTTGCGGTATTCGTCGACTTTCGCCTGAACACGCTCAGCGTCGAGCACACCGCTCTGAGTCAGACTGTCAGCGTACAGCTCACGGGTGGTGCGCTGTTTGGTGATCTGCTGATACATCAGAGGCTGGGTGCCGCTTGGTTCGTCAGCTTCGTTGTGGCCGCGACGACGGTAGCAGACCAGGTCGATCACCACGTCACGCTTGAACTGCATGCGGTAGTCGATGGCCAGCTGAGTCACGAACAATACGGCTTCCGGATCATCGCCATTCACATGGAGGATCGGTGCCTGGATCATTTTCGCAACGTCGGTCGCGTACTCGGTGGAACGCGAGTCCAGCGGGTTGCTGATGGTGAAACCAACCTGGTTGTTGATCACGATGTGCACGGTACCGCCGGTCTTGAAACCGCGGGTCTGCGACATCTGGAAGGTTTCCATCACCACGCCCTGGCCGGCAAATGCCGCGTCGCCGTGGATGGAGATTGGCAGAACCTTCTCACCGGTAGGGTCGTTACGACGATCCTGACGGGCACGAACCGAACCCTCGACCACCGGGGAAACGATTTCCAGGTGGGACGGGTTGAACGCCATGGCCAGGTGAACTTCACCACCGGTGGTCATCACGTTGGACGAGAAGCCCTGGTGGTATTTAACGTCACCGGAACCCAGCTCGACCTTCTTCTTGCCTTCGAACTCGTCGAACAGCTCGCGCGGGTTCTTGCCGAAGGTGTTGACCAGCACGTTGAGACGGCCACGGTGGGCCATGCCGATCACGACTTCCTTGGTGCCATACGAACCGGAGCGTTGAATCAGCTCGTCGAGCATCGGAATCAGGCTTTCGCCGCCTTCCAGACCGAAACGCTTGGTACCCGGGTATTTGGTGCCCAGGTATTTTTCCAGACCTTCGCCGGCGGTGACGCGCTCGAGCAGGTGGCTCTTGATGTCGGCGGAGTACGTTGGACGGCCGCGCACGCTTTCCAGACGCTGCTGGAACCAGTGACGCTGCTCGGAATCGGTGATGTGCGTGAATTCAGCGCCGATGGTGCGGCAATATGTCTGCTGCAACGCTTCGTGAATTTCGCGTAGGCTCGCTTCCTCTTTGCCGATGAACAGGTCGCCGGCACGGAAGGTCGTATCAAGATCGGCATTGGTCAAGCCGTAATGATTGATCGACAGGTCTGCAGGTGCAGGACGCTGCCACAGCCCCAGCGGGTCAAGCTGGGCTGCCTGGTGGCCACGCATACGGTAGGCCTGGATCAATCGCAGCACTTCAACTTGCTTCTTCTCGTGCTCACTGCTCACGCTGCCGGCGGAAACCGGTTGAGCGCGGCGCTGGTTCTTTGCCAGCAGCACGAAATGATCGCGAATCGTGGAGTGCGAAACATCAGTGGCAGAGCCGCCGTCGGCAGGCAGCTTCTGAAAGTAGGTGCGCCACTCTTCTGGCACAGCGTTAGGGTCGTGCAGGTAGAGCTCATAAAGCTCTTCCACATAGGCAGCGTTTCCACCTGAAAGGTAGGCGCTGTTCCACATGCGCTGCATCACGCTTTCTTGCATGCTTGGTCACCCTCGGTTAGGGGAACACCATCGATGTCGACACCGAGCAAACTTGCAGAAGTCCGAATGCAGCGACTAAAACAAGCCACTTAGGATCACACTGATAGTCCGGGTACCAGCCCGGATGCCCCTGCTTGTCTCATTTCTTCAAAATAAGAGCCGCAGCTTGTGGCTGCTGCTCTGGTTATAGCCATGACGCGGGTTGAAGCCCGCGCCACAGCCTCTACGGTGCAGCGGTTACAGCAGCTGAATCACACGCCGCTAGAAAGCAGCATGTTACGGATGTGACCGATGGCCTTAGTCGGGTTCAGGCCTTTCGGACATACGTTGACGCAGTTCATGATGCCCCGGCAGCGGAAAACACTGAACGGGTCATCCAGCGAAGCCAGACGCTCGGACGTCTTGGTGTCACGGCTGTCTGCCAGGAAGCGATAAGCTTGCAGCAGTGCGGCCGGGCCCAGGAACTTGTCCGGGTTCCACCAGAAGGACGGGCAAGAGGTCGAGCAGCAAGCGCACAGAATGCACTCGTACAGACCGTCGAGCTTTTCACGCTCTTCAGGGGACTGCAGACGCTCGATGGCCGGAGCCGGCGTGTCGTTCTGCAGGAATGGCTTAACCTTCTCGTATTGCTTGTAGAAGATGCTCATATCGACAACCAGGTCACGGATAACCGGCAAACCTGGCAGCGGACGAACGATCAACTTGTTGCCTTTTACGACAGCGGACAGCGGCGTGATGCACGCCAGGCCGTTTTTGCCGTTGATGTTCATGCCGTCGGAACCGCAAACACCTTCACGGCAAGAGCGACGATAGGAGAAACCCTCGTCCTGCTCTTTGATCAGGGCCAGCACGTCCAGCACCATCAGGTCTTTACCACCGGTATCAACCTGGAATTCCTGCATGAACGGCGCGGCGTCCTGATCAGGGTTGTAACGATAAACGCTGACTTGCAACATGGCGGCCACCCTTAATAAGTCCGAATCTTAGGTTCAAAAGTCGGAACAGTTTTCGGCGAGAAATTCACGGCACGCTTGGCAACGCGCTTGTCACCCGGGAAGTACAGGGTGTGGCACAGCCAGTTTTCGTCATCACGATCTTCAAAGTCTTCACGGGCGTGCGCGCCGCGGGACTCTTTACGGACTTCAGCCGCAATGGCAGTAGCCTCAGCGACTTCCAGCAGGTTTTGCAGCTCAAGCGCTTCGATACGTGCAGTGTTGAACGCCTGCGACTTATCGTTGATTTTCACGTTGGCGATACGGGTGCGCAGGTCTGCCAGCTGGGCAATACCTTTCTGCATGTATTCGCCGGTACGGAATACGCCGAAGTAGTTCTGCATGCAGCTTTGCAGCTCGCGACGCAGCGTAGCAACGTCTTCGCCATCGGTACGGCTGTTCAGTGCATTGAGGCGCGACAGGGCAGCGTCGATATCAGCTTCGGTGGCGTCATCGTATTCGATGCCGTCAGTCAATGCTTTCTCGAGGTGCAGGCCGGCAGCGCGGCCGAACACCACCAGGTCGAGCAGCGAGTTGCCGCCCAGACGGTTGGCACCATGAACCGATACGCAAGCCACTTCGCCGACGGCGAACAGACCATGAATGATCTCGTCCACGCCTTCAGCGTTCTGGGTGATCGCCTGGCCATGAATGTTGGTCGGAACACCGCCCATCATATAGTGGCAAGTCGGAACAACCGGAACCGGAGCAACAACCGGGTCAACGTGTGCGAAAGTCTTCGACAGTTCGCAGATGCCTGGCAGACGGCTGTGCAGCACTTCTTCACCCAGGTGATCGAGTTTGAGCAGCACGTGGTCGCCATTCGGACCGCAACCGTTACCCGCGATGATTTCCTTAACCATCGAGCGGGCAACAACGTCACGACCGGCAAGGTCTTTGGCGTTCGGAGCATAACGCTCCATGAAACGCTCGCCGTGCTTGTTGATCAGGTATCCACCTTCACCACGGCAACCTTCGGTAACCAGTACACCGGCGCCGGCGATGCCGGTTGGGTGGAACTGCCACATTTCGATGTCCTGTACCGGCACACCCGCACGCAGAGCCATGCCGACGCCGTCACCGGTGTTGATCAGGGCGTTGGTGGTGGACGCGTAGATACGACCTGCACCGCCGGTTGCCAGAACAGTAGCCTTGGCGCGGATGTAGGTGGTTTCACCGGTTTCGATGCAGATAGCGATCACACCGACGAACTCGCCTTGAGCGTTTTTCACCAGGTCGACAGCGTAGTACTCGTTCAGGAACGTGGTACCGGCTTTCAGGTTGCCCTGATAAAGGGTGTGCAGCAGTGCGTGACCGGTACGGTCGGAAGCGGCGCAAGTACGGGCAGCCTGCCCGCCTTTACCGTAATCCTTCGACTGACCGCCGAACGGACGCTGGTAGATGCGGCCCTGTTCGGTACGCGAGAACGGCATTCCCATGTGGTCCAGCTCATAAACAGCAGCCGGGCCTTCCTGACACATGTATTCGATAGCGTCCTGGTCACCGATGTAGTCGGAGCCCTTGACGGTATCGTACATGTGCCAGCGCCAGTCATCGTTCGGATCGGCAGAAGCGATCGCGCAGGTGATGCCACCCTGAGCCGATACAGTGTGCGAACGAGTCGGGAAAACCTTGGTGATCACGGCAGTCTTGTGACCACCCTGTGCCAGTTGCAGCGCAGCGCGCATGCCAGCACCGCCGCCACCAATAATGATGGCGTCGAAAGAAATCGTTGGAATGTTAGCCATGAATCAGATACCCCAGAGAATCTGCACACCCCAGACGAAGTAAGCGAACATCGCAACGCCGCATACTGCCTGGAAAAGGAAACGTACTGCGGTCGCGGACTTGCCCAGCGCCATTGGCGTCAGGTAGTCGGTCGCGATGGTCCACATGCCGACCCAGGCGTGAGCGCCAAGGGCAACGAGGGCCAGCAGACTGAAGATACGCATCCCGTTGTGGGCGAACAGGCCATGCCACTGGTCGTAACCAATGCCCGGATTCGCTGCAAGGTATCCGATCAGGAAGATGAAATAAGCCGCGAGAACAACCGCAGACACACGTTGCGCCATCCAGTCATAGAGGCCCGAACGCGAAAGGTTCGTAACGCTGGTTACCATATCCAAACTCCTGCCAGAACGATCAGCACCACGGAAATGGCGACGATGATTTTCGAGCCCAGGCGGCCGCCTTCCAGCGTCTCACCGATGCCCATATCCATGATCAAGTGGCGCACACCGGCTACCAGGTGATACAGCAGAGCGGACAGGAGGCCCCATGCTACGAACTTGGCCAGCGGGCTGGTCAAGCATGCCTTCACCTCGGCAAAACCTTCCTCGGAATCCAGGGATTTGCCCAATGCATAAAGCATGAAGCCCAGGCCCAGGAAGAGGATGATGCCGGAAACACGGTGAAGAAACGACGTAACGCCGGTGATGGGGAGTTTGATGGTCCTTAGGTCTAGGTTTACAGGTCGTTGGCTTTTCACGGCTTTTTTTTCACACTGAAGAGCCCCTAACAATCAGGGCAAAGTTGTTGGGGAGTGCACTGGTCAGGTAACCACCACCCAGGGATGCGACCCCCAATAAAGCAGGCCCAAAAGCCCTTGGCGGTCGGTGGCCGAGTATAGACAGTTAGGCTACTAATGACAACGCAATCACCTACCCCAAATAGCGCATTGCACAAGTCGTATAAAAGGCGTAAATGGCAGTCAATTTCGAGGAAAAAGGGCAGTTAAAGCCTTCTGGAGCAAGACTTTAGGCAAATTGACATTCGAATTTATCTCACTATAGTGGTGCGGGCCCTGCGTGGGGGGTCTGTCTGATGGTTCAAGCATAAATAGGAGGCCACATGGCTGACAAAAAAGCGCAGTTGATCATCGAGGGCGCAGCCCCCGTCGAGCTGCCCATTTTAACCGGCACCGTTGGTCCCGATGTTATTGATGTTCGGGGCCTGACGGCCACGGGCCGCTTCACTTTCGACCCGGGTTTCATGTCGACCGCCTCGTGCGAATCGAAGATCACCTATATCGACGGCGACAACGGCATTCTGTTGCACCGCGGCTACCCGATCGAACAGCTGGCTGAAAAGTCGGACTACCTGGAAACCTGCTATCTGCTGCTCAACGGTGAACTGCCGACCGCAGAACAGAAGGCCCAGTTCGTCAGCACCGTGAAAAACCACACCATGGTTCACGAGCAGCTGAAAACCTTCTTCAACGGTTTCCGTCGCGACGCCCACCCGATGGCCGTCATGTGCGGCGTAGTCGGCGCCCTCTCGGCCTTCTACCACGACTCCCTCGACATCAATAACCCGCAGCATCGCGAAATCTCCGCGATCCGTCTGGTTGCGAAGATGCCGACCCTGGCAGCGATGGTTTACAAGTACTCCATGGGTCAACCCATGATGTACCCGCGCAACGACCTGACGTACGCGGAAAACTTCCTGCACATGATGTTCAACACCCCGTGCGAGATCAAACCGATCAGCCCGGTGCTCGCCAAGGCCATGGACAAGATCTTCATCCTCCATGCCGACCACGAGCAGAACGCATCGACCTCCACCGTGCGTCTGGCGGGCTCTTCGGGTGCCAACCCGTTCGCCTGTATCGCCGCCGGTATCGCCGCACTGTGGGGCCCTGCCCACGGCGGTGCGAACGAAGCCGTTCTGACCATGCTGGACGAAATTGGCGATGTGTCCAACATCGACAAGTTCATCGCCAAGGCCAAGGACAAGAACGACCCGTTCAAGCTGATGGGCTTCGGTCACCGCGTTTACAAGAACCGCGATCCTCGCGCGACTGTAATGAAGCAGACCTGCGACGAAGTATTGAAGGAACTGGGCATCAACAACGATCCGCAACTCCAACTGGCCATGCGCCTGGAAGAGATTGCGCTGACCGACCCGTACTTCATCGAACGCTCGCTGTACCCGAACGTCGACTTCTACTCGGGGATCATCCTCAAGGCGATCGGCATTCCAACCAGCATGTTCACTGTGATTTTCGCGCTGGCACGTACTGTTGGCTGGATCTCCCACTGGAAAGAGATGCTCTCGAGCCCTTACAAGATTGGCCGTCCGCGCCAGTTGTACACCGGCTACGAGTCGCGTGACATTACCAAGCTGGAAGACCGCAAATAAGATTTGTCTTGCGATAAAGTCTTAGCGTTGCACCGGAAACGGCCTCTATTCATATAGGGGCCGTTTTTGTTTATGGGGGTTCAGGGTTTGGTTTGTGGGCATATCCGTTGCTGCGGGTGCCGCCGCTGGCGGTTTTGCTCTTACAGCGACTCACTTTCCCAGGCGCCGATAAGCAAACATTAGCTTTGCCCCCCCCCCGAAGCACGGTCTGCCGAAGAGGGCAAAAGATTAAAAGCCGAGATGGCTGGGGTGAGGGGCAAACTCGCCACAATCCAAAAACAGCCCAAGCCCGATAACCGCCCACAAAAAATGCCCCGATCTCTCGACCGGGGCATTTCTGTCTAACTCAACTTACCCAATCAATCCAAAAGCCTTAGTGCGAAACCGCCCCACTCGCCCCCAACCCTGTCTGCGAACGCACAAACTGAGGGAAGAACAACGCACGTTCCCGGTCCGCAGCCGCCGACTTGTCAGTGATCGAGAAGAACCAGATCCCCACAAACGCAATGATCATCGAGAACAGCGCCGGGTACTCATAAGGGAAGATCGCCTTCTCATGATGCAGAATCTGCACCCAGATGGTCGGGCCGAGAATCATCAGGCCAACAGCGCTGACCAGACCCAACCAGCCACCAATCATCGCCCCACGAGTCGTCAGCTTCTTCCAGTACATCGAAAGCAGCAGTACCGGGAAGTTACAGCTCGCCGCGATGGAGAACGCCAGGCCAACCATGAACGCAATGTTCTGGCTCTCGAAGAGGATACCCAGACCAATCGCCAGCACCGCCAGGGCAATCGTGGTGATCTTCGAAACGCGAATTTCGTCCTTCTCGTTCGCCTTGCCCTTTTTGATAACGCTGGCGTAGAGGTCGTGAGAAACCGCCGAAGCACCCGCCAGGGTCAGACCTGCCACTACAGCAAGGATGGTCGCGAAGGCAACCGCCGAGATGAAGCCAAGGAAGATGCTACCGCCGACCGCGTTGGCCAGGTGCACCGCCGCCATGTTGTTGCCGCCCAACAGCGCGCCAGCAGCATCTTTGAAGGCCGGGTTAGTGCTGACCAGCAGGATCGCGCCGAAGCCGATAATGAACGTCAGAATGTAGAAGTAGCCAATGAACCCGGTAGCGTACAGCACGCTCTTACGGGCTTCTTTTGCATCACTCACGGTGAAGAAGCGCATGAGGATGTGCGGCAGGCCAGCGGTACCGAACATCAACGCCAGACCCAGCGAGAATGCCGAAACCGGATCCTTGACCAGACCGCCCGGGCTCATGATCGCTTCGCCTTTGGCGTGCACCTTGATCGCCTCGGAGAACAACGTGTTGAAGTCGAAGTTGACGTGCTTCATCACCATCAGTGCCATGAACGATGCACCCGACAGCAGCAACACAGCCTTGATGATCTGCACCCAGGTGGTTGCCAGCATGCCGCCGAACAGCACGTACATGCACATCAGCACACCGACCAGAATCACCGCAACGTGGTAATCCAGACCAAAGAGCAGCTGGATCAGCTTGCCCGCACCCACCATTTGCGCGATCAGGTAGAACGCCACCACCACCAGCGAACCGCAGGCGGACAGCGAGCGAATCTGGGTTTGCCCGAGGCGGTAGGACGCCACGTCGGCAAAGGTGTATTTACCCAGGTTACGCAGACGCTCGGCGATCAGGAACAGAATGATCGGCCAGCCCACCAGGAAGCCGATCGAGTAGATCAGGCCATCGTAGCCGGAGGTGAACACCAGCGCGGAAATCCCCAGGAAGGACGCCGCCGACATGTAGTCACCGGCAATTGCCAGACCGTTCTGGAATCCGGTGATCTTGCCGCCCGCTGCATAGTAGTCGGCCGCGGAGTTGTTTTTCTTCGAGGCCCAGTAGGTGATGTACAAAGTGGCGCCGACAAATGCCACGAACATCAGGATTGCGGGAATGTTCAGCGGCTGCTTGGCCACCTCACCGGTCAAGGCATCAGCCGCCCAGGCACCCGGTGCGAAAGCTGCAACGCTCAATAGAGCCAGTAGACGCCGGATCATTGCTGAGCCTCCTTGAGAATCGCATTGTTCAGGTCGTCGAACTCGCCATTGGCGCGCTTTACGTAGATGCCGGTCAGGATGAAGGCCGAAAGAATCAGCCCGACACCGATAGGAATGCCCCAGGTAATGGAGGACTCAGGACTGATCTTCGCGCCCAGAAGATGCGGCCCGTAAGCAATCAGAAGGATGAAACCGGAGTAAAGCCCAAGCATGATCGCTGAAAGAATCCAGGCGAACTTTTCTCGCTTGCTAACCAGTTCCTTGAATCGGGGACTGTTTTGAATCGAGAGGTAAATGCTGTCGTTCATTGTTTTTATCCTCGCAGCACAGATTATTGTTGGAACGATATCCACTGTATGCGGCTGCGAGACAGGTTCCAGACGACCTTAGTAGTAGAACGCCATGACAGCTTTGCCATTCTCAAGCACATATAAAAAACTGTGGGAGCTGGCTTGCCAGCGATTGCGTCATGCCAGTCGACTGATTAGCCAACTGACAGACCGCTATCGCGGGCAAGCCCGCTCCCACAGGGTTCGCGGTGAAAAAGCTATATCAGGTTATTTAGTCCAGTCAGCCACGCGCTCCGGGTGCTTGGCTACCCAGGCTTTGGCGGCGGCGTCAGGTTTTGCACCGTCCTGAATCGCCAGCATCACTTCGCCAATTTCGTCTTTCGAGGCCCACTGGAAGTTTTTCAGGAACTTCGCCACTTCCGGCGCTTTGGCATCAAGCTCTTTGCTGCCGATGCTGTTCACGGTTTCAGCTGCACCGTAAACGCCTTTCGGGTCGTCGAGGAAGCGCAGTTTCCATTTGGCGAACATCCAGTGCGGGACCCAACCGGTGACGGCGATGGATTCGTTTTTCTTCTCGGCGCGGGTCAGTTCGGCGATCATGCCGGCGCCGGAACTGGCCTTGAGCGAGTATTTGTCGAGGCCGTAGTCCTTGATCGCCTGATCAGTCTTGAGCATCACACCTGAACCGGCATCGATGCCGACGATGCGATTTTTGAAGGTGTCGTCGGTTTTCAGGTCTTCGATGGATTTGGCTTTGACGTACTCCGGCACGATCAGGCCGATTTTTGCATCCTTGAAGTTCGGGCCGTAGTCGACGACCTGATCCTTGTTCTTCGTCCAGTAATCACCATGGGTTACCGGCAGCCAGGCCGAGAGCATGGCGTCGAGTTTGCCGGTGGCCACACCTTGCCACATGATCCCGGTGGCGACGGCTTGCAGTTTCACGTCGTAGCCGAGTTTCTGCTTGATCACTTCGGCCGCCACGTGGGTGGTCGCGACGCTGTCGGACCAGCCGTCAACGTAACCGATGTTCAGGGTCTGTTTTTCAGCGCTGGCGAAAGTGGAGCTCATCGCAAGCGCCAGAACGGCACCTGCGCTTAAAAGTCGTCGCATCTTCATCGTTACTTCCCCGAAATGCTGCGCCCGACGGATGCCGGGCATCGTCAACGTATTGTTATGGTGCACAGCGCCCCCATCACGCCCGACCGCACACTCATTCGAACATCAGCGCGATTTATCAATAAGGGTTACTGACGACTTCGATCATCAACCTGACGCCCGAGGCGACCTGCTCTGCCAGCGACCTCAAGGCAACGAGAAACGACATTAGAAGGCCATTAACCACGTCTATATAAATGACGCCAAATAATCCGCCCGAACTTTGCATGTCAAAATCATGCGAGCCCCCTACCGCCGGATAAATGCAGGTAACATGCGTCGCTTTGCAGCCACTCGGCCTGACCATGTCCGCGACGTCCCGCTTTCCTTTTCTCCCTTATCTCTTCGCCTGCCTGCTCGGACTGTTTGCCTTCGGCGGCTTCTGGTATGGCCTCGGCAAACCGGTGATCCTGCCGGACGCCGCGACACCGACGCACAAGCTGCAATGCGCCTCCTACACCCCGTTCGACAAAGACCAGTCGCCATTCGACGTACCGTTCAAGTTGCGCCCGGAGCGCATGGACGCCGACCTCGCCCTGCTCGCCACCCGCTTCGAATGCATCCGCACCTACTCGATGACCGGCCTTGAAGCACTGCCGGATCTGGCGCGTAAACATGGCCTGAAATTGATGATCGGCGCCTGGGTCAACAGCAACCCGGTGGACAGCGAGAAGGAAGTCGACCTACT
The DNA here is from genome assembly GCF_016613125.1 of Pseudomonas sp. MF6776. NCBI lineage: Bacteria > Pseudomonadati > Pseudomonadota > Gammaproteobacteria > Pseudomonadales > Pseudomonadaceae > Pseudomonas > Pseudomonas sp. MF6776. Next base: position 273,477 of record NZ_JAENSQ010000001.1, read on the forward strand.
GATCGCATCGGCCAACGCCAACCCGGACGTGGTCAGCTCGGTGATCGTCGGCAACGAAGTGTTGCTGCGCAAGGAAGTCACCGGCGGACAGCTGGTGAAGCTGATCAACAAGGTCAAAAGTCAGATCAAACAACCGGTGACGTACGCCGATGTCTGGGAATTCTGGCTCAAGCACCCGGAAGTCGCGCCAGCGGTGGATTTCCTGACCATTCACTTGCTGCCGTACTGGGAAGACGATCCGTCGAATATCGATGCGGCGCTGCAGCATGTGGCGCAGGTGCGCCAGGTATTCGGCAACAAGTTCGCGCCCAAGGACGTGATGATTGGCGAAACCGGCTGGCCGAGTGAAGGTCGCCAGCGCGAGACGGCACTGCCGAGCCGGGTCAACGAAGCAAAGTTCATTCGTGGTTTTGTTGCCATGGCCGAGAAAGAAGGCTGGCATTACAACCTGATCGAAGCTTTCGATCAGCCATGGAAGCGTGCCAGTGAAGGCGCGGTTGGCGGGTATTGGGGGCTGTTCGATGCCGACCGTCAGGACAAAGGCATACTCGCGGGGCCGGTGACGAACGTGCCGCACTGGAAGCAGTGGCTGGCGGTCGGCGGTCTGATTTTCCTTGGCACCCTGTTTCTCGGTGGTCGGGTGCGCAATACGCGCTCGGCATTGGTGCTGCCGCTGTTGGGCGCCCTCGCCGCTTGCTCGATCGGGGCCTGGGGTGATCTGGCATTTGTGACCACACGATTTGCCAGCGAATGGCTGTGGGTGGGCTTGCTGACGGCCTTGAATCTGTTGGTGCTGGCGCATGCTGCGCTGACCCTGAGCGCTCGTACGGGCTGGCGTGAGCGCATCTTCAATCTGCTGGAACGGCGTGCCGGATGGCTGGTGGCGGCCGCCGGATTTGCGGCGGCGGTGATGATGCTCGAGATGGTGTTCGATGCACGTTATCGCAGCTTTGCCAGCATGGCATTTGTGCTGCCGGCGCTGGTTTATCTGTGCCGACCGGTGAACGTGCCGCGTCGGGAGATTGCTCTGCTGACGTTCATCATAGGCGCCGGCATTGCACCGCAGTTGTATCTGGAAGGCATGCAGAATCAGCAGGCCTGGGGTTGGGCACTGGTCAGCGGGTTGATGGTTGTGGCTTTGTGGCGCTGCCTTCGCGTTCGCACCCGCTGATCTTCAGCGTTTGTGCCGGCCTCTTCGCGAGCAGGCTCGCTCCCACATTAGATCTGGGTGTTCCCCAATACCCTGTGGGAGCGGGCTTGCCCGCGATGACTGACCGTTATGCGCTACGGGACGCCCGGACGAGACGCAGCCCCGCAATCACCCCGGCAAACACCGCCAACGTCGTGTTGTACAACGCCAGTGCCGGCAGCCCGAACACCAGCGCCAACACCGCCAACCACCACCCTGCCCGCCCCGGCACGACAAAACCGATCAGCGCACAGCTCAGTGCCGCCCAGCCCAATACCTTGAAGTGAATCATCAGCCCAAGATTGGCTCGCAGCTGACATTCCCAACGGCTGGCCTCATCGACGCAAATCCCCACCCATTTGCCATCCTCCATGAAGCCATAACGCGCGCCGTAGCTGGCGGCCAGCCACAATGGCAACAAAACGAGTAACAGAATCACGGGCAAGCGGCGGGACATGAAGCACTCCAATCTTCGGAAATCGGCGGCCAGCTTAATCCGCCGCCAACCATACGCAAGCAATAACAACTGTTAACTAGTCATCCAATCAGTGCAAAGTGTATCGTCCAGCTACTATTACTCCGAATTCTGCCTGTTTGGTGCCGCGGCATGGCACTTTGGCGCAAGCGCGGTGGTCATAGCCTGCGAACTTCATTCGGCACCTTCCTCTTAGGGATCCAGTCATGCTCCATTCCTTGCGCTTCGCCGCGCTGTTTAGCGGCCTTATTTTGAGTGCGTCCGCACTGGCGGTGGATATCGACGCCGCCAGTTATGGCTATCCCCTGACCAACCCGTTCGAGGCGACCATCGCCACGACTCCGCCGGACTTGCGCCCGGAACTGCCGTTGGACGACGACATCAATCAATCGGACCGCAGCGTCACTCTGCGTCCGGAGCGCGAGTTCATCCTGCCGGACAACTTCTGGCCGGTGAAGAAGCTGACCTACCGCATCGCCGAACAGGACAAACCCGCGCCGCTGATCTTCCTGATCGCCGGCACCGGCGCGCGCTTCGACAGCACGCTCAACGAATACCTGAAAAAGCTCTACTACAAGGCCGGCTACCACGTCGTGCAGCTGTCTTCACCGACCAGCTTCGACTTCATCAGCGCTGCGTCCCGCTTCGCTACGCCGGGTATTACCAAAGAAGACGCCGAAGACATGTACCGGGTGATGCAGGCCGTACGGGCGCAAAATCCGGATGTGCCGGTCACCGACTATTACCTCACCGGTTATAGCCTCGGTGCGCTGGATGCCGCATTCGTCGCGCACCTGGACGAGACCCGACGCAGCTTCAACTTCAAGAAAGTTCTGCTGCTCAATCCGCCCGTCAATCTCTACACCTCGATCACCAACCTCGACAAACTCGTGCAGACCGAGGTTAAAGGCATCAACAACAGCACCACCTTTTATGAACTGGTGCTGGCCAAGCTGACCCGCTACTTCCAGCAGAAAGGCTACATCGATCTCAATGACGCCCTGCTTTACGACTTCCAGCAGTCCAAGCAGCATCTGAGCAACGAGCAGATGGCGATGCTGATCGGCACTTCGTTCCGCTTCTCGGCAGCCGACATTGCCTTTACCTCGGACCTGATCAACCGTCGCGGCCTGATCACCCCGCCGAAATACCCGATCACTGAAGGCACCAGCCTCACGCCGTTCCTCAAGCGTGCGCTGCAATGCGACTTCGATTGCTACCTGACCGAACAGGTCATTCCGATGTGGCGCGCGCGCACCGACGGCGGCAGCCTGCTGCAACTGATCGACCAGGTCAGCCTGTACGCACTCAAGGATTACCTGCACGACAGCCCGAAAATCGCGGTGATGCACAACGCCGACGACGTGATTCTCGGCCCGGGCGACCTCGGCTTCCTGCGCAAGACCTTCGGTGATCGCCTGACCGTTTATCCACTGGGCGGCCATTGCGGCAACATTAACTACCGCGTCAACAGCGACGCGATGCTGGAGTTCTTCCGTGGCTAAATATCTCCTGCTGGTAGCAGCGTTCCTCTGTGCAGGCGTGGCCCAGGCCGACAACAGCAAAGCCAACGCACCGGTGGTGGTCGACAGTGACGGTTTCAAGGAACCGCTGTCCAAACTCAAGTTCAACCCGGGCCTGGACCAGCGTGAATTCGAACGTTCGACGCTCAATGCGCTGGCCGTCTATGACCCGCTGGAGTCGTGGAACCGTCGGGTTTACCACTTCAACTATCGCTTCGACCAATGGGTGTTCCTGCCTGTAGTCGACGGCTATCGTTACGTCACGCCAGGTTTCCTGCGCACCGGCGTAAGCAACTTCTTCAACAACCTTGGCGATGTGCCGAACCTGGTCAACAGTCTGCTGCAGTTCAAAGGCCAGCGCTCGATGGAAACCACCGCGCGCCTGTTGCTCAACACCACGATCGGCATCGCCGGCCTGTGGGACCCGGCCACCGCCATGGGCCTGCCGCGTCAGAACGAAGACTTCGGTCAGACTCTGGGCTTCTACGGCGTCCCGGGCGGCGCCTATTTCGTCCTGCCAATTTTCGGCCCATCCAACCTCCGTGACACCGCAGGTCTGGCCGTGGACTACACCACCGAATCGGCGATCAACTTCCTCAACGTCTCGGAAGTCAGCTCCAACCACCCGGAAGTCTGGGCCCTGCGCGCGGTGGACAAGCGCTACCAGACCGGCTTCCGCTACGGTCAGCTGAACTCGCCGTTCGAGTACGAGAAAGTGCGCTACGTGTACACCGAGTCGCGCAAGTTGCAGATTGCCGAGTAGATTCGGCAGGTACAAAAAAGGCCATTCGATGCGAGTCGAATGGCCTTTTTTCATGAAGATCAAAGGATCGCAGCCTACGGCAGCTCCTACATTGGGATGGAGTACACCCTGTAGGAGCTGCCGCAGGCTGCGATCTTTTTAGCCTTTCACAGCTTTCCAGATCTTGCCGATTACCGACACAACCGCCAGCACCACCGCACCGGCAATAATCCCCGCCACACCATTGAGCAGCACCGGCACCACAAACCCTGCGCTACCCGCCGCTGCGCCGACGTTTTCAATCCAGTGATGAACCACAGGCACGCCGTGGGTCAGGATGCCGCCGCCGACCAGGAACATCGCCGCCGTGCCGATCACCGACAGAGCCTTCATCATGTAGGGCGCGGCGACGAGAATGCCGTTGCCGATTTTTTTGGCCATTTGCCCAGGCTTCTGGGTCAGCCACAGACCCAGGTCGTCGAGTTTGACGATGCCGGCCACCAGGCCATACACACCGATGGTCATGACAATAGCGATGCCGGACAGCACGATCACTTGCTGGGTCAGCGTGGCGCCAGCCACAGCACCCAAGGTGATGGCGATGATTTCTGCCGAAAGGATGAAGTCGGTGCGGATCGCGCCTTTGATCTTGTCCTTCTCGAACGCCACCAGATCAGTCGCAGGATCGGCTACGGCCGCGCTCAGTTGCGCGTGATCGGCGTCATCTTCAGCCTTGCTGTGCAGAAATTTGTGCGCGAGCTTTTCGAAACCTTCGAAGCACAGATACGCACCACCGACCATCAACAGCGGCGTCACCAGCCACGGCACGAACGCACTGATCGCCAGCGCCGACGGCACCAGAATCAGTTTGTTGAGGAACGAGCCCTTGGCCACCGCCCACACCACCGGGATTTCCCGCTCGGCGCGCACGCCGGAGACCTGCTGGGCGTTGAGCGCCAAATCATCGCCGAGCACCCCGGCGGTCTTCTTGGCGGCCATTTTGGTCATCAACGCAACGTCATCCAGTACGGCGGCGATATCGTCGATCAGCACCAGCAAACTGCTTCCTGCCATGAATCCTGTTTCCTTCTATGTATGAATGTTGCGAAGCATAACGCGACCGCAGGCCACATGGGGCATTGTTGAGCGCTGCGCGAGGCCGGTGCTACCATGCGCCACCGCCAGAACAGGCAAGGAACCACCGGGTTTATGAGCACAATCCGCGAGCGCAACAAAGAACTGATCCTGCGTGCTGCCAGTGAGGAGTTTGCCGACAAGGGCTTCGCTGCGACAAAAACCAGCGACATCGCCGCGAAGGCAGGATTGCCCAAGCCCAACGTCTACTACTACTTCAAGTCCAAGGAAAACCTCTACCGCGAGGTGTTGGAAAGCATCATCGTGCCGATCTTGCAGGCTTCGACTCCGTTCAACGCGGACGGCGTGCCGAGCGAAGTGCTCAGCGGCTACATCCGCTCGAAGATCCGCATCTCCCGCGACCTGCCCTTCGCTTCCAAGGTGTTCGCCAGCGAAATCATGCACGGCGCCCCGCACCTGAGTGCCGACCTGGTCGAGCAGCTCAACGGCCAGGCCAAGCACAACATCGACTGCATCCAGACCTGGATCGACCGCGGCCAGATTGCCCCGATCGACCCCAACCACCTGATGTTCAGCATCTGGGCCGCCACCCAGACCTACGCCGACTTCGACTGGCAGATCTCGGCGATCACCGGCAAGGACAAACTGGATGAAGCGGATTATGAAGCGGCGGCGCAGACCATAACTCGGTTGGTGTTGAAGGGGTGTGAGCCGGATTGAGACCGAGTCGCGGCCATCGCTGGCAAGCCAGCTCCCTCAGGTTTCTGTGCCGAACACAAATTCTGTGAACGACACTGGTCCCTGTGGGAGCTGGCTTGCCAGCGATAGGGGCAACCCGGTGTCAGATCAAATCCAAATGGCATCCCACAGCGGATAGTCGCCCAGCTTCTCAACCAGACCAGCCCGCAGTGGGTTGGCGACGATATACCGCGCCATTTTCACCAAATCATCCTCCTTTCGAAGTGCCCGGTCATGATAGCCCTGTTGCCATAGCTGCCCACTTCTGCCACTACAAAGATTCACCTCCCGAGTAATCAGGGACTTGGTCTCGCGCATCAGCTTGCGCAGTGAGCAGCTCTCCAGCTCAACGAGCCAATGAAAGTGGTCAGGCATGACTACCCACGCCAGTGATTTTGCCAACCCAAGATCTTGTGCCCGGCGCAATTGGTGAACTACCAATCTACCCAACGCAAAATCGGCAAAAACCGGCTCGCGATTCAGTGTATTGGTTGTCAGTAGATAGACTCTGTTGGGCTCGGCATAACGGCCGGCTCGCAGACGATGTGATGCGGGGAGATCAGGCAATCCATTGCCCCTTCATGATGAGTTCATCAGAAGGCTAGACCTCAGTGATCCATCTGGCTGACTTAGTCTTTTTTCTTCATGTGTCCATCAGGCCGCCATCGCTGGCAAGCCAGCTCCCACAGGTTTTTGTGTTGAACGCAGAACGGGTGAACTACACAAAACCTTGTGGGAGCTGGCTTGCCAGCGATGACTATCGGTCAGACGCTTAAGATCAAGCAGCCACCCCCCCATCCGCCCTCAAATCCAGCGCCTGCACCGCTTTGATCGCCACCTGCTCATCAATGTCCGACAGGTCGCCGCTAATCCCGATCGCACCCAGCAAATTCCCCGCCTGATCGCGGATCAACACACCGCCCGGTGCCGGCACGACGCTGCCCTGCCCCGTGCTGTTGAGTGCCGCGAAGAACGCCGGGCGTTGTTGAGCATCCACTGCCAGCAGGCGTGAGCCCTTGCCCAGCGCAATCGCGCCCCAGGCTTTGCCGATGGCGATCTGCGGGCGCAGCAGGCTGGCGCCGTCTTCGCGTTGCAAGGTGATCAGGTGGCCGCCGGTATCGAGTACCGCGATGGTCAACGGCGCGGCATTGATGCCCCGCCCTGCGCTGATGGCCTCGTTGACCAGGTTGACTGCGACTTTCAAGGTTAAAGCGCTCATGGTGCCGTCCTCATTTTGTTATAGGGAAAGTCGTGGAGCTGCGCTTAAGTGCCGCAGTCCGATACAACAAATAGAACACAATGAGTTATTTTTTTGTATACAATAATTCTCGAAAAGCGCCACATGCGACGAAAAGCCACAGCAGAACCGGCTTCCGACGAATGAAACAGTCGCTTGAGAAAATGGATTGACCTGCGCCGTCCGCCGTGAATAAACTCTGCGCAAAGCCACTTGTATACAATTACAAAACGTAAAGAGGCACAAAACCATGAGCAAAATGAGAGCAATCGAAGCCGCCGTTCTGGTGATGCGCCGTGAAGGGGTTGATACCGCTTTTGGCATTCCGGGCGCTGCAATCAACCCGCTGTACTCCGCCTTGCAGAAAGTCGGTGGCATCGATCACGTCCTTGCTCGCCACGTTGAAGGCGCCTCGCACATGGCCGAGGGCTATACCCGCACCAAGGCCGGCAACATCGGCGTGTGCATCGGGACTTCCGGCCCTGCCGGTACCGACATGGTCACCGGGCTCTACAGCGCCTCGGCCGACTCGATTCCAATCCTGTGCATTACCGGCCAGGCACCCCGCGCCCGTATGCACAAGGAAGACTTCCAGGCTGTCGACATCACCAGCATCGTCAAGCCAGTGACCAAGTGGGCGACCACTGTTCTGGAACCGGGCCAAGTGCCGTACGCGTTCCAGAAAGCGTTCTTTGAAATGCGCTCCGGCCGTCCAGGCCCGGTGCTGATCGACCTGCCGTTCGACGTGCAGATGGCTGAAATCGAATTCGACATTGACGCTTACCAGCCTCTGCCGCTGGCCAAGCCGACCGCGACCCGCGTTCAGGTTGAAAAAGCTTTGGCTTTGCTGGATCAGGCCGAGCGTCCATTGCTGGTGGCCGGCGGTGGCATCATCAACGCCAATGCCAGCGATCTGCTGGTTGAATTCGCTGAACTGACCGGCATCCCGGTCATCCCGACCCTGATGGGCTGGGGCACCATCCCGGACGATCACCCGTTGATGGTCGGCATGGTCGGTCTGCAGACTTCGCACCGCTACGGCAACGCGACCATGCTGAAATCCGACGTGGTGTTGGGTATCGGTAACCGTTGGGCCAACCGTCACACCGGTTCGGTTGACGTCTATACCGAAGGTCGCAAGTTCATTCACGTCGACATCGAAGGCACGCAGATCGGCCGCGTATTCACACCGGATCTGGGCATCGTGTCCGACGCCGCTGCCGCGCTGACCGTGTTCATCGAAGTCGCCCGTGAGTGGCAAGCGGCCGGCAAGCTGAAAAACCGCAGTGCCTGGCTGCAGGATTGCCAGCAGCGCAAAGCCAGCCTGCACCGCAAGACCCACTTCGACAACGTGCCGGTCAAACCGCAGCGCGTGTATGAAGAGATGAACCAGGTGTTCGGCAAAGACACCTGCTACGTCAGTACCATTGGTCTGTCGCAGATTGCCGGCGCGCAGTTCCTGCACGTCTACAAGCCGCGTCACTGGATCAACTGCGGTCAGGCTGGTCCGTTGGGCTGGACCATTCCGGCCGCACTGGGCGTGGTCAAGGCCGATCCGAGCCGTAAAGTCGTGGCCCTGTCGGGGGACTATGACTTCCAGTTCATGATCGAAGAACTGGCGGTCGGCGCTCAGTTCAAACTGCCTTACATCCACGTCGTGGTGAACAACTCGTACCTGGGCCTGATTCGTCAGGCACAGCGTGGGTTTGAAATGGACTACTGCGTGCAGCTGTCCTTCGATAACCTCAACGCGCCAGAACTCAACGGTTACGGTGTTGACCACGTCGCAGTTGCCGAAGGCCTGGGCTGTAAGGCACTGCGTGTGTTCGAACCATCGGAAATCGCCCCTGCCCTGCGCAAGGCCGAACAAATGATCGAAGAGTTCAAGGTGCCGGTGATCGTCGAGATCATTCTGGAGCGTGTGACCAACATCTCCATGGGTACCGAGATCAACGCCGTCAACGAATTCGAAGACCTGGCGCTGGTCGGCAACGATGCGCCAACGGCGATTTCGCTGCTTGATTAACTGCTGACCGCTCTCCTTGTGGGAGCGAGCCTGCTCGCGAAGACGACTTCATATCCAACACCGATGTTGGCTGACAGACCGCTTTCGCGAGAAGGCTCGCTCCCACGAGAGGAACCTCACAAGATTTACGGGAGACCACCATGCCGCGTTTCGCAGCCAACCTGTCCATGCTGTTCACCGAACAGGATTTCCTTGCCCGTTTCGACGCCGCCGCCAAGGCTGGTTTCAGTGGTGTTGAATACCTGTTCCCGTACGACTTCAGCTCTGCCGAAATCAAGGCCAGGCTCGACGCCAACGGTCTGACCCAAGTGCTGTTCAACCTGCCGGCCGGTGACTGGGCCAAGGGCGAGCGCGGTATCGCGTGCCTGCCTGATCGGGTTGAAGAGTTCCGCGCCGGGGTTGATCTGGCGATTGCTTACGCACAAGTGCTGGGCAACACCCAGATCAACTGCCTGGCCGGTATTCGTCCGCAGGGCGTTGACGATGCCACCGTTGAAAAGACCTTTGTCGCCAACCTCAAGTACGCCGCCGACAAGCTGCAAGCGGCGGGCATCAAACTGGTGATGGAAGCGATCAACACCCGTGACATTCCGGGCTTCTACCTGAACAACACGGCGCAAGCCCTGTCGATTCGCGAGCAGGTCGGCAGCGCCAATCTGTTCCTGCAATATGACATCTATCACATGCAAATCATGGAAGGCGATCTGGCCCGCACCCTGCAATCGCACCTGGGCGAGATCAACCATGTGCAGCTCGCGGACAACCCGGGGCGCAACGAACCAGGCACCGGTGAAATCAACTACCGCTTCCTGTTCGAACACCTTGATCGCATCGGTTATCAGGGTTGGGTTGGCTGTGAATACAAGCCACTGACCACCACTGAGGCGGGTCTGGGCTGGCTGAAAACCCACAACGCGATTTAAGAACACTGCAAAAACCCTGTGGGAGCGAGCCTGCTCGCGAAGAGGCCGGCACATTCACCATCAGTGGCGCCTGGCATATCGCATTCGCGAGCAGGCTCGCTCCCACATAAAAGCAACTCCCCCTATTTGCTTGAGCAAGACAAAAACAAGAGGATTTTCTCATGGCTAAAATCGGATTTATCGGCACCGGCATCATGGGCCACCCAATGGCGGCGAACCTGCAGAAAGCCGGTCACAGCCTGTTCCTGTCGGCGCACCACGACGCCGCGCCTGCCGACCTGGTTGCCGCTGGCGCCGTCGCTCTGGCCAACCCGCGCGAAGTCGCGCAGGAAGCTGAATTCATCATCGTCATGGTCCCGGATACCCCGCAGGTCGATGACGTGCTGTTCCGCGCCGACGGCGTTGCGGCCGGCATCAGCAAAGGCAAAATCGTCATCGACATGAGCTCGATCTCGCCGACCGCCACTAAAGCTTTCGCAGCGAAAATCAACGAGAAAGGCGCGCAATACCTCGACGCGCCAGTGTCCGGCGGTGAAGTCGGCGCCAAAGCCGCGACCCTGAGCATCATGATCGGTGGCGACGCCGATGCCTTCGAACGCGCATTGCCGCTGTTCCAGGCCATGGGCAAGAACATCACTCTGGTCGGTGGCAATGGCGACGGTCAGACCGCCAAGGTCGCCAACCAGATCATCGTTGCCCTGAACATCCAGGCCGTCGCCGAAGCGCTGCTGTTTGCTTCGAAAAACGGTGCGGATCCAGCCAAGGTGCGTGAAGCGCTGATGGGTGGTTTCGCCTCGTCCAAAATTCTCGAAGTACACGGCGAGCGCATGATCAAAGGCACCTTCGATCCAGGCTTCCGCATCAGCCTGCACCAGAAGGACCTGAACCTGGCCCTGCAAGGCGCCAAGGAGCTGAACATCAACCTGCCGAACACCGCCAACACTCAGCAAGTGTTCAGCACCTGCGCGGCGATCGGTGGCAGCAACTGGGACCACTCGGCGCTGATCAAGGGTCTGGAACACATGGCCAACTTCTCGATTCGCGACAAGAAATAAAGCCTACGCAAACCCTGTGGGAGCGAGCCTGCTCGCGAAAGCGGTTGCACATTCAACATCCATGTTGGCTGACACACCGCCTTCGCGAGCAGGCTCGCTCCCACAAGGGATCTGAGTTGCCCTTTCGAATAACAAGAATTCCGGGAGCCCGCCATGTCGGTCGATCCGCAACAACTGCTGCGCGAGCTGTTTGCTACAGCCATTGACGCGGCCCATCCGCAGCAAGTCCTCGAAGCCCATCTGCCAGCCGATCGTACCGGTCGGGTGATCGTCATCGGCGCCGGCAAAGCCGCCGCCGCCATGGCGCAAGTGGTCGAGCGCTGCTGGCAGGGTGAAGTATCTGGCCTGGTTGTGACCCGTTACGGTCACGGCGCCCCGTGCGAAAAAATCGAAGTGGTCGAAGCCGCGCATCCAGTGCCGGACGCTGCCGGTCTGGCCGTAGCCAAACGCGTGCTGGACCTGGTCAGCAACCTGACCGAAGACGACCGCGTGATCTTCCTGCTGTCCGGTGGCGGCTCTGCCCTGCTCGCCCTGCCAGCCGAAGGCATCACGCTTGCCGACAAGCAGTCGATCAACAAAGCCCTGCTCAAATCCGGCGCGACCATCGGCGAGATGAACTGCGTGCGCAAGCACCTCTCGGCGATCAAGGGCGGCCGACTCGGCAAGGCCTGCTGGCCGGCGACTGTTTATACCTATGCGATTTCCGATGTACCGGGCGACCTCGCCACGGTCATCGCTTCCGGCCCGACCGTGGCCGACCCGAGCACGTCAGCCGAAGCCTTGGCGATCATCAAGCGCTACGGCATCGAAATCCCGGCATCGGTACGCACCTGGCTGCAAAGCCCCGAGTCGGAAACCGTCAAACCCGGCGACCCAAGCCTGGCTCGCAGTCATTTCCAGTTGATCGCCCGCCCGCAGCAATCGCTGGATGCCGCAGCGGTGAAATGCCGTCAGGCCGGTTTCAGCACGCTGATCCTCGGCGACCTGGAAGGTGAGTCGCGCGAAGTGGCGAAAGTCCACGCCGGCATCGCCCGCCAGATCATCAACCACGGCCAGCCACTGGCCGCACCTTGCGTGATTCTCTCCGGCGGCGAAACCACCGTGACCGTGCGCGGCAATGGCCGTGGCGGCCGCAATGCCGAATTCCTCCTGAGCCTGACCGACAGCCTCAAGGGCCAGCCCGGCGTCTACGCCTTGGCCGGTGACACTGACGGCATCGACGGCTCGGAAGACAACGCCGGCGCCATCATGACCCCGGACAGCTACGCCCGCGCCGCCGCCCTTGGCCTGAGCGCCAGCGACGAACTGGATAACAACAACGGCTACGGCTACTTCCAGGCACTCGACGCGCTGATCGTCACCGAGCCGACCCGCACCAACGTCAACGACTTCCGCGCCATTCTGATCCTTGAGAACTCTAAATCATGACGCCTGATAAAAAGGTCAAAATCCTCGCCACCCTCGGGCCTGCGGTCGATGGCATCGACGCTATCCGCGAACTGGTCGAGGCCGGGGTCAACATCTTCCGCCTCAACTTCAGCCACGGTGATCACGCCGACCACGCCAAGCGCTATCAGTGGATCCGCGAAGTCGAGCGCCAGCTCAACTATCCGCTGGGCATTCTGATGGACCTGCAAGGGCCGAAACTGCGCGTCGGTAAATTCGCTGACGGCAAGGTGCAGTTGCATCGCGGCCAGGCATTCCGCCTCGATCTGGACGCAACACCGGGCGATGAGCGCCGGGTCAACCTGCCCCATCCGGAGATTATCGAAGCGCTGGAAGCGGGCATGGATCTGCTGCTCGACGACGGCAAACTGCGCCTGCGCGTGGTCACCAAATACGCCGACGCGATCGACACCACCGTGCTCAATGGCGGCGAACTGTCGGATCGCAAAGGAGTGAACGTGCCACAAGCGGTGCTCGAACTCAGCCCGTTGACCGCCAAGGATCGCCGTGACCTGAGTTTCGGTCTGGAGCTGGGTGTGGATTGGGTCGCGCTGTCGTTTGTGCAGCGCCCGCAAGACATTCTCGAGGCCCGCGCACTGATCGGTGACAAAGCGTTCCTGATGGCGAAAATCGAGAAGCCGTCGGCGGTTGAGCAACTGCGTGAAATCGCCGAACTGAGCGACGCGATCATGGTGGCTCGCGGTGATCTGGGCGTAGAAGTCCCGGCCGAGAGCGTGCCGCAGATCCAGAAAAACATCATCACCACCTGCCGCGAACTCGGCAAACCTGTCGTCGTCGCGACGCAGATGCTCGAGTCGATGCGCTTCTCCCCTGCCCCGACTCGCGCCGAAGTCACCGACGTTGCCAACGCGGTGGCCGAAGGTGCCGATGCGGTCATGCTGTCGGCGGAAACCGCGTCCGGCGAGTATCCGCTGGAAGCTGTGCAGATGATGAGCAAGATCATCCGCCAGGTGGAAAACGGTCCGGATTATCAGACGCAACTGGACGTCAGTCGGCCGAAGGCTGAGGCCACCGTATCCGACGCGATCAGTTGCGCGATCCGGCGCATCAGCAACGTGTTGCCGGTGGCCGTTTTGGTCAACTACAGCGAGTCGGGCGCATCGAGCCTGCGTGCATCGCGGGAACGGCCAAAAGCACCGATCCTCAACCTGACGCCGAACCTGCAGACCGCGCGCCGTTTGAGCGTGGCATGGGGCATTCACTCGGTGGTCAACGATCGCCTGCGTCAGGTCGATGAAGTCTGCTCGACTGCCCTGGAAATCGCCCAGGCGCAGGGAATGGCCGAGCGTGGTGACACGCTGCTGATCACTGCCGGCGTGCCGTTTGGGCAGCCGGGGTCGACGAACTCGCTGCGTATCGAAACATTGATTTAAGCCACACCGTTTCAAGCTCAAAAAGCACCTGGGGGGATAGCGGTAATTCCTTCAATCAAAATGCTTGAGCGCTACAACTGGCCTCATCGCCAGCAGGCTGGCTCCCACATGGGTTTTGTGTCGTTCACAAGATCAAGACTGAACAGAGATTCGGTGTGGGAGCCAGCCTGCTGGCGATGCGGGTGACCCGGTTTCCCTGACTTTCAGAACTGCCATGCCTGCCAAACATTTCAATACCCACTGCCCCGACTGGGCCGAGGCTTTGCTCAACGGTTTCAGTCAGATATTCCTCCAGCGCCATCCACTGTGCGGCCTGCTGTGTCTGCTGGCGATCCTGCTGACCGCGCCTGTGCTGTTCGCCGGTGCGCTGCTCGGCGCCGTCGCCGGATTGCTCACCGCGCAACGGCGCAACTACGCCAAGGCTGATCGCCAGGCCGGGTTGTTCAGTTACAACGGCGTCCTGCTTGGTTTGTTGCTGAGCCTGTATTTCCCGTGGTCACCGCTGCTGCCGCCGCTGATTCTCGCCGCCGGCGGCTTGAGCGCGATGCTCACGCAACAATGGCTCAAACATGTGTACCGCAACCGCGCCATACCGGCCTACACCTCGCCGTTCGTGGCCATGAGTTGGGTGTTACTGCTGTTCGCCGAACCGTTGGCGCCGATGGCTCACGTCGAGATGAACCTGATCAATCTGTTCGCAGCCGAGTTCAAAGGGCTCGGACAGGTGATGTTCCTCGGGCATCCATTGGCCGGGGGGTTGATTGCCATCGGTTTGCTGATCGCTGATCGCCGCGCTTTTGCCTGGGCACTGCTGGCTTCTGCAATCGGTCTGGCGTCCAGTTTGCTGCACCACGAAACCAGTTCCGCGCTGCTAGGCCTGGGCAGCTACAACGCCGTGCTCGCCGCCCTCGCCTTCAGTGCTCAACGCGAACAACCGTGGTTGCCATTGCTCGGCATCGTCCTGGCATTGCTGATCACACCGCTGTTCGCCGCCATGGGTCTGGCCACATTGACCGCGCCGTTCATCCTGGCCTGCTGGCTGATCCGCGTCGGTATCCAGATGCTTGGCAAAGCCAACGTCGACAGCACGCCTTGCGCTCAGGGGGAGAATCAACCTAGGCTGCGCTGATCTTTGATTCAGGCATTATTCATGGACAGCAGCAGCAACTGGCGTGAACGGCTTTACGTCATGATTTTCCAGAGCGACACCCTCGCCGGACGGCGCTTCGACGGCATTTTGCTGTTGATCATCCTCGCCAGCCTAGTGATCGTGATGCTCGACAGCATCGACAGCATTCACCAGAACTACGCCAACGTGCTGGCCTACATCGAGTGGGGTTTCACGATCATCTTTCTCGGTGAGTACATCCTGCGTCTTTACTGTTCGCCCAAGCCGCTGCGCTATGCGTTCAGTTTTTACGGGCTGGTGGATTTGCTGGCGATCGTGCCGGGCATTCTCGCGCTGTATTACAGTGATGCGCAGTACCTGCTGATTATTCGCATCATCCGCATGTTGCGGATTTTCCGCGTGCTCAAGCTCAGTCCGTACCTCAAACAAGCCAATTACCTGATGTCGGCGCTGCGCGGCAGCAAACAGAAAATCGTGGTGTTTTTGGTCAGTGTCTGCACGCTGGTGACGGTGTTCGGTACGTTGATGTACGTGATCGAAGGCCCGGAGCACGGTTTCACCAGCATTCCCAAAGGCATCTATTGGGCTATCGTGACGCTGACCACCGTGGGTTTTGGCGACATCGTGCCGAAAACGCCTCTGGGTCAGGTGATTTCGTCGCTGGTGATGATCACCGGTTACTCGATCATCGCCGTGCCAACCGGGATTTTCACCGCCGAACTGGCCAACGCCATGCGCGGTGAACAGCTGCAACATGATTGCCCTGTGTGCAAGAAGAACAGCCACGAACATGGCGCCGCGTTTTGCTCGCGATGTGGCAACGCGCTGTTCAAAAAAATGGAATAAGCAAAGAGTTTTTTAATCTTTAAACGACTATGTCCGACCCGTTATAGTCAGTGGCAATTAAACATCACTCCCCTGTAGCAGACACAACAAGGAATGCGCAGTGAAAAAACTCTTTGGCGCCTCAATTCTCGCCGCTGGTCTCGCGTTCGGCAGCGTGGCTCAAGCCGCACCGACCCTGCTCAACGTTTCGTACGACGTGATGCGCGATTTCTACAAGGACTACAACACTGCGTTCCAGAAACACTGGCAAGCCGAGCACAACGAAAACATCACTGTGCAGATGTCCTTCGGCGGTTCAAGCAAACAGGCGCGATCGGTGATCGACGGCCTGCCGGCTGACGTCATCACCATGAACATGGCAACTGACATCAACGCCCTCGCCGACAACGGCAAACTGGTGCCGGAGAACTGGGTCACACGCCTGCCGAACAACAGCGCGCCGTTCACTTCCGCCACCGTGTTCATCGTCCGCAAAGGCAACCCGAAAGCCCTGAAAGACTGGCCGGATCTGCTCAAGGACGGCGTACAAGTGATCGTGCCAAACCCGAAAACGTCGGGCAACGGCCGCTATACCTACCTGTCGGCATGGGGCTATGTGCTGAAGAACGGCGGTGACGAGAACAAGGCCAAGGACTTCGTCGGCAAACTGTTCAAGCAAGCGCCGGTGCTCGATACCGGTGGTCGCGCCGCCACCACCACGTTCATGACCAACCAGATCGGCGACGTGCTGGTGACCTTCGAGAACGAAGCCGAAATGATCGCCCGCGAGTTTGGCCGTGATCAGTTTGAAGTCGTCTACCCAAGTGTCTCCGCTGAGGCCGAGCCACCGGTTTCCGTGGTCGACAAAGTCGTCGACAAGAAAGGCTCGCGTGCGGCGGCTGATGAATATCTGAAGTACCTGTGGTCGCCACAAGGTCAGGAAATTGCTGCCGCCAACTACCTGCGCCCGCGTGATCCGGCGGTGCTGGCGAAGTACACCGATCGTTTCCCGAAAGTCGATTTCCTTTCGGTGGAGAAGACTTTTGGTGACTGGCGCACCGTGCAGAAGACTCACTTCAATGACGGTGGGGTGTTTGATCAGATTTACACGGGGCAGTAAGGCTTAAGTAGCAATGAAAAAGGCGACCTCGGCAGGTCGCCTTTTTTGTGTCCAGCATCCCCTCACCCCAGCCCTCTCCCGAGGGAGAGGGCTGGGGTGAGGGGGAGCGTGTGATCATAAGCACGCTATCGAACAGATGTAAGTGAATGTATCATCGGCGCTCACCAGTCGGACGCCAGTCCATCCAAGATGAAACGCTGAAACACCCCAACATTGCGCACCTTGATAACTGATATCAACCAAAGGCGTCTTCTGCCCGCCCGGTTTGTCCCATAGCCTCACCGCATTCCTTTCGCTGGATCGAGAAACCCTATGACCGCCACGACTCACGCAATGACCCGAGGCATGGTGCTGCTGTTCGCATTCTGCTGCGGCGCCATCGTTGCCAACATCTACTATGCGCAGCCGATCATCGGCCTGATCGCGCCGGACATCGGTCTGACCGACACCATGGCCAGTTTCATCGTCTCGCTGACGCAGATCGGCTACGCGCTGGGCCTGTTCTTTCTGGTGCCGTTGGCGGACCTGCTGGAAAACCGTCGGTTGATGATCATCACCACGTTAGTCGCTATCGCCAGCCTGCTGGCTGCGGCGTTCACCGATCAACCCAACCTGTTTCTGCTGATCTCGTTGCTGGTGGGCTTCAGTTCGGTGTCGGTGCAGATCCTGATTCCATTGGCCGCGCATCTGGCGCCTGAGGAATCTCGCGGTCGCGTTGTCGGCGGAATCATGGGCGGTTTGTTGCTGGGCATCCTGTTGGCGCGACCGGTATCGAGCGTGGTGGCCGACCACTTGGGCTGGCGGGCGATGTTCATGATCGCGGCGGCGTTGATGGCGGCGATCAGCGTGGTGTTGGCGCTGACAGTCCCCAAGCGTCAACCGGATCACAGCGCATCCTATGGACAACTGCTCGGCTCGCTGTGGACGCTGCTGCGCCAGCAACCGGTGCTGCGTCAGCGTGCGTTTTATCAAGGCTGCATGTTCGCCGCGTTCAGCCTGTTCTGGACTGCAGTGCCGCTGGAACTGGCGCGCAATCATGGCCTGTCGCAAACCGAGATTGCGATCTTCGCCCTGGTCGGCGCCATCGGTGCCATCGCCGCGCCGATCAGCGGCCGCCTGGCCGACGCCGGCCACACCCGAATCGCGTCCTTGCTGGCCATGCTGTTCGCCAGCCTGAGCTTCCTGCCCGCCTTCATCCACCCGGCCTACAGCGTCATCGGCCTGGCCGTGACCGGCGTTGTCCTCGACTTCTGCGTGCAGATGAACATGGTGCTCGGCCAGCGTGCGGTGTACTCGCTGGACGCGAAAAGCCGTGGTCGTCTGAACGCGCTGTACATGACCAGTATCTTCATCGGCGGCGCTTTCGGCTCGTCGGTGGCCAGCGCGGTGTATGAGCATGGCAGTTGGTTATGGATCGTGATTGTCGGCAGCGTATTTCCGTTGCTGGCGTTGCTGCGATTTTTGAGTGCGTCGCGAAGACGGTCGCTGGCGACAGCGTAAAAATGCAAGAGCAGAGCGGGCATATCCGCCCGCGATGCCATTTAACACTGAATCAATTTCAAGACTGTCACATTAATTTTCGTTTATTGCGATTTTCGTTTAATTCGAATAACGTTCCTGGCATCCCCTTTGAGATTGCTGGAACATCCCTATGTCGATAGTCATTCAACCCGCTATCAACCTCCCCGTTGAACGCGAAGTCAAAGCCGCCGTCGAGGGCAAACGTGCGCTGGCCGCTTACCTTGCAACTCAATTCGAAACCCAGCACATCCAGATTTTCGATGAGCAGAACAAAGCCCACCTTGTCGAATTGCCCACCTCCGCCCTGCGCCTTTTGGTCGACATCCTTGCTGCGCTGGCAGAAGGCAATGCCGTCAAGGTAGTACCGATCCACGCTGAATTGACCACGCAGGAAGCTGCCGACCTGCTTAACGTCTCACGCCCGCACCTGATAAAGCTGTTGGAAAGCGGCGAGTTGTCCTACCACAAAACAGGCAAGCACCGACGTGTGCGTTTTGCCGATTTGATGGACTATAAAACCCGGCGAGACACCGCCAGCGAGCAGGCAATGAAGCTTCTCGCAGAGCAGGCACAGGCACTAAGGACAGGATACGAGTGAGGCACTCCTCTTTCACCGCTGTATACGATGCATGTGTTTTGTACCCGGCTCCGTTGAGAGACTTTCTGATGTGGCTCGCGCTCTCCGGCAGGTTTCGAGCGCGATGGACGAAGGAGATTCACTGCGAATGGAAACGCAATCTATTGAAGAACCGAACTGACCTGACAATGGAGCAACTGGATCGAACATCGGACCTAATGGATCGTGCGATCCCCGAAGCCTGCGTCATTGACTATGAGGATCTCGTCACGGGACTGACATTGCCAGACAGAGATGACCGCCATGTTCTGGCGGCCGCCATACGTTGTGGAGCGGGTGTGATCGTGACCTTTAACCTTAAAGACTTTCCCGATGTGCTCTTGGCTCCTTTTGGCATCGAGGCGCAACATCCAGATGAGTTTGTCGAAAATCTATTTCATCTGGATCCGTCAGCCGTTGTTGCAGCCGCTCAGCGTCAGCGCCAGCAACTGAAAAACCCTGTCATGGATATCGAATCGTTTCTGAATCTTCTGCAACGGCAGGGGCTGTCCCGATCGGTTCAGGCACTTGCAAGCTATCGCGCGATTCTGTGAGCTCCCAACAGACACACAGCAAAACGGCGATCCGAAGATCGCCGTTTTCATTACTGCCCGAATTTCTTGCCCAACCCCGGAGGCACGCCGTGGATGTTGGTGTCTTCCCATGGGCCGTTGGGGCTGACCGCGCGGCTCCAGCCGTTGTTCCAGCGGTAGTAGGTGCGCTGGCGATAGAACGTATTGGTCTGATCGTCGAGAACGTAGACGCCAAGTTTCTGATCCCAGTGGCTGTTGCCGCCCGGTGGTGGGGCGAAGCTGGCCGAGGTGCGCGGGACGGGTTTTGCCGGTTTGGCCGGGATGCTTTTGCCTGGGGTCGGCGAAGTCGACGGGGTCGGGCTTGGCTGTGATGGCGGAATCGGCGGCAGGTTGGTGGTCGGTTCCGGTCGTTGCTGCACCGCACATGCACTCATGCCCAGGGCCAGTGTGAGGACTGTGATTCGGGCGATGGTGTGCATGTCGGTGCGTTCCTCTGGTTCCGGTTATTTATCCGGGCTGTCGATGGTCAGTTTTTGCGGCGCGGTGGTGCTGCTGGGCAAAGGCCCGCTGCGACCGACCCATTCACCAGCAGTCGGCTGGCCGGCACGGGAGACGCGCGCAACCAGTTGGACTTCAGGGAAGTTCGACAGTTTCAACTGCGGCATCATCGCATCGGCATCGCCCAGTTCGACAGTCACTGGCAGATCAGCCACGGTCAGGCGCTTGGCCGCCAATGGCGCCGGCGGGCCGGACGTAGCGCGGGCGAAAATGAACACGCTGTCGCCCGGTTGCACCTTGCCTTTGAGTTCGCTGGCCAGATCGACGCTGACTTTCAACAATGCGGCTTTCGGCGCTGTGGCTTCAGCGACTGTGCCGCCACTGGCCTTGAGACGCTCGGCTGCACGTTCGATTCCGCCTTGCAGCGCGGCCCGGGATTTGTCGTCCGGCGGCAGTTGCGCCAGCAAGCGGTTCCAGTAATCGATGGCTTGCTGATAACGCTCGCCTTCAAACGCGGCGATGCCGAGCAGGCCGAGGCTGGTCACTTCTTTCGGATCAGCCTTCAGTGCTTCGTCGGTCAGGGCCTGAATCTTGTCCGACCACTTTTTACCGTCGGCAAAATACTGTGCCTGCGCCCACTGACCAAGCAACTCCGGTTGGCGACCGGCGAGGTTGGCAGCGCGCTCGAACATCTTCGCCGCGTCCGCGGGACGCTCCTGAGCCATGTAGGTACGGCCGAGGAAGTAGAGGCCTTCAGCGGAATCCGGTTGCGCGGCAACGGCGCGCTCCAGACGCTGGGTCATCTCTTCCATCGACTGCGGCGCCTGGGCGAATTCGCGAGTCAGTTCAACCTTGTCGACGGCGCCAAAGTGCAAGTACAGCGCCAGGCCCAATACCGGCACCAACACGGCAGCCAGCAGCGGCAACGGCTTGCCCAGTCGGGATACCCGTGGCGCAACGACACCTTCGGTATCGGCGAGCAGTTCACGCGCGGCTTCAGCGCGGCCGCTGTCCATTTGCACGGCATCGAGTACGCCTTCGGCCTGTTGCGTTTGCAACTCGGCGACGCGCTCCTGATAGAGCGCGACGTTCAGGGCAGTTCGATCCTCTTCACGCTGGGCGCGACGTTCACGCAATACCGGGATCAGCAGAAAACTCAGGGCGACCAGTAGCAACAGCCCTGCGGCGAGCCAGAAATCAATCATTCTTGGTTTTATCCAACAGTTGGTCGAGGCGCTGACGTTCTTCGGCAGACAGCGATTGCGGTGTCTCGGCGCGTTGTCCGCGACGGCGGCGGACGATCACGGCGATCACCACAAAACCACCGAGCAGCAGACCGGCCGGGCCAAACCACAGCAGCGCGGTCTTGGCGTTCAGCGCGGGTTTGTAGCGGACGAAATCACCGTAGCGATCGACCATGAAGTCGATGATCTGCTGATTGTCCTTGCCCTCGCCCAGCATGCGGAAAATCTCTTTGCGCAGGTCAGCGGCAATCGGTGCATTGGAGTCAGCGATGTCCTGATTCTGGCACTTGGGGCAACGCAGTTCCTTGGTCAGTTCGCGGAAACGCTCGCGATCACCTTCTTTGGCAAACTCGTAAGTGTCGATGGCCGCGTGAGCCACGCCGACCAGACTCAAACCCAGCACCAGGGCAGCTAAAAAGCGCTTCATGGCTTGGCCTCATCGACCAGCGCCTGGTACTTGGCCGCGAGTTTTTCGCGCCAGACCTGCTCGTCGATCACACCGACATACTTGTCGCGGATGATGCCCTTGGCGTCGATGAAAAAGGTTTCCGGCGCGCCATAAACACCGAGGTTCAAACCCAGCGAGCCATCGTCGTCACGGATGTCGAGCTGATAAGGATTGTGGAACTCGGCCAGCCACTTCAAGGCATCGGCGTTGGTGTCCTTGTAGTTGATGCCGTAGATCACCACTCCGCGTTCGGCGAGCTTGTTCAGCACCGGATGCTCGACCCGGCAGGAAATGCACCAGGTCCCCCAGACGTTGACCAGTGCCGGTTTGCCGAGAATATCGGCTTTGGTCAGGGTTTTATCACCCTGCACGTTTGGCAGGGAAAAATCCGGAAATGGCTTGTTGATCATGGCCGACGGCAGTTCCGCCGGATCAAGGTACAGACCGCGATAAAGGAATACCGCCACCAGCAGAAAAATCGCCAGGGGCACCAGCATCAACCAACGTCTCATGCAGCCGCTCCTTCCATGCCCAGCGCTTCACGCACACGGGCTTTAACCTTGACTCGGTAGCGTCGATCCATCGCTGCCAGCAACCCGCCGAAACCTGTCAGCAAGCCGCCGAACCAGATCCAGCGCACGAACGGTTTGACGTGTACGCGCACCGCCCAGGCGCCGTTTTCCAGCGGTTCACCCAATGCGACGTAGAGGTCACGGGTGAAACCGGCGTCGATTCCGGCTTCGGTCATCACCGAATTCTGCACCGTATATAGACGCTTCTCAGGGTGCAGCACGCTGATTTCCTTGCCGTCACGGATCACCCGGATTGTGCCTTTGTCGGACGTGAAGTTCGGCCCTTCGAAGTGCTTGGCGCCTTCGAACACAAACTGATAACCGCCCAGATCCATCGACTCGCCCGGTGCCAGACGCAGGTCGCGCTCGGCACTGTTCTGGCTCGACAACACCACGCCCAACGCGCAAACGGCGATACCGAGGTGAGCGATCTGCATGCCCCAATAGCTGCGAGTCAGCGTTGGCAGGCCTTTGATCAGGCCTTTGTGGCGCGTCTTGTCGAAGATGTCGCGCACACCGGCGAGCAATACCCACGCGGCGAGCAGGAAGGTGGCGATCACCGCCCAATTGAAATCGCCGTAAGCAATACCGGCGACCACGGCCAGAGCAACGCTGCCGAGCAGCACCGGGGCCAGCATGTTCAACAGCCATTTCACCGGCGTGTCTTTCCAGCGCACGAGCATGCCCACCGCCATCACCATCATCAACAACGCCATCAACGGAATGAACAGCGCGTTGAAGTACGGCGGGCCGACCGACAGTTTGGCGCCGCTCAAGGCATCGAGAATCAGCGGATACAAGGTGCCAAGCAGGATCATTGACGCCGCCACGACCAGTACCAGGTTGTTGCCCAGCAGCAGCGTTTCACGCGACCACAGGTTGAACCCGACCTGGCTTTTTACGACCGGTGCGCGCAACGCAAACAGGGTCAGCGAACCACCGACGACAAACAGCAGGAAGATCAGGATGAACACGCCGCGCTCCGGGTCGGACGCAAATGCATGCACCGAAGTCAGCACACCGGAACGCACCAGGAACGTACCGAGCAGGCTCAGCGAGAAAGCGGCAATCGCCAGCAACACCGTCCAGCTTTTAAACACGCCACGTTTCTCGGTAACCGCCAGCGAGTGAATCAGCGCGGTACCGACCAGCCATGGCATGAACGAGGCGTTTTCCACCGGGTCCCAGAACCACCAGCCGCCCCAGCCGAGTTCGTAGTAAGCCCACCACGATCCGAGGGTGATACCGATACCGAGAAAGGCCCAGGCAACGATGGTCCAGGGACGCGACCAGCGCGCCCACGCCGCATCAAGGCGACCGCCCATCAATGCCGCGATGGCGAACGCGAACGCCACGGAAAACCCGACGTAACCCATGTACAACATCGGCGGATGAACAATCAGGCCGATGTCTTGCAACAAGGGATTCAGGTCGGCGCCATCGCTGGGCATTTGCGGCAGGATGCGTTTGAACGGGTTGGACGTGAGGATCAGGAACAGCAGGAAACCGGTGCTGATCATGCCCATCACTGCCAGCACACGGGCGAGCATCACTTGCGGCAACTGGCGCGAGAACACCGACACGGCGAACGTCCAGCCGCCGAGGATCAATGCCCACAGCAGCAACGAGCCTTCGTGGGCGCCCCACACCGCGCTGAATTTGTAATACCACGGCAACGCGCTGTTGGAGTTGTTGGCCACATAGGCGACGGAGAAGTCATCGGCCATGAATGCGTAGGTCAGGCAGCCGAAGGCGAACAGCAGAAACGCGAACTGCCCCCACGCGGCCGGCTGGGCCAGACTCATCCAGAAACGGTCACCGCGCCAGGCACCGACCAATGGCACCACGGCCTGCACCAGCGCAAAACACAGCGCCAAAATCATCGCCAGATGGCCGAGCTCGGGAATAAAGATTGCGGAAGTCATCAATCAACTCTCCTTCGCTGGGGTCGGGGCGGATTGACCGCTGTCTTTCAACGCTTTGGTCACTTCCGGCGGCATGTACTTCTCGTCATGCTTGGCCAGCACTTCATCAGCGACGACTACACCGTCGGCGTTGATCTTGCCGAGGGCGACAATGCCCTGCCCTTCGCGAAACAGGTCTGGAAGGATGCCGCGATAGGTGATGGTCACGGATTTCTTGAAATCGGTGACGACGAATCTGACGTCCAGCGAGTCCGGGGAGCGTTGCAGTGAACCGGCCTCCACCATGCCGCCAGCGCGAATGCGCGTACCCTGCGGTGCTTCGCCATTGGCGATCTGGGTTGGCGTGTAAAACAGGTTGATGTTTTCCTGCAGCGCGCTCAAGGCCAGGCCGACGGCAGTGCCGACCCCGACCAGAATTGCCAGAATGATGATCAGACGCTTTTTACGCAGCGGATTCACTTGCCGTTCTCCCGGCGCAGACGACGCGCCTCTTGTTGCAGATAACGCTTGCGGGCGGCAATTGGCGCCGCGACGTTGAGGACCAGTACCGCCAGACAGATGCCGTAGGCCGACCAGACATACAGGCCATGATGGCCCATGGCGAGGAAGTCGCCGAATGAAGCAAAACTCATCGCGCGCCCTCCAGACTGTTCTGCACTTCTTCTTTCACCCAACTGGCGCGGGCTTCGCGCTTGAGCACTTCGAGGCGCATGCGCAGCAACAACACGGCGCCGAAGAAGCAGTAGAAACCCAACACCGTCAGCAGCAGCGGCAGCCACATTTCGACAGGCATTGCCGGTTTTTCGGTGAGGGTGAAAGTCGCGCCCTGGTGCAGGGTGTTCCACCACTCCACCGAGTATTTGATGATCGGGATGTTGATCACGCCGACGATGGCCAACACTGCGCAGGCCTTGGCGGCGCTGTCGCGGTTGCTGATCGCGTTGCCCAGCGCGATCAGGCCGAAATACAGGAACAGCAGAATCAGCATCGAAGTCAGGCGCGCATCCCAGACCCACCACGAGCCCCACGTCGGTTTGCCCCAGATAGCCCCGGTGACCAGCGCCACGGCGGTCATCCACGCGCCGATCGGTGCAGCGCATTGCAGGGCGACGTCGGCCAGTTTCATCTTCCACACCAGACCGACCACACCGCACACCGCCAGCATCACGTAGATCGACTGAGCGAGCATCGCGGCGGGCACGTGAATGTAGATGATGCGAAAGCTGTTGCCTTGCTGATAATCCGGCGGCGCGAAGGCCAGGCCCCAGACTACGCCGACACCAATCAGCAGCAACGCTGCAATGCTCAACCACGGCAAAAACTTGCTGCTGATGCCGTAGAACCACTTGGGCGAGCCGAGCTTGTGAAACCAGGTCCAGTTCATACTGTATCCATCACGGGTGCCGCTCATCGGTGTGAGCTGGCATTTGGGTCATGCCTTTCCTGAAAAAAGCGGTTAATTTTTAACCAGACCTCATTATTATTCGCCGACGCTGATCTTCAGGCCAGCCGCTATTGCAAAGGGTGTCAGGGTTATCGCCAGGGCGGTCAGGCTCCCAAGCCACAGCAGATAACCGGTCGCCGGCATGCCTTGCAAGGCTGCCTGCAAGGCGCCACTGCCGAGGATCAACACCGGGATGTACAACGGCAGAATCAGCAGCGCCAGCAACAGGCCGCCACGCTTCAAACCCACAGTCAGCGCCGCGCCCACCGCGCCGAGCAAGCTCAGCACCGGGGTACCCAGCAGCAATGACAGCAGCAATACCGGCAGACAGGCAGCAGGCAAACCGAGCATCAACGCCAGCAAGGGTGAGAGCAAAACCAGCGCCAGCCCGGAAAAGAGCCAGTGTGCCAGCACCTTGGCCAAAACCAGAAGTGGCAGCGGGTGCGACGAAAGGACCCACTGCTCCAGAGAGCCGTCTTCGAAATCACTGCGGAAAAGCCCGTCCAGCGAGAGCAGCACGGATAAAAGCGCCGCCACCCAGACTAACCCCGGGGACAGGTTTTGCAACACTTGAGTTTCCGGGCCGACGGCCAGCGGGAACAAGGCGATGACGATGGCAAAGAAAATCAGTGGATTGGCCAGCTCCGCCGGGCGGCGAAACAGCAGTCGGGATTCACGGGCAACCAGCAGGCCGAACACACTCATACTGCCCAGCTCCCCAAATCGATGTCGCGATAACCCGAAGGCATCCGGCTCAGGGTGTGGTGAGTGGTCAATACGACGAGACCGCCGCGCTCACAGTGTCCGGCCAGATGTTCTTCGAGTTGCGCCACGCCCTGCTTGTCGAGGGCGGTAAACGGCTCATCGAGAATCCACAGCGGCGGGCTATCGAGATACAGACGCGCCAGCGCCACGCGGCGTTGTTGACCGGCAGAAAGACTGTGGCAGGGAACATCTTCGAATCCGCGCAATCCTACCGCTGCCAGTGCTTGCCAGATCGCATCGCGTTCGGCGGGATGGTGCAGGGCGCAGAGCCACGACAGGTTCTCTTCCGGAGTCAGCAAGTCCTTGATCCCGGCGGCATGGCCGATCCACAACAGATTGCGCGCCAGTTCACTGCGTTGCTCGGTCAATGGCTGACCATTGAGCAGGACCTGACCTTCGGTCGGCTGCATCAAACCGGCCAGCAAACGCAGCAAACTGGTTTTACCGCTGCCGTTGGGGCCGCTGATCTGCACCATATCGCCGCTGACGAGTCGCAATTCGAGATTTTCGAAGAGCAGCCTCAGATCACGTTCACACGCGAGGGCAACGGTTTGCAGGACAGGACTGGTCAAGGGATCACGGGCCTTATACGGTTCAAGTCGGCTCTGGCGCGGCCGTTAAAGAGATGCAGCATAAATGCAATGACGGCTCGATCTAGAGAGCTGCGTCAAACAATTGCTATGTTTTTTGAACGAAGCGCAAGACGGGCGGCATTATACATGTCGTGCCTTACTCTCAAGAGTGCAATTTCCTCAGGTTGTGTCCGCGTATGACAGGCGAAATGAACATCCTCCCGCTCCCGACGACCACCCCGGCGACCGTTCGCCCGCAGGTCGGCGAGTTGCTCAAGCTGCTGACACCGGTCGAAGGCTTGATCGGGACCGGCCAGAGCGCCAAGGCTGAGGTGTTGTCGCTCAAGCAGGCGGATCAGACGTTTGAACTGCTGCTCAAGGTAACGCTGGACAGCGGCCGCCAGACCACCGTGCAAGCGACCAGCAATCTACCGCTGGCGCAAGGCACCAGTCTGGCGATCACTCAGCCGTCTGCGGGTAATCTGGCGATTACCGTACAACAGGCCATTGCCAGCAGCGTTGCCGCCCTCACCCGCATCGACACGGCGCAATTGCCCGTGGGCACCCTGCTGCAAGGCAAAGTGCTGACTTCGCAGGTGCTCCCGCAAACGCCGGGGCAAACGACGGTGTTTCGTTCGATGGTCAGCCTGCTCAATACCGCCTTGAGCGGCAGCACATTGACCATCGACAGCCCGCAGCCACTGCGCATCGGCACCCTGCTCTCGGCGTTGGTAGAAGATTCGCAAACGTTGAAATTCCTGCCGCTGAGCAGTCGTCAGGAGCAATTGGCCGTGAGCCAGCAACTGGTCGGCCAGCAAGGTCGTCAGGCTTCATTGACCGGTTTGCTGAACGCGCTGCAAAACCTGCCAGCCAACACCGATCAAACGTCGACAGATTTACGCGCTGCGGTAGATCGCCTGCTCGCCAGCCTGCCGAACGTGCAACAGCTGAGCACCGCCAAAGGCGTCGCACAGGCCTTGGCCAACAGCGGCATGTTTCTCGAAGCCAAACTGCTGACCGGACAAACCCCGACGCTGGCACCGGACATGAAAGCCGATCTGCTCAAACTGGTCGCGCAACTGACACCGGGCCTGCCGAGCAGCACCAGTTTCAACGCCATCATCGCCGCCAACACCCTCGCGCAGGCGATGCCGAGTTTCGTACGCAACGCCCTCGGCATGCTCGGCCAGGTCAGCGCCAAACCGCTGCCCAGCAGCTTCCCGCTGCCCGACCGTTTGCTGCAAAGCCAGGACGGCGAAGGTGATCTGGAGCATTTGCTGCGCCTCGCTGCTGCTGCCATCTCGCGCTTGCAAAGCCATCAGTTGTCGAGCCTGGAACAAACTGGCGTCACCGATGACGGGCGGCTGCTCAGCACCTGGCAGCTGGAAATTCCCATGCGCAACCTGCAAGACATCGTGCCGTTGCAGGTCAAGTTCCAGCGCGAAGAAGCGCCGGAGAAAGAACCGCAACCGAACGAGCGGCGCGACGAACGCGAGCCGAAACAACAACTGTGGCGCGTCGATCTGGCGTTCGACATGGAGCCGCTCGGGCCGATGCAGATTCAGGCGCAACTGATCGCCGGCAGCCTGTCGGGCCAGTTGTGGGCCGAACGGCCGTACACCGCCGACCTGATCGAAAACAACCTGTTCGCGCTGCGCCAGCGCCTGCTGGATCGTGGGCTCAACGTTGGTGATATCGACTGTCACCACGGCACCCCGCCACAAGGCAATCAAACCCGTCTCGACCACCGCTGGGTTGATGAAACCGCATGAATGACGCCACCGCTCCACGCCAGGCCATCGCCCTCAAGTACGACGGCAACCACGCCCCGACGCTCACCGCCAAAGGTGATGACGAACTGGCCGAAGAAATCCTGCGGATCGCCCGCGACTGTGAAGTGCCGATCTATGAGAACGCCGAACTGGTGCGACTGTTGGCGCGAATGGAATTGGGCGACAGCATTCCCGAAGAGCTGTACCGCACCATCGCCGAGATCATCGCGTTTGCGTGGAATCTGAAGGGGAAATTCCCCGAGGGACACGACCCGGATGCACCGATGGTCGAGAAGGACATCACCGAGCGCGGCGATGATTATTAAGCCGTAAAAGCAAAGATCGCAGCCTTCGGCAGCTCCTACAGGGTCATCTACCCACCTGTAGGAGCTGCCGAAGGCTGCGATCTTTTGACTTTTCTTGCAGCTTTCTGCTTGAAGCTTCTAGCTGCTCTTGTGCAACTTACGCATCAACTCCGCCTCAGCCTGGGTCAAGCCACAGGACTGAGTCAGCTCATCAACGCTCGCGCCCATCCCCACCAGTTTCGCCGCTTGGGCGAACGACAGGCTGGATGGATCACGCTGTTCCAGCTGAACGATTTTGTCCGGCAACGGACCGACTACCGCACGCAGTTCGTGCAGGGCTTCGCCCATGCGCACATTTCCGTTCTGATAATCGTCAACGCGCTTGGCCAGTTCCTTGATGCGCTGATCACGCAGCGCATCGCCCTCGGCCTGTTGCGCAGCGATCACCCGCTGCGCCTTGATGTACGCCAGAAACATTGCCAGCGTGCCTGCCCAGAAGAGGAACAGGACAATGACCGCAACTTCGAGAATCAATCAGATGTTCTCCAGGTCCGACCACTCTTCTTCGCTCATCATCTTGTCCAGCTCGACCAGGATCAGCAACTCGTTGTTCTTGTTGCATACGCCCTGGATGAACTTGGCCGACTCTTCGTTACCGACGTTTGGCGCCGTTTCGATTTCCGACTGACGCAGGTAAACCACTTCGGCCACGCTGTCGACCATGATGCCGACGACTTGCTTGTCGGCTTCGATGATGACGATACGGGTGTTGTCGCTGATCTCGCCGGTGCTCAGGCCGAAGCGCTGACGGGTGTCGATCACGGTGACCACGTTACCGCGCAGGTTGATGATGCCCAGCACGTAGCTTGGCGCACCCGGCACCGGAGCGATTTCGGTGTAGCGCAGCACTTCCTGAACGCGCATCACGTTGATGCCGTAGGTTTCGTTGTCCAGCTTGAAGGTCACCCATTGCAGGATCGGATCTTCAGAACCCTTTGCCGCCGTCGCCTTGTCGTTCATACCCTAGCCCCTCGAAGTACCGCCCCTGGCGGTGTATGTTCTGTGCCCCGCCATGCGTATGCCGGTGCTTGTCTGTTATGTAAGTGTTAAGTCGGTTTGTGGTTCGGCTTACTGCCGGGCATGTGCTTTGCCCCGCCGCTGGCGATCAACTCCGCAAGAGCTGCGACATCGAGCAAGGCGCACATGTGTTCAATCACGGTGCCGGCAAGCCATGGCCGCTGACCCCGATGACTTCTCCATTTGATTTCATTCGGATCAAGACGCAACGAACGACTGACCTGATGCACCGCCAGGCCCCACTCGTAACCTTGTACCGAAATCACGTACTGCAAGCCCTGACGGAAATCATCGCGATAGCGATCCGGCATGACCCAGCGCGCGGTGTCCAGAACTTTCAGGTTGCCGGCCTGGCTCGGCAGAATCCCGAGGAACCATTCCGGCTGACCGAACAGCGGCGTCAGCTCGTGACCGGCCAGCGAGTAGATCGAGCCCAGGCACACCAGTGGCACGGCCAGGGTCAATCCGGCGACATCGAACAGCAGGCATTCGAAGGCTTCGGAGGCCCAGGCCGGACGGCCGTCGGTGTCGACCGGCGGCGGTGTGTTGCTTGGCGGCAGATGCACTTCCACCAGCGGCGTGACGAGCGCTTGAACAACCGGTTCGGCCGCTGGCGCTTCTGGCTCTGGCTCAGGTTCGACGGGTTCAGGCACAGCTTGCAGCAACTGCGTTTGCAGCAGCGGCGCAAGGGTCGATACCACGCGCACAGGTTCAGCCGTTTCGAGCAACACCACGGGCGCCCTGGCCACCGGGGCGGGCGCAGCGACCGGCGCAACAGCTCTGGCCGCTTTCTCGGCATCGCGCGCCTGCTCTTCAAGCACCGCCGCCTGGAATTCATCCAGCGCTTCGGCGCTTTCAATCACTTCAGGCTGGGAAGCGACCTGCACCGGCAACTCGTCCGGGATCTCCTCCAACAAGCTGTCCAGATAGGACTGCAACGCCATCTGCGGCTTGGAGGTCAACTTCACCGGCCGATTCATACACAACCCCCTGTAGGAGCTGCGGAACGCTGCGATCTTTTGATCTTTTCAGAAGCGCCACAAAACCCGATCAAAAGATCGCAGCCTGCGGCAGCTCCTACACAGGGCAAAATCATCTCAAGCCACCTGCGCAACAAGTTGTTGCGCCAACAGATGTTTGAGCAGCGCGCGGTAAGCCAGCACACCACGACTCTTGCCGTCGAATTGCGAAGGCGTGACACCCGCGCGGCTGGCGTCGCGCAGACGCGTATCGACCGGGATGTAGCCCTGCCAGATATCGTCGGGAAATTTGTCGCGCAGCACGCGCAAGGTGCTCATCGACGCTTGAGTACGGCGGTCGAACAACGTCGGCACGATGCTGAACGGCAGCGCCTGTTTGCGTGAGCGGTTGATCATCGCCAACGTGTTGACCATGCGCTCCAGCCCTTTGACGGCCAGGTGCTCGGTCTGTACCGGGATCACCAGTTGCTGGCTCGCCGCGAGGGCGTTGACCATCAGCACGCCGAGCAACGGCGGGCTGTCGATGACTGCATAATCAAAGTCCTGCCACAACTGCGCCAGACTCTTGGCGATCACCAGCCCCAGGCCACTTTGCCCAGGCGACTGGCGCTCGAGCGTTGCCAGCGCGGTGCTCGATGGCAGCAGGGAAATGCGTTCGTCACTGGTCGACAGCAGCAACTGCCCGGGCAAGCCTTGCGGCACGCTGCCCTTGTGCAGGAACAGGTCGTAGTTGCTGTGTTCCAGGCTGTCGGGATCGTAGCCGAAATAGCTGGTCATCGAGCCGTGTGGGTCGAGATCGACCACGACCACGCGCTTGCCCGCCTCGGCCAGCAATCCGGCTAAAGCGATGGAAGAGGTGGTTTTACCGACCCCACCCTTTTGATTGGCGACTGCCCAGACTCTCATTCAGTTCGTTCCTCCCGACCGAGATGCTCGGCCGAGACATGGCTCAGCGTATTAATGCGGGTGACGGAGAATTGACGGCACTCTCGCGTCCCGGCGTCTTGACCGGGGTCGGTGCAGTTTGTGTGCCAGCGCGCTTCAGTGCGGCGTCCGGTTGCGCATGAGCGGTTCCGGTACCCGTCAGGCTGCGGCGCACATCCAGATTGCGCGACACCACCAGCACCACGCGACGGTTTTTCGCCCGGCCTTCGGCAGTGGCGTTATTCGCTACTGGCTGGAATTCGCCGTAGCCCACCGAGGCCAGCCGACCGGGATTGACGCCCTGCATCGCCAGCATGCGCACGATGCTCGCCGAGCGCGCCGAGGACAGCTCCCAGTTGGTCGGGTACTGCGCGGTGCGGATCGGCTGGTCGTCGGTAAAACCTTCGACGTGGATCGGGTTGTCGAACGGTTTGAGGATCGCTGCAACCTTGTCGATGATGTTGAAGGCGATGTCGCTCGGCATGGCGTCACCGCTGCCGAACAACAGGCTGGAGTTGAGTTCGATCTCGACCCACAACTCATTGCCGCGCACAGTCATCTGGTTGGAGCTGATCAGGTCACCGAATGCGGCGCTGATGTCGTCGGCAATGCTTTTCAGCGGATCGCTGGCGCCGGCGATACCGGCGTCAACCTGCTCGGCGTCCTTGACCAGCGGTTTGGCCGGGGTCACGGTCTTCGGTCTCTCGTCGCCAATCGGGATCGGCTTGAGCGCGCGGTCGGAGTCGGTGAAGACCCCGACCAGCGCTTCGGAAATTTCCTTGTACTTGCCTTCGTTGATCGACGAAATCGAGTACATCACCACGAAGAAAGCGAACAGCAGCGTAATGAAGTCGGCGTAGGACACGAGCCAGCGCTCGTGATTAACGTGTTCTTCCTGATGCCTGCGACGAGCCATAGTCCATTACCCCCATCAATCCATGAAGCCCTGAAGCTTCAGCTCGATAGAGCGCGGGTTTTCACCTTCGGCGATCGACAAGATCCCTTCCAACAACATTTCGCGATAACGCGACTGCCGCAACGCGATGGACTTCAGTTTGGCCGCTACCGGCAACAGGATCAGGTTGGCACTGGCCACACCATAGATCGTCGCAACGAACGCCACGGCGATGCCGCTGCCCAGTTGCGTCGGGTCGGCGAGGTTGCCCATCACGTGGATCAGGCCCATCACCGCGCCGATGATGCCGATGGTTGGCGCGTAGCCACCCATGCTTTCAAAGACTTTGGCGGCTTCGATATCGCGCGCTTCCTGAGTGTAAAAATCCACCTCGAGGATGCTGCGGATGGCTTCCGGCTCGGCGCCATCGACCAGCAGTTGCAGGCCTTTGCGCGAGTAGTTGTCAGGTTCGGCGTCAGCCACCCCTTCCAGCCCGAGCAAGCCTTCCTTGCGCGCGGTGAGGCTCCAGTTGACCACGCGGTCGATGCCGCCAGCCAGGTCCACGCGTGGCGGAAAGAAGATCCACGCGAGGATCTGCATCGCGCGCTTGAACGCGCTCATCGGCGATTGCAACAGCGCGGCACCGATGGTGCCGCCTATTACGATCAGTGCCGCCGGGCCGTTGGCCAGCGCACCGAGGTGACCACCTTCCAGGTAGTTGCCGCCGATGATGGCGACGAACGCCATGATGATCCCGATAAGGCTTAGAACATCCATCAGATACACGCCTCGACGATGTGCTTGCCGATGTCGTCCAGACCGTACACCGCATCAGCGAGGTCGGCTTTGACGATGGCCATCGGCATGCCGTAGATCACGCAGCTTGCCTCATCCTGCGCCCACACCGAACTGCCGCCCTGCTTGAGCAGGCGCGCGCCTTCACGGCCGTCAGCGCCCATGCCGGTCAGCACGACCGCCAGAACTTTGTCGCCGTACGACTTGGCTGCAGAACCGAAGGTGATGTCCACGCACGGCTTGTAGTTCAGACGCTCGTCGCCCGGCAGGATTTTCACCGCCCCACGGCCATCGATCATCATTTGCTTGCCACCCGGTGCCAGCAGCGCCAGGCCCGGACGCAGGATGTCGCCATCCTCGGCTTCCTTGACGCTGATGCGGCAGAGCTTGTCCAGACGCTCGGCAAAGGCTTTGGTGAACGCCGCCGGCATGTGCTGGATCAGCACGATCGGCGCCGGGAAATTCGCCGGCAACTGCGTCAGCACGCGTTGCAGCGCAACCGGGCCACCTGTTGATGTACCGATAGCGACGAGTTTGTAGGCCTTGCGTTTCGGTGCCGGCGACGAAGCACTTGCAGCCGGCGCGCGGGTCGGCGCCGGAGCAGGTGCCGGGCGTGCCGGTGCGCTGCTGGCGTGGCTGCTTTGGCTACTGAAACTCGATGCAGCCGGGGCCGGCGTCGGCGCAGGGGCTGGAGCAGCAACAGGCGCAGGTGCGCTGTAAGCACTGAAACGACGATTACTGCGCGAGATGCTATGCACCTTTTCGCACAGCAGTTGCTTGACCTTCTCGGGGTTACGCGAGATGTCTTCGAAATTCTTCGGCAGGAAATCCACCGCGCCGGCGTCCAGCGCATCCAGGGTTACCCGGGCGCCTTCGTGGGTCAGCGAGGAGAACATCAACACCGGGGTCGGGCAGCGCTGCATGATGTGCCGCACTGCCGTGATGCCGTCCATCATTGGCATCTCGTAGTCCATGGTGATCACGTCAGGCTTGAGCGCCATGGCCTGATCGATCGCCTCTTTACCGTTGGTTGCCGTACCGACAACCTGGATGCTCGGATCCGCTGAAAGAATTTCCGAGACGCGGCGGCGGAAAAAACCCGAATCGTCCACCACCAGGACTTTGACTGCCATAAACACTCCATTAGGTGCAGCGGAGCATCATCGCCCCGCCGCCCCGGATTCAAATACGCCGTGCGGCGTAACGCTTGAGCATGCTCGGAACATCAAGGATCAGCGCGATACGGCCGTCACCAGTGATGGTGGCGCCGGACATGCCCGGAGTGCCCTGAAGCATTTTGCCCAATGGCTTGATGACCACTTCTTCCTGGCCGACCAGTTGATCGACGACGAAGCCGATCCGCTGGGTGCCCACCGAAAGGATCACCACATGGCCTTCGCGCTGCTCTTCGTGAGCGGCGGAGCTGACCAGCCAGCGCTTGAGGTAGAACAATGGCAAGGCCTTGTCCCGCACGATCACCACTTCCTGACCATCGACAACGTTGGTGGTCGACAGGTCGAGGTGGAAGATTTCGTTGACGTTGACCAGCGGGAACGCAAACGCCTGATTGCCCAACATGACCATCAGCGTCGGCATGATCGCCAAGGTCAACGGCACCTTGATGACGATTTTCGAGCCCTGGCCCTTGGTCGAGTAGATGTTGATCGAACCGTTGAGCTGGGAAATCTTGGTCTTCACCACGTCCATGCCGACACCGCGGCCAGACACATCGGAGATCTCGGTCTTGGTCGAGAACCCAGGTGCAAAGATCAGGTTGTAGCACTCGGTATCGCTCAGGCGATCGGCTGCATCCTTGTCCATCACACCGCGTTTTACCGCGATGGCGCGCAGGACGTTCGGGTCCATGCCTTTGCCGTCATCGGAAATCGACAGCAGGATGTGATCGCCTTCCTGCTCGGCGGCCAACACCACTTTGCCGCCACGGGCCTTGCCCGAAGCTTCGCGTTCTTCCGGCGACTCGATGCCGTGGTCGACCGCGTTGCGCACCAAGTGGACCAGCGGATCGGCCAGGGCCTCGACAAGGTTTTTGTCGAGGTCGGTTTCTTCGCCGACCAGTTCCAGATTGATTTCTTTCTTGAGCTGACGGGCCAGATCGCGAACCAGACGCGGGAAGCGCCCGAAGACCTTCTTGATCGGTTGCATCCGCGTTTTCATCACCGCGGTCTGCAAGTCAGCCGTGACCACGTCGAGGTTCGACACAGCCTTTTGCATGGCTTCGTCGCCGCTGTTCAGACCCAGGCGCACCAGACGGTTACGCACCAGCACCAGCTCGCCGACCATGTTCATGATTTCGTCGAGACGCGCGGTGTCGACCCGTACGGTGGTTTCGGCTTCGCTGGCCGGTTTTTCCGGCGGTGGCGCGGCTGGCGCACGGGCCGGAGCCGGTGCAGCAGCGGCCGCCGGTTTTGGCGATTCGGCTTTCGGCGCAGGCTTGGGCGCTGCGGCCGGGGCCTTGGCGGCAGTTTTTGCGACAGCGGCAGTGCTGCCGGCAGACGCGGTCCCTACTTCAGTGAACTTGCCTTTGCCGTGCAGTTCGTCGAGCAGCGATTCGAATTCGTGATCGCTGATCAGATCGCTGATCAGATCGCTGCCGGCCGCAGCCGCTGCCGGAGCAGCAGGCGCAGGCACCGCGGCAATCGCCGATTCCAGCGCATCAACGGCAAAGTTGCCCTTGCCGTGCAACTGATCAAGCAGCGCTTCGAATTCGTCGTCGGTGATGTCCGAGCTGTCGCCCTTGGCCGGTGCCGCAGGGGCCGCCGCAGGGGCCGCCGCATCAACCGCGAACTGGCCTTTGCCGTGCAGTTGATCGAGCAACGACTCGAACTCGGCATCGGTGATTTCATCGCTGGCCGCTTCAGTTGCAGCAGGCGCAGCGGCAGCCGCCGGGGCTTCGGCCTGAGCCTTGACGGCGTTCAGCGAGTCCAGCAACTGTTCAAATTCGTTATCGGTGATGTCGCCCGAATCGCTTTC
Organism: Pseudomonas sp. MF6776; assembly: GCF_016613125.1. NCBI lineage: Bacteria > Pseudomonadati > Pseudomonadota > Gammaproteobacteria > Pseudomonadales > Pseudomonadaceae > Pseudomonas > Pseudomonas sp. MF6776. The sequence goes on from NZ_JAENSQ010000001.1 coordinate 310,271, forward strand.
GGCAACCGGTGCCTCAACGACTTCTTCAACCGCTTCGGCTTCAGCCGATTGCGGTTCGGCCAGACGCGCCAGGGCGGCCAGCAGCTCAGGCGTAGCCGCCGTAATCGGGCTGCGCTCGCGCACTTCGGTGAACATGCCGTTCACCGCATCCAGCGCTTCAAGCACAACGTCCATCAGTTCTGAATCAACGCGACGCTCACCCTTTCGCAGGATGTCGAACACGTTTTCGGCGATGTGACAGCACTCAACCAGCTCATTGAGCTGAAGGAAGCCGGCGCCCCCTTTTACAGTGTGGAAACCGCGAAAAATTGCGTTGAGCAGATCAGCATCATCCGGACGGCTTTCCAGCTCGACCAATTGTTCTGACAGCTGCTCAAGAATCTCGCCGGCCTCAACCAGGAAATCCTGAAGGATCTCTTCATCGGCGCCGAAGCTCATTAAGGGGGTGCTCCTACAGGTCTAAAAACCTAAAACTCAAAATCCAAGGCTGGATAGCAAATCGTCCACATCGTCCTGACCGGACACAACGTCTTCTCGTTTATCGGCATGAATCTGCGGACCTTCACCCTGCGAGAGATGTTTTTGTGGATCTTTTTCAGCGAGCATCGCCGCACGGTCATGTTCGATGCCCGCAAAGCGGTCCACCTGACTGGCCATGAGCACGAGTTTGAGCAAATTGCTTTCGACTTCGGTGACCAGTTGGGTCACACGTTTGATCACCTGACCGGTGAGGTCCTGGTAATCCTGAGCCAGCAGGATGTCGTTCAGATTGCTCGACACCGCACGGTTGCCCGTGCTGCTGCGTGACAGAAAACCGTCGACCCGGCGCGCCAGTTCGCGGAACTCTTCGGCCCCGACCTCACGACGCATGAAGCGACCCCAATCGGTACTCAAGGCCTGGGCTTCATCAGCCAGACCATTGACCACCGGCGTGGCGCTTTCCACCAGATCCATGGTGCGGTTGGCCGCGGCTTCCGTCAGCTTGACCACATAGCCCAGGCGTTCGGTGGCGTCGGTAATTTGCGACACTTCCTCGGCCTGCGGCATGTTCGGATCAATCTGGAAATTGACGATCGCACTGTGGAGTTCACGTGTGAGCTTGCCAACTTCCTGGTACAGGCCACGGTCACGGGTCTGATTGAGCTCATGGATCAATTGCACAGCGTCGCCGAACCTGCCCTTTTCAAGGCTTTCGACCAGTTCGACCGCATGTTTTTTCAGGGTCGATTCAAAATCGCCCTGTGAAGATTCTTTGTGGTCCATAGCTCCCCCGTGGCGCAGTTTCTCAACCGATGCGTTCGAAAATCTTCTCGATTTTGTCTTTCAACGCCTGGGCCGTGAAGGGTTTCACCACATAGCCGTTTACACCGGCTTGGGCTGCTTCAATGATCTGCTCGCGCTTGGCTTCAGCGGTCACCATCAGCACTGGCAGGTGCTTGAGTTTTTCATCGGCGCGCACGTGACGCAGCAGGTCGATACCGGTCATGCCCGGCATGTTCCAGTCCGTTACCAGAAAGTCGATGCTGCCGCTGTTGAGAACCGGAATGGCGGTAATGCCATCGTCAGCCTCGACGGTGTTGGTGAACCCCAGATCGCGCAGCAGGTTCTTGATGATCCGCCGCATCGTTGAGAAGTCATCAACGATGAGGATTTTCATGTTCTTGTCCAATTCGACCTCCAAGCAGTCTTAAACGCGCCCAGCACCTGGACGCGCCATTTCATTCAATCCGGCGTAACACTCAAAGACTGTCTGGAGCACAACAGAGCAAGACCGGTGCCGTTCATCACCGCACCAGCCTCGTTCGCAGTGTCCCCACACTGCCTTCAGCGCGCTCGCCACTCCCCCAAACGCCCCCGCAAACGGGCCGCGCACTGGCTGTGTAACTGGCTGACCCGCGACTCACTGACGCCAAGGACTTCACCGATCTCCTTGAGGTTCAGCTCTTCGTCGTAGTACAGCGCCAACACCAGTCGCTCACGCTCCGGCAAATTGGCAATCGCGTCCGCCAGCGCTGCCTGGAAGCGTTCATCTTCCAGATCGCGTGACGGCTCAAGATGAGCACTCGCGCCATCCTCGTGCAGCCCTTCGTGTTCGCCGTCCTGCAACAGGTCGTCGAAACTGAACAAGCGGCTGCCCAGGGTGTCATTCAAAATCCCGTAATAATCGTCGAGACTCAATTGGAGTTCGGCCGCAACTTCGTGATCTTTAGCATCACGGCCGGTTTTAGCTTCAATCGAGCGAATTGCGTCGCTGACCATACGGGTATTGCGGTGAACCGAGCGTGGCGCCCAGTCCCCTTTGCGCACTTCGTCGAGCATCGCGCCGCGGATTCGAATGCCCGCATACGTTTCGAAACTGGCGCCTTTGCTGGCGTCATATTTGGTCGAGACTTCGAGCAGGCCGATCATCCCGGCCTGGATCAGATCCTCGACCTGCACACTCGCCGGCAACCGTGCCAGCAAGTGGTAGGCAATGCGTTTGACCAGTGGCGCATAACGCTCGATCAACTCGTACTGCGCATCACGTGCCGACTTTTTGTAGTAGTTCATACCGCTTGCGGTCATATGACAGGCCCTGCCGTTTGCTGCACGAGGCGCTCGACGAAGAATTCAAGGTGGCCGCGCGGGTTGGCAGGCAGCGGCCAGGTATCGACCTTCTGTGCGATTGCCTTGAACGCCAGTGCGCACTTGGAACGCGGGAAGGCTTCATAGACCGCACGTTGTTTCTGCACGGCCTTGCGCACGCTTTCGTCGTAAGGCACGGCGCCTACGTATTGTAGGGCCACGTCAAGAAAGCGATCCGTGACCTTGGTCAACTTGGCGAACAGGTTGCGCCCTTCCTGCGGGCTCTGCGCCATGTTGGCCAGGACGCGGAAGCGGTTCATGCCGTAATCGCGGTTGAGCAACTTGATCAGCGCGTAAGCGTCGGTAATCGAAGTCGGCTCGTCGCAGACCACCAGCAACACTTCTTGCGCGGCGCGTACGAAACTGACTACCGAGTCACCAATGCCCGCAGCGGTGTCGATCACCAGTACGTCGAGATTGTCGCCGATGTCGCTGAACGCCTGAATCAGACCGGCATGCTGAGCCGGGCTCAGATGCACCATGCTCTGAGTGCCCGATGCAGCCGGCACGATGCGAATTCCGCCCGGGCCTTGCAACAGCACGTCGCGCAATTCGCAGCGGCCTTCGATCACGTCGGCCAAGGTGCGTTTGGGCGTCAAACCCAGCAGAACGTCGACGTTCGCCAGTCCCAGATCGGCGTCCAGCAGCATGACCCGACGGCCAAGCTCTGCCAGCGCCAGAGACAAGTTCACTGACACGTTAGTCTTGCCGACGCCACCTTTGCCGCCAGTCACCGCGATAACCTGTACGGGATGCATGCTGCCCATGTTATTTCTTTACCTTGTCTTGCATAGACGGAGGCCACATTACTGGCTGCGCGTTCACAAACGGAACAATGCATGGCAGACCATCGATGTAGGTACAAAAATTGTTCATGATTACCTCAGCCTACCTGCTTGGTCGGGCTGTGATAGATATCAGCGAACATGTCAGCCATGGCTTCTTCGCTGGGTTCTTCCTGCATTTGCACGCTGACGGCGCGGCTGACCAGTTGATGACGGCGCGGCAGATGCAAATCATCCGGAATCCGCGGGCCATCGGTCAGATACGCGACCGGCAATTCATGACTGATCGCCAGGCTCAACACTTCGCCGAGGCTGGCCGTTTCATCCAGTTTAGTCAGGATGCACCCGGCGAGCCCGCAACGCTTGTAACTGTGATAAGCGGCGGTTAGAACCTGTTTCTGGCTGGTGGTTGCCAGCACGAGATAATTTTTTGAACGGATGCCACGCCCGGCCAGACTTTCGAGCTGCATACGCAGTGCCGGATCGCTGGCCTGCAGGCCGGCGGTATCGATCAGCACCACGCGTTTGCGCAGCAGCGGGTCCAGGGCCTGCACCAGCGACTGACCCGGATCGACGTGCGTTACCGGCACGTTGAGAATCCGGCCCAGGGTCTTCAGTTGTTCCTGAGCGCCGATGCGGAAGCTGTCCATGCTCACCAGCGCGACATTCTGCGCGCCGTACTTGAGCACGTAGCGGGCAGCAAGCTTGGCAAGCGTGGTGGTCTTGCCCATGCCGGCAGGGCCGACCATGGCAATCACACCGCCCTCTTCCAGTGGCTCGACTTCCGGTACGGCAATCATCCGCGCCAGGTGCGCCAGCAGCATGCGCCAGGCCTGACGAGGTTCTTCGATATCGGTGATCATCGCCAGCAGGTCGCGCGACAACGGGCCGGACAGGCCGATCCGTTGCAGACGGCGATACAGGTTGGCTTGCGCCGGGCGGCTGCCTTGCAGCTGGTTCCAGGCGAGGGTGCCGAGCTGAACTTCCATCAGCTCGCGCAGGCTGTTCAATTCAAAACGCATCGAATCCAGTGCACGCGGATCAATCCCGCCTGACGATTGCGCAGGTGCCGGGGCCGGACGCGCCGGGGCCGCGTAAGTCGGCTCGCTCAACGGTTCGGCAGCGGTCAGCGGCAGGCCGGCCGTCATTGGCAAACCGGCGAACAGCTGGCGATTGGTGTCGCCGTCGGCTTCGCCCCGCAGACTCAATTCGGCCTGGGCGGTGACGATGCGCGACTGGGTCTTGCGCAGCTCGTCTTCGAGTTCCATGTTCGGAACCCGTGGCGCGAGCGCCGACAACTTGTAATCCAGCGCCGCCGTCAGTTCGACGCCGCCGGCAATGCGGCGGTTGCCAATGATGGCGGCATCAGCGCCCAGCTCATCACGAACCAGCTTCATGGCCTGACGCATATCGGCGGCGAAAAAACGCTTAACTTGCATAAACCACTACCTCAGCCGTTGGGCCCTACTGTCGCAACGATCGTCACTTGCTTGTTGTCCGGTATTTCCTGGTAGGCCAGCACGTGCAATCCAGGGACTGCCAGGCGGCCAAAGCGCGAGAGCATCGCGCGGATCGGGCCGGCTACCAAGAGGATGACCGGCTGACCTTGCATTTCCTGCCGCTGCGCCGCTTCGATCAGCGAACGCTGCAGCTTCTCGGCCATGCTTGGCTCCAGCAGAACGCCCTCTTCCGAGCCTTGTCCTGCCTTCTGCAGACTATTGAGCAATATCTGTTCCAACCTTGGCTCCAGAGTGATAACAGGTAGCTCAGACTCCGTGCCTACAATGCTTTGGACGATTGCGCGAGATACGCCGACCCGCACAGCAGCCACCAACGCGGCGGTATCTTGACTCTTCGCGGCGTTGTTGGCGATGGCTTCGGCAATGCTGCGGATATCGCGTACCGGCACATGCTCGGCCAGCAACGCTTGCAGCACCTTGAGCAACTGCGACAACGAAACCACGCCCGGCACCAGCTCTTCCGCCAGTTTTGGCGAGCTTTTGGCCAGCAATTGCATGAGTTGCTGCACTTCCTCGTGGCCGATCAGCTCGCTGGAGTGCTTGTACAGAATCTGGTTCAAGTGCGTCGCGACCACGGTGCTCGCATCCACAACGGTATAACCCAGCGATTGTGCCTGCGCGCGCTGGCTGATTTCGATCCACACCGCTTCCAGACCGAAAGCCGGATCTTTGGCGTTGATACCGTTGAGCGCGCCGTAGACCTGACCGGGGTTGATCGCCAGTTCGCGATCCGGGTAAATCTCGGCCTCGGCCAGGATCACCCCCATCAAGGTCAGGCGGTACGCGCTCGGGGCCAGATCGAGGTTGTCACGAATGTGCACAGTGGGCATCAGGAAGCCCAGATCCTGCGACAGCTTCTTGCGCACGCCCTTGATCCGCGCCAGCAATTGCCCGCCCTGATTGCGATCCACCAGCGGGATCAGGCGATAGCCGACTTCCAGGCCGATCATGTCGATCGGGGTCACGTCGTCCCAGCCAAGCTCTTTGGTTTCCATGGCGCGGGCCGGCGATGGCAGCAATTCCTGCTGACGCTTGACCTCTTCCAGCGCGACGACTTTGGCCACGTTCTGTTTTTTCCAGAACAGGTACGCGGCGCCGCCAGCCAGTGCGGCCATGCTCAGGAACGAGAAGTGCGGCATGCCCGGCACCAGGCCCATGACCGCCATCAGACCGGCAGCCACTGCCAGCGCTTTGGGCGAGGCGAACATTTGGCGGTTGATCTGCTTGCCCATGTCTTCCGAACCGGAAGCACGGGTCACCATGATCGCCGCCGCTGTTGATAACAACAGTGATGGCAATTGCGCCACCAAACCGTCACCGATGGTCAGCAAGGCGTAAACCCGGCCAGCGTCACCGAAGCTCATGTTGTGCTGGAAGATACCGACGGCCATACCGCCGATGAGGTTGATGAACAGAATCAGCAGGCCGGCGATGGCGTCACCACGGACGAATTTGCTCGCACCGTCCATGGAACCGTAGAACTCGGCCTCTTGGGCGACTTCCTGACGGCGCGACTTGGCCTGGTTCTGGTCGATCAGACCGGCGTTGAGGTCGGCGTCGATCGCCATTTGTTTGCCGGGCATCGCATCGAGGGTGAAACGTGCGCTCACCTCGGAAATCCGCCCGGCACCCTTGGTCACCACGACAAAGTTGATGATCATCAAAATCGCGAAAACCACGATACCGACCACGTAGTTACCGCCGATCACCACCTCACCGAAGGCCTGGATCACCTTACCGGCGGCGGCGTGGCCGTCCTGACCGTGGAGCATCACCACCCGCGTCGACGCCACGTTCAACGCCAGCCGCATCAGCGTCGCCACCAGCAGGATGGTCGGGAACACCGCAAAATCCAGTGGCCGCAGGGCGTAAACGCACACCAGCAGCACGACGATGGACAAGGCAATGTTGAAGGTGAAAAACACGTCCAGCAGGAACGGTGGAATCGGCAACATCATCATTGCCAACATGACCAACAGCAACAACGGCACGCCCAGATTGCCTCGACTGAGGTCGGCAACGTTTGAGCGAGCACTGTTGAGTAACTGAGAGCGATCCACCGGTTTTCCCCGTTCCTTTAAAGCAAACTTTTGACGCCCAGAGCGGACGTACGGCGGCTACTGCAAGAAGCTTTCCAACTTTTGCGCTGGCATAAAAAGATCCAAGCTTTCGGCAGTTCCTAAATGGATTTACGCCTCTTGTAGGAGCTGCAGAAGGCTGCGATCTTTTGCTTTTAACGGGTGCATCAGCGTTCCATGCTTTGTCGCAGATTCAATGTCTGCAATTCCGGTATGGTCCCTCCACCTCGTCGTCCACCGCAGTAGGCCGGACAGCGCCATGCCTGGCGCACGAATACAAAAAACCCGATGCGGTGCATCGGGCATTTGGTGAATCCGGTGAGACTAGAGACCCAATTTCCTCATCACGGGCGCTTCCGGGCCCCGGCTGCTTACACCGGGACCAAGGTGAACGCGAACTGCCGGTTTGTGGGCAAATCGGAGATCGGGTAACCGGTCGCCACGACTTCATCAGCATAGCGCCGCCAATAAAATCTTACGCCCGGAGGCACACCCTCATAGGGCACGTGCCACCGTCCGCCGGACGCTCCTTCGGTAGGGAACATTTGTGCTAAAACGGAAAAATTATAGTTCAAGGCAAGACCGTCCATCCTCACCGCGCGCCCCCCTTGGTTCAGAGCCCACGTATTCGCCTCAGCCGGCGTCATCGCCGAACTTGATGTGATTAACCTGTAGACGTTGGAAACCACCACCTGGTAAGACACTCTGTTCTTCGATGCGTCGCTAACAATGATGTTGGTGCTGCCATTCTTTAGCCCTATAACTTTCCCATCTGTGCTCACGGACGCGAAGGTGCTGTTTTCCGGGGTAAAAATATATGGAGGGACACCCCCCGTCGGCACACGCGTTTCTGTGTTGCCAATAACCTCACCGGGGGTAGCCCACCCATAACTCTGGATGAGCTTGAATCCCTTCAGATTCATCTGTGATTGAGAAATCGCCAACGGATGTGCCACCACCACCCTCCGCACCGTGGACACCGGGTTACTGGCATAGAGCCCCTTGGCCGTGAAGCTGTGGCTGGTCACGGCCAGCCCCGTCACATCCCGCGTCCACATGCCGTTGCCATCGACATCCGCCTGGCCCTTGGAGGTCGTGCCGTCAAGGATCTCCACCTTCGTGTTGGCCGTCGCCGTGCCGGCCAGCTTCACGGTGGTGTCCACCGTGGTGTGACCATCGGGAATCTCCACTCCCTTGCTGTCCTTGACCGAGTTGATCGCCGGCGTCAGCGCCGCCAACACCACCACCCTCCGCACCGTGGACACCGGGTTACTGGCATAGAGCCCCTTGGCCGTGAAGCTGTGGCTGGTCACGGCCAGCCCCGTGACATCCCGCGTCCAGATGCCGTTGCCATCGACATCCACCTGACCCTTGGAGGTCGTGCCGTCAAGGATCTCCACCTTCGTGTTGGCCGTCGCCGTGCCGGCCAGCTTCACGGTGGTGTCCACCGTGGTGTGACCATCGGGAATCTCCACCCCCTTGCTGTCCTTGACCGAGGTGATCTCGGGCTTGAGCGCCACCAGCGCCTTGACCGTGTATATACGGATCGGGAACAGGACCGCCGTGCTTTCATCCGTACTGCCATCGAAGGTGACCTTGAACTCGATGCGCAGGGTCGAGCCGTCCTTCAAGCCGCGCAACTGGGCCACCGGCGCATTCGGGTACATCCCGCCAGGCAGGCCTTCGATGGGAACGGGCGTCGCGTCATAGGTCTGCGCGGCATAAGGCGTGTCATCCGCGTTGGTGCCGGCGTAACTTAGCCAGAGCTTCTGCCCGACGGCAATCTGCGGCCACCTGGCGATCCGGGTGCGCGCGTCGCTGGGCAGCGTCGTCACATCCAGCACACTGGCGCCGTTGGAGATCTTTTGTTCGCGCAGGTTCAACGCGCTGCTGTCCGGGGAGTTGGGGGTTTGGCTGGTCATGGGGGCAGACTCCTATCGCGGCTGGGGCGGATAGTTTTATTTACACCCGCGACAGGGAGGGTTGGCTACTGTCAGAAATTACAGGTAGGGAGTCTATTCCGACGAGTGGTGGCAGTTTTCACAAGCTGCAAACGCCGAACAAACAACGTCGACTCAATACCCCCCCCCCCCCCAAAAAAAAAAACCGCTGACCAGAAAAGAATCAGCGGTTTCGATGACAAGGTGCAATGAATGGATCTGTCACAGATCTGTCACTTTTTTCTCTCCGGCAGTATCAACTCATATCAATGTTGAATGTCCAGGTGTCGTCGCGAGCGAGCATGGCCGAGGACTGTATCTTGGCCCTCCTCAACTTGCCTCAATCAGGCAGCCAGACCTTACGCCACGATGCCAGCGCATCGTCGTTGAGCATCCAGTCGCGCCGGACCACTTCACGCAAGGCATCGCCAGCAAGCGCCGTGGCATCCAGATCAGCCAGATGCATGCGAATGGCCTCGACCCAGTCTTTAAAGCGATTTTTCACTCGAGTAACCGGCAGATCACCCTGGTAGCAGACCAGAGAACTGCACACTACCGGGAAGCCGCACGCCCCATACTCCAGCAAGCGCAGATTGCTTTTGCATTCGTTGAATAGATTCTGCTCCACCGGCGCCACCGCCAGATCCAGATTCAGCCTGGCCAGCGCGGCCGGGTAAAGACTGATTTCGACCCCGCTATGAAATTCCTTCACATAGGGCCGAAGCTTGTCCGGACACATGCCGAAGAAAACCCAGTCGACTTCATGCGCCAGAGCCTTGACCACATCGCTGATCATTTCCAGATCACCCTTATGACCTATCCCGCCCGCCCAACCTACTCGCGGCTTGGCGCTGGTTCGACGCTGACTGACCGGTAACTCACTCCACCAATCTGGATCAAGGCGGTTTTTCATCACCTTGATATCAGGATGGAAGTCTTTTAACGCCTCGGCCAATGGCTCGGTCGACACTACAAAGCGATCCACATACGACAAGGCACGACGCAAGCTGCGCACAATATCCTTGGGCTGCTGCTCACGATAGATGCTTTTTAGCGGCAGGTTAGGCAGGTAGTCATCCAGTTCGAAGACCTTGAAGGCTCCGGAAAATTTCTGCATGCGACGCAGAGTATTGAGCTGCTCTTCACCGATCTGCCGTTGCAGGACGATTGCATCGGGTGCAAGGCGTTCTATTTCAGTCACCGGCAGCAACACTCCTGACATTACCCCGTCGATCAAACCGGCCTTCTTCTGCGCATTGAACGGCTGGATCACCCGATACTGACCACACTCGTAACGATCGGCGGGGTGTACCAACACTGTCGGCGAGGGTCGCCAGACCAGCGGACGCCAGCACAGCTGAGGGTCGGCGAACTGGAAGGCACTGCTCTGCATCAATGAAAAATTGAGATTGTAAGCCGGGTCGCGGGCGAGAACAGGGAGCCAACGTTCGTATAAAGCATCCTCGACCTTTTCTCCTAGCGGCTCGGCCTGCACGCTATGCATGAGTAGCGAGCGAGGCGTCCAGACAGTCAGATAGCCATGCTCACCGAGTCGCAGGCACAAATCCACGTCCGCACCCAACTCTGGAAACTGCTCTGTATCAAACCCGCCGACGCCATCGAACAGCGTTTTGCGAACCATCAAACAGGCATCGGAAACGGCGCCGCAACTCTGATCAACCAGCAAACGGTGCATGTACCCGGCAGAATCAATCTTTTCACCAGCAAATGCCGGTGCCGCTGCGCCCTGCAAGCCGAGGATCAACCCGGCATCGGTAATCTGACTGTCGCTGGAAACGGTTTTCGCCCCGACAATCCCCACTTCCTGACGCTGCGCATGGTTCAGCAACTCACCAAGCCACTGCCCCTGGAGAACGGCGGTGAAGGTACGTAGAAACAGCAGGTATTCGCCTTCGGCATATTGCGCACCGATATTATTCGCTGTCGAACGGTCCACCGCGTGCGTCAATCCAAGTACGCGAATGCGATTTTCCGACATCTCTTCGATCGCTTGCAGCCACTGCCGAGCCTCGTCCGTCTGACTCGCATTGTCGACGATCAGTATTTCGTAATACGGGTAGAGCGTTTGTTCCAGGACACTGAAAATACAACGCTGCAGCCCTGCCAACTCATCGTTCAGCACCAGCACGATTGAGACCAACGGCTTGGACTCATGACCATAATCAATCTGGTAGTGACCCGGCTGCGAGCTATTGATCAGCGCCTGTTGATACCCACGCTGCTGAAGATGCTCGGCAATCGCGCGCCGCTCCCCGTCGTTTTCGCGCAACACTACTGCCTGATTGATCAGCAAGGGTTCGGATATATGCCCAAAACCCGAGGTCCCGCCCTGATTGATCAAACGTAAAATCAGCTCGAGCTCCAGCGCCTCTGTGTAAGCCGCGTCGAAACCACCGGCGTCCAATACCACCCCACGCCTGAATATCCAGTTGTGAGCCATGGCCGTCGGCAAGCTCAGTAAATAATCCAGATTAAAGTCCGGCCGCAACGCGATACCCATCTCGCCATTGCCCTGACGGAGAACGCCGTCACAAAAAACCGCCCGGCAATCGGGATCGGGCAACAGTTCCAGTCCGGCAATCAGCAAGCCGCTACGGGTGAATTCATCTCCCGCCTTGACCAACAGACACCACTCGAACTCCCCTGCCCGCAATAATTGATTGATTTGCGCGACGTAGTCCGACTGCAAGGGCAGGAACTGCACCACCTCATCTGTGGAGGTCTCTGGAGGTTCTTCAGGCGTCAGCACCAGCACTTTCAGCGCGTCATAAAAATTGCGCTCACCCGCCAGACTCTCCAAGGTGCGCTTCAACGCCTGAGGCTCACCCGACAGATCCAATACAATCACCCCGATCAACGGGCCGCCACCGTTAGCCTGCAGGTAACTATCAATCAGTTGGTGCTGAATCTGGCTTGGCACCCGTGCAGCCATCCAGCGCCGTTGTTGTTCCGCCGATACCTGCTTGGCGTGGCTTTGCTCCAGCAGATCCAGGATGTCTACTTTTTCGAATACCCGCTCGCCATCCATTGGAGAAACCGATACCAGGCAATTTTCAGGACCTTCCTGACTCCAGCCTAACTCTCGAAGACTGCGCCTGAAGTCGGCACGACCGTTATTGCCAATGCCAGGCTGATCGCGCCCCAGTTGACTACCCTGCTCAACAGACACACGAAAATCTGCCAATGGTTGTTTAAGCAAAGCCAGGTTGCCCTTTTGCAAGAGCTTCACATACATCGCCAGGTCGCCAAACCAGTAAATCAGACAACCGTTGAGCGACATTAAATCGTCACCCAAGGCCAAGAGATCTTCACGACGACAGAGTACGCAACTCGGTTCACCAATGAAGTTGATAGTGTGCTCACCGAGGAACGACGTCAGCTCCGCGCCATTGATCACGACATCGGTCGAAAAGGGCAGCGCCGTAGCAATAACATCCGGCAGTTGTTCCCCCTCACAATCCACCAGCCGCCGGCGCGAAGAAGCGATAGAAACAGAAGAGTCACCCTCCATGGCGGCGACGAGTTCAGCCACACAGTCGGGATGCAGGACATCATCATCATGGAGAAACTTTATGTATTTGCCGCTGGCAAGTTTTATACATTCAATCGCATTGAAAAGCTCTCCGCGCACCTGTTCGTTAAATTCATAACGAATAGAAACTCCCGAAGACTTCTGATACTGGCGTACCAACGCACTGATTATATCGGTGCGCGAATCATCACAAACTACAATTTCCAAAGGTTCATAGGTTTGTCGACAAGCACTGGCCAGTGCCGCGTCAAAATACATGGTTTTGTAGGCAGGAATAACCACACTAACCAGTGGCTTGTCGTTCATATAAACCTTCTTTATTTCTAACACCAACATACTGTAATCAGTTACAGCCGACGCTTGCCACAATCAAAACTTACGCATTAGATTGCAGCAAGGCAGCACTTAAATCACCATCCCTTCCCAAGCACCTTAATAAAAATAAAGGCAGGTGTCCCAGCGCTCTTCAGTATGGTGGCGAATGCCTATTTTATAATCACCACGCAACCCTTCAACGTATTTGGAAATGTCCAACAAGTCAGAAGCTCTGTGATAGGCCGAGATCGCCATTTTTGGGCGCCCATGAAGAATATGTTCCTGCGCCCCTTTCAAGGTCTCGAGTTCTGCGCCCTCGATATCCATTTTGATCAACGTAGGCGAATCATCCAGCAGACCGTCCAATCGTCGAACCGCAACATTCCTGCAAATTGCTTGATCTGTAGGGGCTGCCAAAAGATGACCACCATGCCCACCCTCATGCAAGAACGGCATTTCTCCATCCTCGCTACCCAGTGCGACCCCCAACAACTCAATGACAGCTTTTTCGCCCGTGACAGGGGGCCCCGAATAATCCGTGATAAAAGATGCAATTGTCCGCTGATTGACCTCATCGGGCTCAATCATCCATATTTTCTTGAAGACGCCATCTGTCGCGTCGATAAAAGCTTTAGTGGATTCAGCTATCGAGGCACCGCAATCAGCAAAGCGTTCGCCCTGGCTGGGTAGCCATAAGCCCGATCGAAAATATAAAGTCAGGTACGGTTTCGCCGCATTCAAAATCCACTCAGGGTTACAGGTCAGATGACTGAGTAAAACGCTAAACAAAGTAAAGCGAGAATAATCGTCATCCAAACGATGACTGAGAGCGATCAGTTCGGCTGCATGCGAAGCGATGTATCCGCCCCAGTCATCAATTCGATGATCAGTACAGGGGCTAATTGAAAGCAAGCGCAGAGCCTGTTCAAAGTTCAACATTGGAATGACGTGCTGCAACGTCAGATTCTTGAAATAACGCCGTGAATAGTCATATCGGCAGCCGTTGATACTGATGATCCGCTGCTCGCGCGCCAACCTCAACATGGCCTCCGAACTGATAATGGGAATGCCATGAAAAGCAGCGCCGTCTTTTGCCTTAAAATCGTCTACCACGCCAACAATCTTAATCCGCCCTGCAGCTTCATTAATAAAAAGCTGAGAGAATAGGGTTGTACCCAGCAATACAACCTGCGTCAAACCGCCTTCGGACTGGTAAATCCGGCAGGCCTCAGGTGGTATGCAAAACCATGGACTCACTTGATAGGATGATACCGCTTGCTGAAAAATGGTTATGAGATGTTGATAATTACCTGCCACTTCCAGACCTATCATTTCGCTATAACCCTTCGACATTTCGCTTCCCAAAAAAATATAATTTCATGTTGATGCACCGGTATAAAAACCAGGCTAAAAATCTAATTATGGTTTTTCAAGATTCTCGCTCCATCAGGCATCAAGCGATCAAAAAAAGATTGATCCGGAATTATTTCTGGCAACTGCCCACCCAATAACCACTCACAATGGTGGCCGATTTTTGTTCCTTTCAACGCAAAACTTCCCGTGGAAAGCGTAGTGCCTTTTCCAACCACCACGTCCCGCCCCAGAGTCACCCCACACTGCAGCGTCACGCATGAACCCAAACGCACCGAGTGATCTATAGTGACCTGGCGATCCAACCAGCAGCCCAAACCGACAACACTTTGTCCGGCGAGATTACAACCAGCGCCAACATAGACATTCCCCATCAGCACGACCCCCTCGTCGACTATCGCCTTGGGTGATATCAAATTAAATAATCGATAGCCCGCCATACGAACTCGCGCAATCAATTTGTTTCGAGAGTAATTGACTGCACGCTCATCTAACGCTACAAAAACCAGCGTGTCGTCGGACGCATAGGTTGCAAAAAAATCATCAAGCTGAAAGTTATAACGATCCGCCGAAGGCAACTCAACCCTTACGCAGGCCATCCCCAGATCGTCCGCTACTCCACAGGCGCACTCAAGTGCCGAGCCTTCACCCAATACAACATAGTTCGTCATACCTTCTCCTCCAGCACATGGGTTCGATACCAGAGATGCTGCTGAACTATATGGGCTTCATATTCTCCATGCATAAATCGACCTGAATGCTTTCCAAACCCATCCTGCAGGCTTTCAAGGACCACCGTATCCTCTGCGATAACCGTCCGCTCCCCACGAATGAGCGCCGATAACAACGCCGTAAAGTCGGTGCGCTCATCCTTTCGGGTTGCCGTCATCATCCACAAGTGGTAATCGGTGACTCCTGGCGACACCGGGTCAAACTGTTGCAGCAAAAAATGCTCACCTTTGACACTACAAAAATTTACATTGGGGTATATAAACCAGTTGTAGTAAGCCTGCTCATCACCGTACTTGTTACACAAAGAAGCAAACCAGTTCTCATAAGGCTTAATCGAGGCCTTTGAACTATAACTTAGACTCCCAAGCTCTGGCGCAACACTTTCATCTATTAACTGGACCACCTTCGAAGGCTCCTCCGAGTCAACAACATGAAGCACCTTCACCATCTTGGTCAATGCTGACATAAACGTTTTCGAGTGCACGAAAGGCACGTGATTATAGTCTTTTACGTTCTCCATGCTTAACTTCCAGTTGTATCGAACGCGATGACAACTGTAGATAACTTGAGAGTCCAAATGAGACGATACATCTCTCAACTGCTCAAGAAATTCCTCGGAGAACTGTTCCGTCAACGCAATCGGTTTTTCCGAAAAGTTTATAAAAAGTAACTGCCCTACTTCTGCTACTTGAAGCTTCTTCAGGCAAATTTTCTCTCGCTCTGCCGCACTGAACTGATAAAGCCCTTCATTGGGCATGCCACGAAATTCACCCTCAGCCCCGAAAGACCATGCGTGATAAGGGCAGACTAATGGGCGTTTGCCGGTGCTGCTGGTCTGAATGGGCGACAGTCGATGCGGACACTCATTGATAAAAGCACGAATACCGGCCTCGGTACGCTGAATGAGGACAGGCGTACCCGCGACCTTTCGAGTGAAGAATTGGTTACGCTCGTGCACCATCGAACTGAAACCGACAAAGCTCCACAATTTCCCAAAAAGCTTTTCGCGTTCAAGCGAGAGCGTTTCCGGACTGGTGTAGTGCATTCCATCCAAAGCATGACGCGGCATAAACTTACCCGTAAAAATTCGTGACCAGGCAACCACAACCTGGAGCTCTTACAATGCCTTGTTAAATATAACGCGAGCCGGGTTACCCACTACGGTCGCCCCGGCAGGGACATCCTTAAAAACCACTGCCCCCATACCAATTACTGCACCTTCACCCACACGGACGCCACGAGCAATCATGGCTCCGGAATTGATCACCACTCCGTTTTCGATCTTTACATAGCCTGCCAGCAGACACCTGGGCGCGATATGAACGTAATCGCCAATCACCACGTCGTGACCAATCATGGTTTCCTGATCGATAAAGCCAAAATCACCTATCTTGCAGTCAACACCACAACTGGCGTCATAACCAAAAAAAGTCGGGCCCCAACTACTTCGTGTACCTAATTGGCAGCGAGTACGAATGGCCACAAACTCTGCGCCCTTATCGAGGATTAGCTTCACCTGCCGCTGGCGGCTTGACGGATCGCCAATAGCGACAACAAACAGGTGCTCTGGGCCAGGCTCAAAGTGTTCGGGATATCCTAACCAGGGATAGTAAAGCGATTCGGAAACGACCTCTGGCCCGCGCTCGTCGACAAAACCGCCAATCACCCAATCTATGCCGTGAGAGTAATCAACCTGTAGCTGAGCCAATACCTGGCGTCCGAGCCCTCCAGCACCCAAAATGATTATCTTCTTCATGCCCTGGCTCCTTCGGCCCCTAACTGATCGTCAGTCCACCGTCCATCACTAATGTTGTGCCCGTCACCCAACGACTGGCACTTGAGAGCATAAAGATCGCTGCGTTAGCGACATCCTCAGGTTTGCCAAAGCCCAAAGGATGATCTTCAAGTTGCTTAGTCATAGAGTTCATCACTTTGACTGCCGCATCAAACAGCGGCGTTTCGACCATTGAAGGCGACAAGCAGTTGACGCGAATACGCCGCTTGATGACTTCCATGGCCAGACACCGTGACATAGCGATCAAGGCCGCTTTAGTTCCGGAGTAAGCCCCAACCCCCGCCACGCCAACGTGGGCAGCGATAGAGGAAATAAACAAAATTGATCCATCTACAGCCATCAGGTTGCGCTTCAATATGCTCTGGGTGAGCAACATGGGAGCCTCGACATTGATAGTGTGAAGCTCTCTCAAATGCCCCTCGCTCATCATACGAGTGGGGCAAAGCCGGGAAATACCTGCGCTATGCACCAAACCATGAATCTCTGAACCAAGTGCCTCCACTACCGCCGCGCGCCCCTCAACAAGAACCAGGTCAGCCTCAATCATTCGATGAGGCAAATCCGAAATACTCAGCAGGTCCTCAAAAGTCTTCGTCAAACGCCCCTTATCACGGCCCGTGATAATCAGCTCTGCCCCCATACGGGCGCAGCTCAACGCAATGGCCTGCCCCAAACCGGAACTTGCGCCGGTCACTAACACTCGTTTGCCGACCAAGCTGAACGGATTGAAACTGATATCGGTACTCACCACTGTATTCTCCAACTCATTATTCAAGTACTTGCAAACGGATATCAGGACTCGATCAGGTCAGGAAACTTCGCCCCATTGATGTCGATCAAGCAAGTGCCCCATGACAAGCCGATACCGAAACCCGACATCAATAGGCGATTAGGCCCATCTTCTAGCTGCTTGTTGATCCTGACGGTCATGGTCAATGGCAAAGAAGCGCCACTGGTATTACCGAAGTCGCGCAGAGTGGAAGGCACTTTCTCTACCGGAAGAGCCAGCTTTTTCCGGATAGTTTCATTGATCATCCGATTGGCCTGATGGAAAACAAAATAATCCACCTCTTCTTTCGATGTATTCGCATACTCAAGCATCTTTTCTACTGCAGGAGGAATTCGCTGAGTCGAGAAACTCAATACGGCAGTGCCATCCAGCTGAAGATCGATAGCACGCCTCCAGTGATCGTTTTCATCTTCACGAAACGGAATCAAGTGCTGCATGCTGACAGGCTCACGGTGCCCGCCGACGGGCAATATAATTGCTTTGTGACCGCTACCGTCGCTGTTCAAATCAAAATGCATCGGCGGCGCATCAGCACAAAACTCCAGAGCCGTTGCGGTTCCTGCATCAGAGAAAATAGGGTCGCTCAAACTTGCGCCACGATCTCCGACCAGCACGAGTCCTTTCCTCACCCCGCCAGCAGCAATCATTGACCCGAGCAGATGCAGGGCAAACGGATAACCCGAACATCCCAGATTGACATCAAAGGCGAGGGTCGAATGAGCCAGCCCCAGGCGATCCTGAAGAATGATCGCAGTGGCAGGCGCCAGGTAGTCTGGCGACTGGGTTACAACAATAAGCGCATCAACTTCCTCACGCTTCCACTCCAGACTTTCCAACAACTTTTCGGCGGCATCGAAAGCCAAATCGGAGAAACACTGCCACTCCTGCGCTAGTCGCCGAAACTCAATACCGATGTTGCGGACCAGCCTTTCGCGCTCCTGGCGAAGTTGTGGTTTACAGTCAGTCAGATTGGAAACAATGCGTTTTGGGACGCAGGTTGCCATTCCAGCGAAGCGCACAGATTTCAACGTAACAAGTGGCATATCAACTAACCTACCAAGTTATAGAGATCACCGACAGTGACAGCCTTATGCAGATCATCCCCATTCAGTACTTTTTGGTATTCCATGTCGAACATGACGATAACGCCCAGTGCTGCCAGGGAATCCCATTCAGGCAGATTCATCAATTCGGTGTCCATACTGACTTCGACCGGAGTCTGAAAATCGGTGGCCGAAAGGAAGTTTTCAATAAATTGTTCTTGACTCATACCGCAACTCCATCAATTAATAGATTACACTGCATCATCATGCCACGACCAGAAAACAGCGCATTCCAATGACGCACTGTTTTCCAGCAAAACAAATACTACTCACAACCGGCTCGAATAATTGACACAATCCTTTCAACATCCACCAATTCAAGCCCGGGATAAATCGGCAGGCAAATAACTTTCTTTGCCACCTCCTCAGCATGAGTCAACGGATGCCGACGCAATTCAGCTTTTTCGCTATATACCGACAACTCGGTAATCAGCGGGTAAAAATAGCGGCGCGCAAATATATTGTGTTCTTGCAGCAGGTAATAAAGCTGGTCCCGAGACAATCGATACTCAGCTCCCACCAATATCGGAAAATAAGCGTAGTTGGATACCTGCAATGGCGTTGGCGGCTTCAGTTCGATGCCTGGTATTGACTGAAGTTGCGCGCGATAGAAGCTGTTGATCTCCTTGCGCTGCTGGAGGGCGCGATCAATGTGCTGTAACTGCAAGAGACCGAACGCTGAATTAAGCTCACTCATTTTTCCGTTGATGCCACAAGTCACCACGGTGACCTCATCGACGAAGCCGAAGTTTCTTAGCTGATCGATGTGCAACTTGGTTTCCGCATCGGGGCTAATAATTGCGCCCCCTTCAAACGTATTAAACACTTTGGTTGCATGCAGGCTTAATACACTGAGATTGCCATGACGTAGAATACTGCCGCCCTTATCCTGCACGCCAAAGGCATGTGCGGCATCATAAATAACCCGCAGGCCATGCTTATCGGCAATTCGTTGTATCGCCTCAACATCGCAGGAATTACCATAACAATGCAACGGCATGATAGCGGTCGTCTGCGCAGTGATAGCCTGCTCTATTTTTTCCGGATCAATATTGAAAGTCTGCGGATCAATATCTACAAACACCGGAGTCAGCCGATTCCAAACCAACGCATGGGCTGTGGCAACAAAGGAATAAGGAGTGGTAATAACCTCTCCGACCACATGCAACGCTTGCAGCGCAGTAATCAACGCCAGCGTACCATTGGTAAACAACGACAAATGCCCAACACCGAGGTAACGAGCTAATTCCTGCTCTAACTCTTGGTGAAAGGGACCGTTATTGGTCAGCCGTTTGTTTTTCCATATCTGCTCAAGATAGGGAATAAACTCCTCCAATGGCGGCAAGAGCGGACTGGTCACCGAGATTATTTCATTCATGCCTTATTATTTCTTGTCGAACCCAGCATCCTCACGAAGGAACTCAATCCCCCCACCCCGTATCCTAGCCATGCCTGGCAAACCCTGCGTAGTCAAAAAAATAGCTATTTCCAGACACCACTCGCAGACGAAGCAATAATCCAGCCAAAATCCGAAGAGATCAAAAAGTCAAACCAAAAAAGGTTCGACATTGATAGTCACGATGCAAATCCAGGGGAATCGGCAGACACGCTCAAGCTCTGGGCCCTGTAGCAGCTGCATGTTGTCAGCAATCGCGGCGCAAGTCCGGCGGGATCGGCAGGTCGTCCTTGAGCGGATCCGGACGCTTACCCTTGCCCGCGTGGTATTGGCGGATCTGATAGACGTAGGCCAATACCTGGGCAACGGCCAGGTAAAGCCCACCAGGGATTTCCTGATCGAGTTCGGTCGAGTAGTAGATCGAACGCGCCAACCCCGGCGATTCGAGGAGCATGACGTTATTGGCCACGGCAATTTCGCGGATCTTCAGTGCCAGGAAATCACTGCCCTTGGCCAGCAGTATCGGCGCCCCGCCCTTTTCCGAATCGTATTTCAGCGCCACGGCGTAGTGGGTCGGGTTGGTGATGACCACATCGGCGTCGGGAATGGCCGCCATCATGCGTCGCTGGGACATTTCGCGCTGGGTCTGGCGGATGCGCTGTTTGACCTCCGGCCGACCTTCCTGATCCTTGTGCTCGTCGCGCACTTCCTGCTTGGTCATCTTGAGCTTTTTCATGCTCTCCCAGATCTGCACCGGGACATCGACCGCCGCGATGATGATCAGGCCACAGGCCAGCCACAGCGTGCTCCAGCCGACCAGCACCACACTGTGAATGATCGCCAGCTCGAGTGGCTCATGGGCAATACGCAGCAAGTCATCGACGTCCGCAGCCAACACCATCAAGGCCACGGACAAGGTGATCAAAAACTTGGCCAGCGCCTTGAGCAGTTCGATGATGGCCTTCATCGAGAACATCCGCTTCAGGCCGGCTCCCGGGTTCATGCGGCTGAACTTGGGCGCCATGGAGCCAGCCGCGAACAGCCAGCCACCGAGGGAAATCGGCCCGATCAGCGCGGCCAGCAGCAGCGTGATCATGATCGGCTGAATCGCCACCAAAGCGAGTTTCCCTGACTGCAAGAGAAACGCGCCCATGGAGCCCTGGTCCATGATCACTTCGCGCGACAGGGTGAAGTTCAGGCGCATCAGGTCCATCAGGTCTTCGGCGAGCATGCCGCCGAACACCAGCAGCGCGCCGGAACCGGCCATCATTACAGCAAGGGTGTTGAGTTCTTTGGAGCGGGCAATCTCGCCCTTCTCACGGGAGTCCTTTTTACGTTTCTCCGTGGGGTCTTCTGTTTTGTCCTGACCGCTTTCGCTCTCTGCCATGACTCAGCGCGCCCGTGCGAGTTCGCGTAGCAACTGCAAGGCCTCGGTGGCCAGCGGCTGATACTGATTGAGAATATCCGCCAGACCGACCCAGACGATGAACAGCCCGAGCACCAGGGTCAGCGGAAAACCGATGGAGAAAATGTTCAGTTGCGGCGCGGCGCGGGTCATTACGCCGAAAGCGATGTTGACCACCAGCAACGCGGTCACTGCCGGCAGCACCAACAGCAACGCAGCCCCCAAGACCCAGCCGAGTTTGCCGGCCAGCTCCCAATAATGCGCGGTCATCAGCCCGCTACCCACCGGCAACGTGGTGAAGCTCTCGGTGAGGACTTCGAAAACCACCAGATGGCCGTTCATCGACAGGAACAACAACGTCACGAGCATGGTGAAGAACTGCCCGATCACTGCCACCGAAACGCCGTTGGCCGGGTCGACCATCGAGGCGAAGCCCATACCCATCTGGATCGCGACAATTTGCCCGGCCACGGCAAATGCCTGGAAAAACAGCTGCAGGGAAAAGCCGAGCACGGCGCCGATCAGAATCTGCTCGGCAATCAGCAGCAAGCCACTGAGATCGAGCGGACTCACCGCCGGCATCGGCGGCAGGCCCGGGACAATCACCACGGTGATTGCGACGGCGAAATACAGGCGCACGCGCCGCGGGATGAGGGTCGTGCCGAATACCGGCATGACCATCAGCATCGAGGCCACGCGAAACAGCGGCAACATGAACGTCGCCACCCAGGAACTGATCTGGGTGTCGGTCAGCTGAAGCAGCGATTGCATGGCTTAGCCGATGACCATCGGGATGTTTTTGTACAGCTCGATGATGTATTCCATGAACGTCTGCACGATCCACGGACCGCCGACGATCAGGGTCACCAGCATCACCAGCAGACGCGGCAGAAAGCTCAAGGTCTGTTCGTTGATTTGCGTGGCCGCCTGAAACATCGCCACCAGCAAGCCCACCAACAGGCTCGGCACCACCAGAATCGCGACCATGAGTGTGGTCAGCCACAGCGCCTCACGAAAGATATCGACCGCGACTTCCGGCGTCATGGCGAGACACCTCCGAAACTGCTGGCCAAGGTGCCGATAATCAGCGCCCAGCCATCCACCAGCACGAACAGCATGATCTTGAAAGGCAGCGAGATGATCAGCGGCGAGAGCATCATCATACCCATCGCCATCAGCACACTGGCCACGACGAGGTCGATGATCAGGAACGGAATGAAGATCATGAAGCCGATCTGGAACGCCGTTTTCAGCTCGGACGTGACGAACGCCGGCACCAGAATAGTCAGTGGTGCCTGATCCGGGGTGGCGATGTCGGTGCGCTTGGACAGGCGCATGAACAACTCAAGATCGCTGGTGCGCGTCTGGGCGAGCATGAAGTCCTTGATCGGCACCTGGGCTTTTTCCACCGCTTGCTGGGCGGTGAGTGTCTCCGCCAGATACGGTTGCAGCGCATCTTTGTTCACCCGGTCGAACACCGGCGCCATGATGAACATCGTCAGGAACAGCGCCATGCCGGTGAGGATCTGATTCGACGGCGTCTGCTGCAAGCCCAGGGCCTGACGCAGGATCGAGAAGACGATGATGATCCGCGTAAAACTGGTCATCAGGATGACCGCCGCCGGGATAAAACTCAGCGCGGTCATGATCAGCAGGATCTGCAGACTGACCGAATACTCCTGCGCGCCGTCGGCGTTGGTGCCCAGCGTGATTGCCGGGATCGACAACGGATCGGCGGCGAACGCCAGCGGCGCGGCCAGCATCAGGGCCAGCGTCAAGACGATGCGTAGCGCACCCATTACTTCTTATCCTTCTGATCCTTGCCGAGAATCCTCAGCAGATGCTGGGCAAATTCCGGCGTCGCTTTCTCGCTGGTGCTCGGCACCTCGACCGGTTCCTTGAGCACGTGCAGCGCGGTGATGGTGCCGGGGCTAAAGCCGAGCAGAATCTGCTCATTGCCGACCTGCACCAGCATCAGACGGTCACGCGGGCCGAGCGCGCGCGAGCCAATCAGCTCGATCACCTGCCCTTTGCCCGCAGGCCCTGCCTGCTGCACCCGACGCAACAGCCAGGCGAGGAAGAAGATCAACCCCAGCACCAGCAGCAGGCCGAACACCAACTGCGTCAATTGCCCGGCCACGCCACTGTTGACCATCGGTGCGGTAGCAGCGGCAGGCGCGGCGTGGCCAGCCACCGGTTCGGCGGCCAACACGCTCAGGGGCAAGGCCAGCAGAGCCCAGAGAAACCTTTTCACTCAGCGCAGCTTCTTGATGCGTTCGCTTGGGCTGATCACGTCGGTCAGGCGGATGCCGAACTTCTCGTTGACCACCACTACTTCGCCGTGAGCGATCAGCGTGCCGTTGACCAGCACGTCCAGCGGCTCACCGGCCAGGCGATCGAGCTCGATCACCGAACCCTGGTTGAGTTGCAGCAGGTTGCGGATGTTGATGTCGGTGCTGCCGACTTCCATCGAGATGGACACCGGGATGTCGAGAATCACGTCCAGGTTCGGGCCGTCCAGTGTCACTGGATCGTTGTTCTTCGGCACGCTGCCGAACTCTTCCATCGGCAGACGCGAGCCACTGGATGCATCGGCCGCCAGCAGTGCGTCGATTTCGGATTGACCATCACCGGTCTCTTCCAGGGCAGCAGCCCATTCGTCAGCCAGTGCCTGATCGTCCTGGGCGTTCATATCGTCGTTCATCATTTGTCCTCGGCGGGCAAAAATTCAGCTAAATGTGGGGGTAAAAGCGCCGCTTCAGCGACGCTCGATCGGCTCGATCACCTGCAACGCGAGGTTGCCTTTGTGCGAGCCCATCTTGACCTTGAAGGCCGGCACGCCGTTGGCGCGCATGATCATTTCGTCCGGCATCTCGACCGGGATCACATCCCCCGGCTGCATGTGCAGGATGTCGCGCAACTTCAACTGGCGGCGGGCCACGGTGGCACCGATCGGCACGTCGACATCGAGCACGTCCTGGCGCAGGGCGTTGACCCAGCGCTCGTCCTGATCGTCGAGGTCCGACTGGAAACCGGCGTCGAGCATTTCCCGCACCGGCTCGATCATCGAGTACGGCATGGTCACGTGCAGGTCGCCGCCACCGCCATCGAGTTCGATGTGGAAGGTGGAGACCACAATCGCTTCGCTCGGGCCGACGATGTTGGCCATGGCCGGGTTCACTTCCGAGTTGATGTACTCGAAATTGACTTCCATGATCGCTTGCCAGGCTTCTTTCAGATCGACGAAGGCCTGCTCCAGCACCATGCGCACCACGCGCAGTTCGGTCGGGGTGAATTCACGCCCTTCGATCTTGGCGTGACGGCCGTCGCCGCCGAAGAAGTTGTCCACCAGTTTGAACACCAGTTTGGCGTCGAGGATGAACAGCGCGGTGCCGCGCAGGGGTTTGATCTTGACCAGGTTGAGACTGGTCGGCACATACAACGAGTGCACGTATTCGCCGAACTTCATCACCTGTACGCCACCGACGGCAACGTCCGCCGAGCGGCGCAGCATGTTGAACATGCTGATGCGGGTGTAGCGGGCAAAACGCTCGTTGATCATTTCCAGAGTCGGCATGCGTCCACGGACGATGCGATCCTGGCTGGTCAGGTCGTAGCTTTTGACACTGCCGGGTTCGGCAGCGTTATCGGTCTGTACCAGACCATCGTCGACGCCATGCAACAGCGCATCGATTTCATCCTGGGACAGCAGATCCTGCACGGCCATGTCGTGTTCCTACTGCAGTACGAAATTAGTGAAAAGCAACTGTTCGATCACCACTTTGCCCAGCTCTTTCTGCGCCACTTCCTGGACGCTGGCGGTGGCCTTCTGGCGCAACATTTCCTGGCCGACCGGGGTCGCCAAGGTGGCGAAGTCCTGACCGGAGAAGAGCATTACCAGGTTGTTGCGGATCACCGGCATGTGCACTTTCAGCGCTTCCAGGTCGGCCTGGTTACGCGCCAGCATGGTGATGCTCACCTGCATGTAGCGCTGACGGCCGTTCTGGTTGTAGTTGGCGACAAAGGCGGGGGCCATAGGTTCGAAAATCGCCGGCTGCTTGCCGACCGGCGCTGCTTGGGCGGCATCGGCAGGCTTGCTCTGAGCGCTGTGCATGAAGAACCAGGTCGCCCCCACGGACGCACCAATGGCCAACAACAACGCCAGCACGATCACGATGATCAGCTTGAGTTTGCCTTTGGTTGCGGGGTCTTTTACTGCTGCTGTTTCGCTCTTCGCCATGCCAATAATCCGTCACTATTCGGGTTTTCACAGTCGCACGGCAAGGCAAGAGCAAGTGTTATGCCAGAAGTGTTGGAGGGGAGGACGGGCACCATAAAACAACTGTGGGAGCGAGCCTGCTCGCGAAAGCGATGTAACAGTCGACATAAAAGTTGAATGTTAAACCGCATTCGCGAGCAGGCTCGCTCCCACAAGGGCGATCAGTGCTTTATCAGGCGTAATAATCGACTGCGCTGGTACCGATCACGCTGGTGGTTTGAACGGCTGCTTCAGCAACAGCGGCGGCTGCCAATTCTTCATCTGCCGAATCCAGTCGACCACCGCCAGCGCTGGTGCGCCCGCTCTGGCCTTGTTGCGCCTGTTCCTGACCTTGCTGACCCTGCCAGCCACGGCTCTGGTCGGAGACGTTGACGTCGACCTGGCCCATGCCCTGCTGGTTGAACATCTCACGCAGGCGATGCATCTGCCCATCGAGCGCTTCACGCACACTCGGGTGCGCACTCATGAACGTCACTTGGGTTTGCTGGTCCGGGACCATGTTCACGCGGATATCCAGACGACCCAATTCGGCCGGCTGCAACTGAATGTCCGCCGCCTTGAGATTGACGCTCGACAGATACATGACGCGATTGACCACTTCTTCGGTCCAGCCGCTCTGATGCATGGCAATCGGCTGATTGACCGGCACAGCGTTCGCGGTCTTCGGTGTAGCGGCCTGGGTCAGCGCCGCCAGACGGTTAGCGAAGTCATCGACGCGGGTATCGCTGGTGGCGGACTTGAGGTCTTTGAGGCCGTCATCGAGCAGCCCGCTGAAAGCTTTGTCACCGCCCTGACTGGTGCTGTCCTTGTCGGTCTGCACGTCGAGCATGCTCGCCATGCCCGCGGCAAAAGTCTGCGCCGAGGTCAATTCACCATCGGCCTGTGCTGGCGCAGCTTTGGGCTGAGCCTGGCTAGCGGCGGAAATATGACCACCCTGCTCCATCGCCATCCGCACGGCAGGCAGCGAATCAAGCGGATCGGCCGAAGGGTCGAAATCGCTGTCGGCGCTGGCCGCCGGGTCTTTGACCATACTCGCCAGCACGGCAACTTCCGGAGTTTCGTCCTGGGCCGGTGCGGCCGCTGGACCCGCTACGACGGGCGCCGTCACGGTCGGCTGCACGATGGCAGCCAACGCCGGATCCAGGGCCGGGTCAACCACTGCGGCGTCACCGACAGTGGCGTCGGCTACCGGCGTCTGTGCGCCATCGTCGCTGGCAGCCTTGTCGTTGCTCGATGCCGCTGTATCAGCAGGCAACGCCTTGCCGCTATCGGCAACCGCCGGCTCGGGAGCGGCAGACTGATCGGTGCCGGCGTCCTTTTTGCCACCGGTATCGGCAACCTTGTCGCGCGCCGATTTCACCGAATTATCAGCAGAGACCGCAGGCTTGTTCGAGCCCTGATCGGCGAACACTTTGGCGAAGCTTGTAGCCTTGTCCCCAGCGTCTGCGGCCATTGCCGACGATTTGGCAGACGCGGCCTGAGCCTTGGCCTGGGCGGCGTTCTGAAGAAGAATGTTGGGGGTCGCAGGCATGAAACGGTCTCCGCTGCACTGGGATCGTAGGTACAGTTATGGAG
Source organism: Pseudomonas sp. MF6776 (assembly GCF_016613125.1). Lineage (NCBI taxonomy): Bacteria > Pseudomonadati > Pseudomonadota > Gammaproteobacteria > Pseudomonadales > Pseudomonadaceae > Pseudomonas > Pseudomonas sp. MF6776. The sequence goes on from NZ_JAENSQ010000001.1 coordinate 337,533, forward strand.
TTATTAGCAAGCACCGGGCCATATTTGCCCCACACTTGAGAAAAGCGCCGAACGGAAGAATCAGTGGAGGTGGATGTGCTGTCGTTCGTTTTCGTAAACAGGGCGCACATTGGCAAATTCGCCGCTGATTTCAGCAACCAGTTTGACGTTTTCTGCCGGGCTCTTGTTTTTTGCGTCCGATTCAAGCTCCTGGCAAAGCGCTGCCAGTCGAACAGCCCCCATATTGCTGGCGCTGCCCTTGAAGCTGTGCGCAACCTCCGAAAGAACCCTGGCGTCAGCGGTCTTTTGCAGCTCATGCAAACGGCTTTCGGAATCGCTCAGGAAGGTATCCAGCAGGTCCGGATAACTGTCTTCCATCACTTCGCGCAAGGTATCGAGTACCTCGCGATCAACTTGTTTATCTGCCACTTGTTCACTCCTTGATCAAGAATTGCGCGGATTATGCCTCAACCTCCCAGAAAAACTCCACGTGGGCACTACGACCTTCGTCCGACCAACGGGCGTTGCGCCCCAATTGCCGGACCAAGCTGACACCACGCCCCGACAAACGGACACCGTCCAGCGGTCGCTCCATCACCCGCGCCACATCAAATCCCTTGCCGCTGTCATCGACACGAATGACCAGACAGCCGCCCGCGCCTTGCGGCCTGACCTGCAAATGCACACGCACATAGCCGTCCTGCAAGATCTCCAGACGCGCGTTGCGCTGTTCATAATAGCGGGCGAACCCTGCGGCATCGCGCTTGAGGCTGGAATCGAGCCCCAGCACCCCGTGCTCCAACGCATTGGAATACAACTCCGCGAGCACACTGTACAGCGCGCCGCTTTGCGTGCGCAGGCCGTGCACTTCCAACAGCAACTGCAGCAGGTAGGGCAACGGGTTGTAACGCCTGAGCGTAGCGCCACGGAATTCGAAGCTTACCGACCAGTCCAGCGGGCTCAATTGGCCGCTGTCGGAATACATGGGCGCCGGCGGATGAACCTGCTCAGGCTCCAGCAGACTGACCTCGACCATGCTGACATCGTCGCGAGCCTCGCCGCGAAAATCCCGCAGCGCCCGCTCGATGTCCTCGAACAGCCGATCCGGCTCACGGTTGGCGGCAAATACTTGCTGTAAACGCTCGACGCCGAACAATTGATCGTTGGCATCGCTGGTGTCGATCACCCCGTCAGACAACAGAAAGACCCGATCACCAACGGCCATCGGGTGCACTTGCGTACCGTCATCAAATGCTTGCGGGCTGAGCACACCCAGCGGCAAATGCCGTGCGGCCAACGGTATGCGTTCACCGCTGGCGATCCGGTGCAGATAACCGTCCGGCATGCCGCCGTTCCACACCTCAACCGAGCACCGCTGAAAGCTCAGGGACAGCAGCGTCGCGCAGCAAAACATATCCACCGGCAGAATGCGTTTGAGCTTGGCATTCATCTCGCGCAGGGTTTCGGACAAGCCGTAACCCTTGGCTGTCATGCCATAAAACACCTCCGCCAACGGCATGGCCCCCACCGCAGCCGGCAAGCCGTGCCCGGTGAAATCGCCGAGCAGCACGTGCATGTCGCCCGCCGGCGTGTACGCCGCCAGCAACAAATCACCATTGAACAGCGCGTAGGGGGATTGCAGATAACGGATGTTCGGCGCACTCAAGCAACCGGAATGCGCCACTTTATCGAATACCGCTTTGGCAACACGTTGCTCGTTAAGCAGGTAGTCGTGATGTTTGGCGATCAGGTCGCGCTGTTGCAGCACCGTGGCCTGCAAGCGGCGCAAGCGGTCCATCGCCTTGATTTTGGCGGCAAGGATCACCTGGTTGTAGGGCTTCGCCAGAAAGTCGTCGCCGCCAGCCTCCAGACAACGGGCCAGCGCTTCACTTTCAGTCAGCGACGTGAGGAAGATGATCGGCACCAGCGTTTCCCCGGCCAGCGCCTTGATCTGCCGCGCAGCCTCGAAGCCGTCCATCACCGGCATCATCGCGTCCATCAGCACCAGACTCGGTTGCTGCTGGCGAAAGATATCGACAGCCTCGGCACCGTTGGCCGCCGTCAGTACCTCGTGACCTTGGCGGCGGACAATAGTCGACAGCAGCAACCGGTCAGCGGCGCTGTCTTCGGCGATCAGGATTATCAGCGGCTCTTGCGCCTGCATGGCCGTCAACTGATATCAAAGAGCTTGTCGAAGTTGGAGATGGCGAGGATTTTGCGCACGTCGGAGTTAGAGTTGACGACGCGGATCTGCGAGTCGTCTCCGCCAGCGTGATCACGCAAAAGCAGCAGCATCCCAAGCGCGGAACTGTCCAGGTAAGTGGCGTCTTTCAGGTCGACCACGATGGACTCGGGCTTTTGATTGAGTCGCTCGTAGGACTCGCGAAACTCCTGATGGCGACCGAAATCGAACCGCCCTTTGACTGAAATCGTCAGTTTGTGACCATCGGGAGAGACTTCTGTAACGACTGACATTGACTGGCTTCCTTGTCATTAACAAACGTCTACAAGGTTTAGCACTTGGTAGACGCAGGGGCAAGGTGCAACGCAGGATCAAATGTGGGGGCGAGCCTGCTCGCGAAGGCGTCGTGTCAGTCAACATTTCAGTCAACTGGCCGATTGCATTCGCGAGCAGGCTCGCTCTCACAGGAGATATCGCAGTGGTTTAAAACGGATCATGCCGTGGCAAACGCTGGGACAACTCATCCAGCAACTTCTGCTCACGCTTGTCTTCCAGGCGTTGCGCCTCTTCGCGATACCGCTGGACCAGTTTGCGCAGGCCTTCGACCTTGGCGAACGCTTTCTGCCATTCGTCACGCGCCTTGTCGAGATTGTTCTGGTGCCAGACCAGGCTCTGGCGCTGCTGATCAACAGCCGTATCGAGTTGCGCGAGAAACCCCTGAAAGCCGAGCAACCATTGCCCGCTCACGCCAGTGCTGCCGCGCACGATCCACTGCTCGGAGTAATCCAGACGAAAGGCGTTCAGGTCGGCGAGTTTGCTTTCAGCGACCTTGACCTGGCCCTGAAAGTACCCAAGGCGCTGCACAGCGGTTTTCTCGGCCTTCTCGGCCATGTCCACCACCGGCGCCAGGCGCGCGGCTCGGCTGACGGCCATAAACGGTTACCCGCCCGCCGCAGGGGCGAACAGGGTTTCGAGATATGCCTGGCTTTCGCCCATGTTGATTTTGTCGTTCAGGCCCTGACGCTGATACCTGACCAACTGCGCTTGCAGGGAAATCGCCAGGTCTGTCTCGCGGTCGCCACCGGCGACATAGGCACCGACGCTGATCAAGTCGCGACTCTGCTGATAACGCGACCACAGCTGCTTGAAATATTGCGCGCGCTGCATGTGCTCCGCCGAGACCACCGCCGGCATTACCCGACTGATCGACGCTTCGATATCGATGGCCGGGTAGTGACCTTCCTCGGCCAGACGCCGCGACAGCACGATGTGACCGTCGAGCACGCCCCGCGCCGAGTCGGCAATCGGGTCCTGCTGGTCATCGCCTTCTGATAACACGGTGTAAAACGCGGTAATCGAACCCCCGCCCTTCTCGGCATTACCGGCGCGCTCCACCAGTTTCGGCAGTTTGGCGAATACCGACGGCGGATAACCCTTGGTCGCTGGCGGTTCGCCGATGGCCAAGGCGATTTCCCGCTGGGCCTGGGCGAAACGGGTCAGCGAATCCATCAGCAACAGGACGTTCTTGCCCTTGTCGCGAAAATACTCGGCGATACGTGTGCAGTACATCGCCGCGCGCAAACGCATCAATGGTGCGTCGTCCGCAGGCGACGCGACCACCACCGAGCGCTGGAGGCCTTCTTCACCAAGGCTGTGCTCGATGAATTCTTTCACTTCCCGACCCCGCTCACCGATCAGCCCGACGACGATAATGTCGGCCTCGGTGAAGCGAGTCATCATGCCCAGCAATACTGATTTACCGACACCGGTACCGGCGAACAGACCCAGACGCTGGCCACGACCGACCGTCAGCAAACCGTTGATGCAACGGATGCCGACGTCCAGCGGTTCGCTGATCGGGTCACGGTTGAGCGGGTTGATGGTCGGGCCGTCCATCGGCACCCAGTCTTCGGCTTTCATGCCGCCCTTGCCGTCCAGCGCACGACCGGCGCCATCGAGCACACGACCGAGCATGCTCATGCCCATCGGCAGGCGACCGGTATCGGCCAAAGGCACCACGCGGGCGCCCGGGGCAATACCGGCGACGCTGCCAACCGGCATCAGAAAGACTTTGCTGCCGGAGAAGCCCATGACTTCGGCTTCCACCTGCGAAGGATGGTAGCTGTCGTCGTTGATCACCAGGCAGCGCGTGCCCATGGCGGCGCGCAGTCCTTCAGCTTCCAGCGTGAGGCCGACCATGCGCAGCAGGCGACCTTCAAGAATCGGCGCCCCGGCAATTTCAGTGGCCTCGGCGTAAGTGCTCAGGCGCTTGGCGAAACTGGTGCGTTCAAGGCGCATCGTCGGCGTCCGCGAGCGGCTCTTCAGTCACGGCAGCCGGTTTGACGTCTTCGGCAATGTCCAGACTCAAGTCCGCCGCCGCCGGGTGCAGGGACTGTTCGTGCAACTGATTGAACAGTTTGTCCATGACCTGCGTCACACGCGATTCAATGCTTGCATCGATGCGACTGTGCGCCGTCTCAACCCGGCAACCGCCCGGCATCAGCGCTTCATCCTCGACAATGCGCCAGGTTTCTTCGTGACGTTCGCGCAGGGCTTTGGCCTGTTCGAAGTCCTGCGGATTGACGAACAGGCGGACATTGTCGACACCCAGCGGCAACAGCTTGAGGGCGTCGCGCATGACGTGTTCGATCTGGCTCGAATCGATGGACAGTTCGCGCTTGATCACCTGTTTGGTGATGTGCTGAACGAGATCAACCAACGATTTTTCGATCTGTGTGTCTTGCTCGGCAATGGGCTCGAACAGGTTCGCCATCAATTGCTCAAGGCTGGCCAGTTTCGCCGCCAAGGCGACCTCAGCCTCTTGGCGCACCTTCAAAGTGGTGCTGTGAAAGCCCTCTTTTTCGCCGGTCGCGAAGCCTTCGTTATAAGCCTCCTGACGGATGCTTTCGAGTTCTTCCAGGGTCAGTGGCTGGACTTCTTCCAGCGGCACTTCTTCCATTTCCGGCGGTTCGGGCTCTGGCTCAGGCTCGGGTTCCGGTTTTGGCGGATCGAAGCTTGGCATCGCCCAGGACTCGAAACCGCGTACATCGCGGGCACGGATCAGATCCGTCACATCGTCGTCGTGCTTGTCCATGGGCTTAGATCATTTCCTCGCCGCCCTTGCCACCGAGCACGATTTCTCCGGCTTCGGCCATACGGCGGGCGATGGTGAGGATTTCCTTCTGCGCGGTTTCGACGTCGCTGACGCGCACCGGGCCTTTGGCCTCGAGGTCGTCGCGCAACAGTTCGGCGGCACGTTTGGACATGTTCTTGAAGATCTTCTCCTTGACGCCTTCGTCCGAACCCTTGAGGGCCAGGACCAGCACGTCGGAGGACACTTCGCGCAGCAGCGCCTGGATCCCGCGGTCGTCGACATCGGCGAGGTTGTTGAACACGAACATGAGGTCTTCGATCTGACCGGACAGGTCTTCGTCGACTTCGCGGATCGAGTCCATGAGCTGGCCTTCGATCGAGCTGTCGAGGAAGTTCATGATGTCGGCCGCACGCTTGATGCCACCCAGGGTGGTGCGCGAGGCATTCGAGTTGCCGGAGAACTGCTTCTCGAGAATCTGGTTGAGCTCTTTCAATGCCGCCGGTTGCACGGTGTTCAACGAGGAGACGCGCAGGATGATGTCCAGACGCACCTTGTGGTCGAAGTTGCCGAGCACTTCACCCGCCTGATCGGGGTCGAGGTAGGCGACCACGATCGCTTGAATCTGCGGGTGCTCGTAACGGATCACGTCGGCAACGGCGCGCGGCTCCATCCATTTCAGGCTGTCGAGACCGCTGGTGTTGCCACCGAGCAGGATGCGGTCGATCAGGCCGTTGGCCTTGTCTTCGCCCAATGCCTGGGTGAGCATTTTGCGCACGTAGTCGTCGGAACCGACGCCCAGGCTGGTCTGATCGCCGACGATGTCGACGAACTCGCTCATGACCTGTTCGACCTGCTCACGATGGACGTTGCCCATTTGGGCCATGGCCACACCTACACGCTGAACCTCTTTGGGGCCCATGTGGCGCAGCACTTGCGCAGCATCGGTCGAACCCAGTGACAGCAGCAGAATCGCAGCTTTGTCGACCTTGGTCAGCTTGACGGTTGCGGCTCGGTTATCACTCATCTGCGTTAATCCACTCTTTCACGACCTGAGCCACACGACCCGGATCTTCGGCCACCAGGCTCTTGATTGCATTCAGTTGCGCGTCATAACCCTCGCTCGGGCTCGGCAACAGAATGCTCTGCGGACCACCGAGGCTCACGCGGTCGTTGGACAGTTCGCCATCCAGGCCGCCCATGCCTCCGAGTTCCACGTCGCTGCCCAAACCGGCCAGCTCCTTGCCTTTGCCGCCGCCGGTGATGTTGTTGAGCACCGGACGCAGCACACCAAACACCAGCACCAGGATGAACAATACACCCAGCACTTGTTTGACGATGTCCCAGAACCAAGGCTGGGAGTAGAACGGAATTTCGGCAAACACTTCACCGCGCTCGGCGGAGAACGGCATGTTGATCACGCTGACGCTGTCGCCACGGCTGGCATCGAAGCCGACGGCGTCCTGCACCAGACGCGTAAAGCGGCCCAGTTCGTCGGCGGTCCACGGCGCGCGGGTGGTTTCACCGTTGGCCGCGTTGACCTTGACCTGATCGTCGACCACTACCGACACCGACAGGCGATTGAGGCGACCCTGCTGCTGCTTGGTGTGGCTGATGGAACGATCGAGCTCGAAGTTCTTGGTGGATTGTTGACGCTTGTCTGCCGGGTACGGCGCGAGCATCGGCTGCCCGGTGGCCGGGTCCATGATCTGCTGGCCGTTGGCGTCAACCAGTGGCTGACCTGGCTGCACCATGGCGGCCGGAGCGGCTGCACCCGCGGTGGTTTGCGGCGCCGAAGCCGGCGACGGCGGCTGGTTGCTCAAGGCACCCGGCACACCTTGCGGGCCATTGCTGGCGGTGCGTTGCTCGCTGACCGACTGCTCGCTGCGCAACGCCGGTTGATCCGGGTTGAACTGTTCGGCAGTCGACTCGACGGCGTTGAAATCGATATCGGCCGAGACCTCAGCCTTGTAGCGATCGTTGCCCAGCACCGGTTGCAGAATGTTGTGGACGCGCTGGGTCAGCATGCTTTCCATGCGGCGGCTGTAATCGAACTGCTTGCCGGCCATGGTCATTTCGGAGTTTTCCGCCTGATCAGAGAGCAGGTTGCCCTTCTGGTCGACGACGGTGATCTGCGATTTGCTCAACTCTGGTACGGAAGTCGCCACCAGATTGATGATCGCCACTACCTGACCCGGCTCCAGCGAACGACCGGAATACAGCTCGACCAGAACCGAAGCACTTGGCTTGCGCTCATCGCGAACGAATACCGAACTCTTCGGAATCGCCAGGTGCACGCGGGCACCCTTGACGTTGTTCAGGCTGGAAATGGTTCGCGCCAGTTCACCTTCGAGGCCGCGACGGTAACGGGTCGCTTCCATGAATTGGCTGGTACCCAGACCCTGTTCCTTGTCGAGGATTTCATAACCGATGTTGCCGTCGCTGGGAGTGACACCAGCGGCTGCGAGCTTGAGCCGCGCACGGGACAAGTCATCGGCCTTGACCAGCAAGGCACCGGAGTTCGGTTCGACGTTGTAAGGGATGTCGGCGGCGGCCAGTGTTTCCATGACCTGCTTGGCGTCCAGGCCGGCAAGGCTGCCATACAACGGACGGTAATCCGGCTGCTGCGACCACAACACCACGGCAAAGCCAATCGCCACGCTCGCAGCCAGGCCGACCAACAGGCCCACCTGACGCAGCACGGTCATCTCGGAGAGGTTTTCCAGGAAGGACAGGCCGAACAACGGCGGTTTACCGTCTATCGGGGTGGCCTTGGCCGGAACGTTATCGGCGACTGCTTCTGCCATGACTCAATCTCGTCCTTATACCGGCATCTGCATGATGTCTTGATAAGCCTGAACCAGTTTGTTGCGCACCTGGGTCAGAGCCTGGAACGACACGCTGGCTTTTTGCGAAGCGATCATCACGTCCGTCAGATCGACGCCGCTCTTGCCCACTTCAAAGGCGTTGGCCAACTGAGTCGACGCCTGCTGGGTATTGCTGACTTTGTTGATCGCCTGACCGAGCATGTCGGAAAAGCTGCTGCCCGCCAATTCAGGGACAGCGGCAGTCGATTTCGGCGCTGACATGGCGTCTATTTTCATAGCCTTCATGTCCATCATCAATCGATTGAATTCAATACCTTGGCTCATGGTCTACTCTCTTGGGCGGCCCGCAATTTTTTGACACTCACTCGGCGGGTACACAGGTATTAGCAACAAGGGTGCCAGCTCATGGCCGGCCCTTTCAGAAAAGCGTTTTCAAACATTGCGCCAGCGATCAAGTGGCGAACAGATAACCTTCGACGTCCATCCCGGCATCGCGCATTTGCGCCAGCTTGTAGCGCAAGGTGCGCGGGCTGATGCCGAGTTTTTCCGCGGCTTCCTTGCGTCGGCCGCGCTCGCTGCGCAAGGTGTCGATGATCATCTGAAACTCCCGGCGGCGCAGGTCATCGCCCAAGGCACCGGCCGAATCAGCATCGATTTCGACTTCACGAATGACCGCAGGCGTCGGCACTGACACAGGCAACGCGGCAAACATCACCGGCCCGGCCAGGCAGAAATCCTGCGGCTGAATCACGCCGCCCTGCTGCAAGATCAACGCACGCTGAATCGCGTTATCCAGCTCACGCACGTTGCCCGGCCACGGGTATGCGGTCAGGCACGCTTGCGCCTCAGGCGAAAGTTTGGCCGCTGCATGCTTCATTTTATTGACGTGTTTGGTCAGCAACCGCTCAGCCAGCGGCAAGATATCGGCAGTGCGCTCGCGAAGTGGACGCCACGCCAGGGGGAAAACCGACAAACGGTAGAAAAGATCTTCACGGAAGCGCCCCGCCGCCACTTCTGCGGCCAGATCACGGTTGGTCGTGGCGACCACACGGATATCAAGGGTAATCGGCTTGCGCCCGCCGACCCGTTCGACTTCACGCTCTTGCAGCACTCGCAGCAGCTTGGCTTGCAGGCCGAGAGGCATTTCGGAAATTTCGTCGAGCAGAATGGTGCCACCATCCGCCTGCTCAAACTTGCCCGGCTGCGCAGCAATGGCGCCGGTGAACGAGCCTTTTTCGTGACCGAACAGTGTGGCTTCGAGCATGTTGTCGGGGATCGCGGCGCAATTGATTGCGATGAACGGTTGAGTGGCGCGATGGGATTGCTGGTGAATGTAGCGCGCCAGCACTTCCTTGCCGGTACCGGACTCACCGGAGATCAGCACCGTGGAATCACTGCGGGCCACTCGCGCCGACAGCTCCAGAAGCTGGGCACTGGCCGGCTCGACCGCAATCGGGCCTTCGACGTCAGTTGCACCGACACTGCCTAGCGCATGTCGCGACACCAGATCGAGCAAGGCTTTGGGCTCGAACGGCTTGACCAGATAATCCGCAGCACCCTGGCGCATCGCATCGACGGCACGCTCGACGGCGCCGTGGGCAGTCATCAGCAACACCGGCAATTGCGGCTGACGCACTCGCAGCAGCGAGAGCAATTGATGACCATCCATACCGGGCATGTTCACGTCACTGATCACCAGGCTGAACGCTTCGCGCGCCACCGCCGTCAACGCTTCTTCAGCGCTGCCGACTGCGTGGTAATCATGGCCGGCCAACAGCAACGTATCAGCCAGCGCTTCGCGCAACGAACGGTCATCCTCGACCAGTAACACCTTGATGCCCATGTCTTTTACTCAGCTCCGTGGACAGCGCAAAACAGCGGCAGGATCACCTGCGCGCACGTGCCGCGCCCGACTCGCGAGCGCAGCTGCAATTCTCCCTGATGTGCTCGCGCCACCGCTTTGACCACGGTCAGGCCCAGGCCAGTGCCGGTGACCTTCGTAGTAAAAAATGGCTCGCCGAGTCGCGCCAGCACCGCAGGTTCGATCCCGCTACCGGAATCGCTGATGCACAGACGCAGGGTGTTGTCGCGGGTGTAGCAATGCACTTTCAGGCGCACCTCGCCGGCGCTGGCCTGAATCGCGTTTTCGATCAGATTCAAGAGCGCGCCGACCAATGTGTCACGGTTGCACAGCAGCTCACCGGCATGGCTGTCGCACTGCCAGCGAATCGGCAGATCCTGTACGTGGGTCAGGGCCGCAGCTTGCAGCGCCTGCATCAAGGCATTGGGGGTGAGGCGATCCGTCAGCGGCAATTCGCCGCGAGCGAACACCAGCATGTCGCGCACCTGATGCTCCAGCTCGTGCAGGCGCTCTTTAAGACGCCCGGCAAAACGTTGCTGAGTGGCGACCGGCAACTCCTGCTCAGTCAAATGACTGGCGTAGAGCAAAGCGGCGGACAATGGCGTGCGGATCTGATGAGCCAGCGAGGCCACCATTCGCCCCAGCGAGGAAAGACGTTCGTGGCGCGCCAGCTGATCTTGCAGATGACGGGTTTCTGTCAGGTCGTTGAGCAACACCAATTGCCCAGGCTCGGCATCCAGCGAACGCGTGGCAATCGACAGGCGTCGACCGTTTTTCAAGGAGATTTCGTGACCGTCGTCTTCACGCGGGGCGAAGCAGCGAGCAATGACATGGCGCCACAACTCGCCCTCCAGCGGCAGACCGAGCAAGTCGATGGCGGCAGGATTGGCTTCGCGCACGATGCCGTGACCATCAATTACGATGACGCCACCGGGTAACAGATCAAGGAGGTTTTGCAGACGGTTGGCCAGACGTTCTTTTTCCGCCAGCTCCTGCATGCGCTGGGCACTGACCACGGCCAGTTCACCCTTGAGCTCGGTGACCCGCGCTTCAAGCATGCTGTAGGAGTCGGTCAGTTGGCTCGACATCTGACTGAACAGCTCGAAAGCCTGCTCAAGACCCTGGCGGCTTGCCTGCTCTACGGACGAAGGTTGCCCCTCGGGATTGGAGGCAGAGATCTGGGCGGCTTGGGGCATTGTGCTCTCTCGCTTGGCTGACCGTCAGTTAAACGGAACGTTGCGAGGGATGTAGCAATACCCGTGCCTAAAAAAAACTGCTTATAAATGAAGCAGTTGAAAAACAGGCGTCAATCCTCCGCCTGTTCGTCACCGTCGCGCCGGCTCATGCCGTACTTGCGCATCTTCTCCACGAGCGTGGTACGGCGAATGCGCAAGCGCTCTGCCGCGCGCGCCACAATGCCATTGGCATCGTCCAGCGCCTGCTGAATCAGGCCCTGTTCCAGACCACCGAGGTAGTCCTTCAGGTCCAGGCCTTCCGGCGGCAACATGGCGTTGGCGGTGAAGTCCGGCGTATGACCGTTGATTGCCACGCGCTCTTCGAGATCGCTGCGCAGGCTGTCGACCAATTGCTCGTCTTCGTCGTCGACGTAGCGGAATTTCTTCGGCAACTCGACCACGCCGATCACCCCGTACGGATGCATGATCGCCATGCGCTCCACCAGGTTGGCCAGTTCGCGGACGTTGCCCGGCCAGCCGTGACGGCACAGCGACATGATTGCCGCCGAGTTGAAACGGATCGAACCGCGCTTTTCGTGTTCCATGCGCGAGATCAGTTCGTTCATCAGCAACGGAATGTCTTCGACACGCTCGCGCAACGGTGCCATCTCGATCGGGAACACGTTCAAGCGGTAGTAGAGATCTTCGCGGAATGTGCCGATCTCGATCATGCTTTCGAGATTCTTGTGGGTCGCGGCGATGATGCGCACGTCGACGCTCTGGGTCTTGTTGCTACCCACGCGCTCGAAGGTGCGCTCTTGCAGCACGCGCAGCAGTTTGACCTGCATCGGCAGCGGCATGTCGCCAATTTCATCGAGGAACAGCGTACCGCCGTTAGCCAGCTCAAAACGGCCGGCTCGGCTGGTGATAGCGCCAGTGAAGGCGCCCTTCTCGTGGCCGAACAGTTCGCTTTCCAGCAACTCGGCCGGGATCGCCCCGCAGTTGACAGGTACGAATGGCCCGTCGCGACGCTTGGAGTGGTAATGCAAGTTGCGCGCGACCACTTCCTTGCCGGTGCCCGACTCGCCGAGGATCAGCACGCTGGCGTCGGTGTCGGCCACTTGCTGCATCATCTGGCGCACGTGCTGAATCGCCCGGCTGGTGCCGACGAGGCTGCGGAACAGATTGGGTTCGCGATGACGGCCACGCTCGCGGGCCTGGTCGTACATCTCGCGATAGACCTGGGCACGGTGCAGAGAGTCGAGCAATTTGCTGTAGCTGGGCGGCATTTCGAGGGTCGAAAGCACTCGGCGACGCTGGTCTTCAGGCAAGTCGATGGAAGAATTATCGCCCATTAACAAAACCGGAAGGAACTCATCCCAGGTTGAGAGTGTCTTTAGCAAGCCCAAAAGCGCGCCAGGAGCATTTACAGTCCCGATCAGTACGCAAATGACCTCACGACTAGACGACAAAGAGCCGACTGCCTGCTGCCAGTCATGGCTGCCGCAGGGTAAATTTTCTTCGCCGAGAAAATTTAGAATCACCGCCAGGTCGCGGCGGCGAACGCTATCGTCATCGATCAGCAGAATTTTGGTTTCACGCCACATGCAATAGCAACTTCCCTAGTCAACTCAATGCCCGAAAAATGGGGCAAGCGAGACGCTTGCAGGACACCATGTGCCTGTAGACGCCTGAAATCTGAAAACAGCCACTAGTTAAGTCAAAAAACCGTGCACAGTCAAATTTATGGCGCACATGTTTGGATTAACTGGAGGTTAATTAGCCAAACAGATGGTAAACCTTTGCCGCCTTCTGCGCTTGGGTGATCTGCGACATCTCGTTGGCTATCGCCTGCCGCTCCCCCATGGCCACCTCAAGAAGCTCCTTGTAGACATGGAGCAACTCCTCAAGGTTATCGCGCAACGCGACCTCATCCATCGAAGCCTCACTCAAGACGTCTTCCATGCAGGAACGGCAAGCCAGATCCAACTCGCCAATGGCTTCCCAATTGCGCTCGGCCAAGGCACTGACCAATGCTTCACGGGTATCGGCAATTCGCTGCAATACAAGACTCATGGTGATCTCCTTAAAACTGGGGGCCTGGTGGAGCAATTCCGTCCCAGCCTTCTTTTACGGTGCGCAGCAGGCCGGCGACTTCGTCGAGAATCTGCGGATCACTCTTGACGTTGGCTTCGGCAAGTCGCTTCATCATGTAAATGTAGAGCTGATTGAGGTCACCTACCGAATCTGCGCTATTTTCCAGATCCAGGCCTTCACACAGGCCACCAATGATGCCCAAAGCCTTGCTGATGGCCGTGCATTTGGCAGCAATATCCTTGCGCTCGATGGCGCCCTTTGCCTCGGCAATACGCCCGAGACCACCTTCCATCAACATTTGCACCAAACGGTGCGGGCTCGCTTCGGACGTCTGTGCGTGTGCGCCGACTTTCTGGTATTGCCGAAGGGCTAACATCGGATTCATGTTCTACCTCATTGCCACAATGACTCGTATAACCAGTGTATCGCCAACGAATCACAGAACTTTAGATCAATAGGACAAAAACCCGGCACACGCCGATAAAGCGTAGCCGGGTTTTTGTCGTGCCTGCCTGTTACTTCGCGGACTGCTGGGCGTTCAGCGAGCTGAAGAACGAAGTGATGTTGTTCGCCGTCGCCTTCATCTGCCCTACCAACAAGTCCATGGCGTTGTACTTGGCAGTCAACGTCTTGGTCAGGTTATCGACACGCAAGTCCAGTGCCGCTTGCTGGTCGGTCAGGTTTCTGGTGTTTTTAGTCAGAATGGCCATGCGCTGATCAAGCAGACTGGTGCCGGTGATGCTACCCGCCGGTGGCTTGAGATACGAATCAACAGCCTTGCTCATACGCGCCAGCAGACCATTGGTGTCGTTGGTACCAGTGAACAACTGCTGAACCTGGCCAGTCATGCCTGGCTGCGCCATGGTTTTAGTGAAGGCATTGGTATCGAACGTCAGGTTGCCGGTGTTGCGGTCGGTCATCACGCCCAACTGGGACAGCACCGCCAACGGACCGCCAGCCCCTTCCGCCGTCAACTGACCACGAATATCGGCGATCAGCGAACGCGGCATCGCGTCACCCGTGAACGCTGCTTGCACAGTTAGCTTGCCATCCGCGTCCGGCGTCGCCTTGGACAGCGTGTCGATGGTCGTCTTCAACTTGTTGTAAGCGTCGACAAACGACTGAATCGATGTCTGCAAACCCTTGGTGTTGGCATCCACACTGACAACAGTCGGAGTCGCAACGCCACCCGAGAGAGGACTTACAGTCGTCAGATTCAGGGTCAGACCACTGATTGCACCGGTCACCGTGTTGCTTTTGCTAGTGACTTCAAGGCCGTCGATGGTCAGCTTGGCGTTTTTCGCAATGTCGTTGACGGCCCCTGAGGCGCCTGCAGCCGGGCTAGTGCCCATCGGCTGGGTACCATCGATTTCCAGACCGGCAATACCGCTGACGGAAAGGTCAGAACCTGCGCCGGTCTTGCTCGAGCTGATCACCAGGCGCGAAGAACCGGAGCTGTCGGTCACAATGTTGGCGGAGATACCGTTGGCGCCCTGCGCCTTGTTGATCGCGTCGCGGGTAGTCTGCAACGTGGCATTGGCCGGAATGTCGACATTGTAATCAGTGCCATTCTGACTGATTTTCAGGGTACCACTCGGAATGGCACTGGCGGCACCGCCGGCGAAAGAAGCACTGGCGATTTTCGAGCCAGTGGCCAATTGACTGACGACAACGTTGTAACTGCCCGCCACCGCGGTGCTGTCGGAAGTCGCGCTCAGAGTGGCATTGTTCGAAGTTGCGGTGAAGCCGGAAAATGCAGGATTGGTCTTGCTGCCCAGATCGGTCATCGCCGTCTGGAACGCGGTCAACGCGCTCTTCAACGAACCGACACCGGAAATCTTCAGCGTGTTGACCTTGGTCGCGGTGTCGATCTGCGTCTGCTTCGGCGCCTTGTCGGCGTTGACCAGTGCAGTAACGATAGCACCGATGTCCAGGCCGGAACCCAGTCCGGAACCCGGTAGAATTGGACTTGCCATGTGCATCTCCCTTCAGATTGTTGCCATTCTTTTGACCGTTACACGCATCTTGAGAACGTACAAACATTATTCATGCCAGCTATCAGGCCTTGGCGTCGAACAACACATGACTTGCGTTGGCGAGGCTGTCTGCCAGCTTGAGGGCTTCTGCGGAGGGAATCTGTCGAACGATTTCACCCGTCTCGCTTGCGATCACCTTGACGATGACCTTCCCGGAATGCTCATCGATAGAGAACTCCAGATTGCGCTTGATCGATTGAACAAACTTCTCGATCTCCTGCACTGCCAGTTTCAACTTGGCATCGTCCGTATCCTGACTCTTGGCAGCGACCGGAGCTTCAGCCTTGGTAACTTTAGGCGTCTCTGACGGTTTGTCAGCAACCGGCGTTACTGGCTTGGGAGCCGGATAAGACAGGTTAAGCTTCACGCTCATGTCCATGCTCATCACCTCCTGACGTAAAAAGGCGAGAGAGCACGACTAGCGCACTCCCCCGCCCAAACTTGTTCCGAAATTACTGAAGCAGTTTCAGTACAGCGGAAGGCAGTTGGTTGGCTTGAGCCAGAACGGAGGTCGAAGCCTGCTGCAGAGTTTGCTGCTTGGTCAGGTTAGCAGTTTCTGCGGCGAAGTCGGTGTCTTGTACACGACCCTGTGCAGCAGTGGTGTTTTCTACGATGTTCTGCAGGTTGGCGATGGTGCTGGTCAGACGGTTTTGCGAAGCACCCAGGCTCGAACGAGTGGTGTTGATCGCGGCAATTGCAGCGTCGATCGCGGTGATTGCGTTGTCGATGTTGGTAGCAGCGGCCGCGGTGGTTGCACCGGTCAGAGCTACAGTACCGCTACCTACGCTCAGGCTGACGGCGTCGAACTTGGAGCTCAGTACCAGGTCGATGTGGTTAGCCGAACCGGTGTTTGCGCCCACTTGCAGGGTCACAGTACCAGCCGAACCGTCCAGCAGGTTTTTGCCGTTCAGGTTGGTGGAAGCAGAGATACGGGTCAGTTCGTCCGACATCTGGGCGAATTCATCGTTCGTTGCTTTCTGGTCGATGCTGCCGTTGGTACCGGTACGGGCTTTAACAGCCAGTTCACGCATACGCTGCAGAATGTCGGTCGAAGCTTGCAGAGCGCCTTCAGCGGTCTGGGCAACGGAGATACCGTCGTTGGCGTTCTGGATCGCCTGGTTGCCACCACGGATCTGGGAAGTCATACGAGTAGCGATCTGCAGGCCAGCGGCGTCGTCTTTAGCGCTGTTGATTTTCAGGCCGGAAGACAGGCGCTGCATCGAAGTCGACAGAGCGTCGGAAGCGCGGTTCAGGTTTTTCTGAACGTTCAACGACGTGGTGTTGGTGTTTACTGTTAAAGCCATGACGAATTCCTCGTTGGTTGGGTACTGCGGCTTCCGGCCCTGGCAACCGCCGGGTATGGCCTAGAGAACCTTCGTAATAGTTATCGTCGGGAATGCAGGTTGCTTGAGGGCTTTTTAAAAAATATTTGCCATCACCCTGCCACTCCCAAAAAAACAAGGGCTTAGCGCGCCCCACCCACGAAAAAATGACGCCATAAAACTGCCCACATCACGAACCCCCGTGCCAGAGCCGTCGGTCCCCCCTCAGATCTGCACGCTGTCCAGCAATTCAATCAGTTCATACTCGATGAAATCGGCAAGCCCCAACCAATCCTGGCGTTCCTGACAATCCAGAATGTGCGTCAGTACCTGTGCCCACGACTGCTGGGCTTCCTCATGGGCGAGCGAGAAAAACCGTTGTGCCTCGTCAAATACATCGACCATGGTCAGCGCCGCTTCCACATCACGCCCCAAACGAAATAATCCGGCGCATTGCCGGCATGCGCTGATGCACATCAACTGCGCACTCATTGCACAAACTCCGGATTGAACTGCGTACCCACGATCATCGCCCCTGCCCGACTGCTGTTAAGGAAGCTGACCTCTGGATGCAGAGCGATATAACGCTCCAGCACGCACAGGTAGCCACGAAAATTCAACTGCGTCCTGACCCGTTCGCCATTGCCGTCACGGACCCAGTGCCGAGCCTGCGCCACGGCTGGCCCCAGATCGCCATCGTCCCATCCGGCATGCGTCTTGTTCATCGGGAAGGCAAAGTCGGCGCCGAACAGCGTGATGCGTGTACCACCCATTTTCACGGCCAGGTCCACGGCGGGGTGAATCACGCTGCCGCCGGCATGCAATTCGGCCCGAGGGTGCTGCTGACGCAACGTGGCGTAGATGGGGCTGGCGGTATAAGCGCCATAGCGCTTGCCTTTCCAGGCCTTCAACACCGCAGGAGAGCTCATGGGCAGGTACACCAGCGGGATGCCGTCGGACTCCTCAAAAGGCAGATGCCGACAGCTGATCAACTGATCGATCGTCACCACCAGATCGGGGATAATCCCGTGCTGACGCAAAGGCCGATAAGCCGTGTCGACACAGATGAACAGTGGCCGCCCGGCCTGCCCACGCACCGACGCCAGCCGTTCAAAATGTCCTTCCAGGCTCGGCCCGGTGCCGATCACATAGATTTCGCGGCCGATGCAGGTGCCAAACAGTTGCGCCACATCATCATCCGCAAGCAGCAACTCCAGGCTATCGCGCAAGCGCTGCTGAATCGCCGGCAATTGCGGATCGAACTGCCGATTGTTGAAACTGAGGTGAACTTCATTGACCAGTCGATCACGAATTTTGGCGCTGAAGTCATCGGCCAGGAGCATTTCCGCGGGCAGCGCAAAAAACGGCGTGTAGATATCCGCATGATCGCCGGCGTACATCAGTTCCACTCTGGGGTCTTCAAGCCATTGCCGCTGGTCGAGCAACTGCAGCACCAACGCAAACAAGGCGCCATTGAGAATGTGCACGTACAACCGCTCAAGTACGGCTCGCTCCAGCAACACCGACGGGAGGTCCCCGAGACCGGTGCCGTAGACGTGCAAGCGAGGCCTTTGCGGCAGGCTGGCTGCCTGGACCCGGGCCTCGTGGATCCGGTCGTGGCGACTGGTAAGTTGAATGCCGTCCACACTCAGCGTAGAGCCCAGGCCTTGCACGAGTTCGGCTTGAATCGCCAAACTGTCTTCAGCCACTAATCGTGCAAACAGCGCCGGCCAGCGTTGCTGGATCACTTGGGCGTTGGCCTGGAAAAACTCGCTCATGGCGCCTCGCGCTCCGTTTCAGGCAAAAAAATAGCGTTCAAGGTTAACCTTGAACGCTATTTTTGTATCCGCCGTTTTTAATCAGGCTCAGGGACGGAAGATGATCGCCGAGCCCCACGACAGTCCGACACCAAAACCACTGAGCGCGACGCGCTGCCAGGCGGAATCGAGTACGTGTTTTTCCAGGAGCAGCGGAATACTCGACGACACGGTGTTGCCGGTCTCGACCATGTCCTTGATGAACTTCTCAGGCTCGCCTTCAAAGCGTCGCGCCACGGCATCGACAATCGCCGCACTGCCCTGGTGGATGCAGAAGGCATCGATATCATCAGCCTTGAGACCGGAATCATCGAGCAACTCGTGCAAGTGCGCCGGGACTTTGAGCAGCGCAAAGTTGAACACCTGACGACCGTTCATGAAGAACACGCCGTCGGTGACTTTCAGGTGTGGCGCGCCGGAACCGTCGGTGCCGAACTTGGCCTTGCCCAGCGCCCAGGTCGGATCTTCGCCCATCCAGGTCGCGGTGGCGGCATCACCGAACAGCATGGTGGTGTTGCGATCTTCCGGGTCAACGATTTTCGAATACGGGTCGGCGGTGATCAGCAGGCCGTTCTTCAGGCCTGCGGCTTCCATGAAGCCCTTGATCGCATAGATGCCGTAGACATAACCGGAGCAGCCCAACGATATATCGAACGCGGCGACATTGGTCGGCAGACCGAGTTTGTCCTGCACGATCGCGGCAGTGTGCGGCAAGCCTTCTTCATCACCGTTCTGGGTGACGACGATCAAGGCATCGATCGATTCACGCTTCAGTTCAGGGTTGCTGGCAAACAGCGCGTTGGCTGCTTCCACACACAGATCGGAAGTTTCTTGATCAGCGTCTTTGCGCGGCAGGAATGCCGAGCCAATCTTGCCAAGGATGAACTCTTCATCCTTCTCGAATTTTGCACCTTGTGCGTAATTGTCCACGCCGGCTACAGGAACGTAGCTCGCAATGCTTTTTATGCCAATCATTACGGCTTCCCAATAAAAAACAGCCCAAGACCACCGCTCGCAAGGATTTGAGGGGCGCCGACAAACAGAAAATGGTTGCCACGACGGGCAACCAAGGGGAGCGCAAAGGGCTATCACTGGAACCGAAAACGGGCCAGGCGCCATCTCCCCGATCAATACAATACAGTGAAGATGCGCGTTATGACTCGCAGGTCACGCTATTTTGCCGAATCCATTACAGATTGGGTTATTCGACCAATGACCAATCCAGCGGCGTACCGCGCTTGATCGGCGCGCGAGCGCAGCGCCCGAGGACGGCATCGGTGTGCTTGGGCGGCAGGCCGAGGCCGGGACGAATGGCGCGCAGATTGTCCCGCGTAAAGGGGTCACCGGCGGCCATGTCGGCGGTCACGTAAAGCGAGCGGCGATACACCACCGACTTGAGTTCGGCTTCGGTTGCGCCGTATTGCACCTTGCCGAGCGCTTGCCATGCGCGTTCGGTTTCCACCACCAGGCTGGCCATCTCGGCCGGCTCCAGCGAGAAACTGGCATCCACCCCGCCCGCCGAACGGTCGAGGGTGAAATGTTTTTCCACCACCGTCGCGCCGAGCGCCACGGCCGCCACCGAGACGCCAACGCCCATCGAGTGATCGGACAGCCCCACTTCGCAACCGAACAAATCACGCAGGTGCGGGATCGTCCGCACATTGCTGTTTGCCGGAGTCGCCGGATAAGTGCTGGTGCACTTGAGCAACACCAGATCCTTGCACCCGGCTTCACGGGCGGCGCGCACGGTTTCATCAAGTTCGGCGATGCTGGCCATGCCGGTGGAGATGATCAGCGGCTTGCCGGTGGCGGCGACACGGCGGATCAACGGCAGATCGGTGTTTTCAAAACTGGCGATCTTGTACGCCGGAACGTCGAGGCTTTCGAGAAAATCCACAGCCGTGTCATCGAACGGCGTCGAAAACGCGAGCATCCCCAGTTCCTTGGCGCGAGCGAAGATCGGCGCATGCCATTCCCACGGTGTGTGAGCCTGCTCGTACAAGTCATACAAAGAAGTGCCGGCCCACAGACTGCCCGGGTCTTTGATGAAGAACTCACCCTCGGCCAGATCCAGCGTCATGGTCTGGGCGGTGTAGGTTTGCAGTTTCAGGGCGTGCGCGCCGGCCTTGGCGGCGGCTTCGACAATTTGCAGGGCCACGTCCAGCGACTGGTTATGATTGCCGCTCATCTCGGCAATGATGAACGGCGGCGCGTCGGCACCGATCAGACGGTCGCCAATCTTGAAACTACTCATGAACGGTGTTCCCTATTATTCAAACTGGAGTTCAGCCCGTCGGGCAGCAACTGCGCGTCGTCCAGTGTGGCGTGACTTGACTTGAGCACACCATCGGCCAATGCCGCGGCGACTCGCAATGCACCGCGTCCATCGACCATTTGCCGAGAACGTTCGGCCAGGCTCTGGCGCAGATAAAAGTTGCCTGCGACAAAACCAATCGCGTCACGCAACTTCGTAACGCTGACCTGCTCGCGCGCGCCCATGAATACATGCGCGCCGGCTGCCGCCATCACCTCGCCGTTGACCTGCTGGTTATTCGACACCGCTATACAGATCGTCGGCAGACCCAACGCCGCACGCTCCCAGCTGGTGCCGCCACCGGCGCCGATAAACAGATCGGCCTCGGTCATGCGTTGATGGAAATCGCTGACAAAACTGTGCAGACGCCAGTTCGGCCGCGTTTGCGCAAGTGTCTGCATCTGCGCCCATGCCGGATTGTCGACACCGGCGACGAAGTCCACTTCAAGTTCAGTAAAATCGGCCAACGCCAACATCGCGTGATGGGTCTGCATCGCCGCGTCGAAACCGCCGAAGTTCACCAGCACTCGCCGGGCTTCGGGTTTGATGTCGATCGCCGGGCAATCGAACTCTTCGCGCAACATCGCATAGCGCGGGCCGAGCAGTGTGCGGCAGCCCTCGGGCAACAGCGGGGTGTAGTTATCGCTGAGGCCGGACAAATTCTGATTGAGCAGCAAATCAACGCTGTAGCGCCGAGTGGCGAGATCGTCGACGGCAGCAATACGCGGCGCCCAACGCCGTGCGGCGGTCTGCCAGTGATGATCGAGGCCGTAATGATCGACGATTATCCAGTCGAATTCGGCGTGATCTTCCAGCAGCAAATCCAACGCATCGATGTCGGCCTGCCACGGCAGCATCGACTCGATGGCCTGCTGCGGATCTTCACCGGGATAAAATTCAGGCAGTGCGAATGTCTCGAAACCTTCGGCGCTCAGAGCATCGAGTCGATGCCCCGGCAACTGCCGACAGGCAAACGCGACATGACTGCCCTGCTTGCGCAGCACCCGCGCCAGCGTCAGGCAGCGGGCGATATGGCCGCTGCCGATGGTCGGCGAGGCGTCAGCGCGAATCAGGATTCTCATTGCAACTCTCCACCGGCCTTGAGCGCGGCGTAAAGGTATTCGGCACGTTTCCAGTCTTCAGGCGTATCGATGTCCTGCACCAGGTGCCGAGGCAGAATTACTGGCAGGCTGGCGGGCGAATAGACCACCTCGCCGCGCAGCCACGCATCAGTGCGCCCCCAATAAAACTGCCCGGCATCCTGAAACGCTTCGGGCAGATCCTGCGAACGGGTGTCACGAAATTCCGGGTACAGCGCCGTAAGCGCGCCCTGCCCGTCCAGCGTCAGCGCACGCTGCACAGGGAAGCCGAAGTTGCACACGGAGAAAGCGAAAGACTTGTCCGGATGCTGCTCCAGCAACTCGAATCCTTCGCGCAGATAACGCACCTGCAACAGCGGCGCCGTGGCGTACACGCAACAGGCGTAATCGAAGGCCGGCAATTGCTGCAAGGCATGCACGATCACCGCTGCGGTGCCGGTGAAGTCATCGGCCAGTTGCGCCGGACGCAGGAACGGCACCTCGGCGCCATGAGCCCGTGCCACGTCGGCAATCTCGGCGTCGTCGGTGCTGACCACAACCTGATCGAACAAACCTGAATCGAGCGCCGTGCGGATCGAACGGACAATCATCGGCACGCCGTCGAACGGCGCAAGATTCTTGCGCGGGATGCGTTTGCTGCCCCCGCGCGCCGGGATGATTACGACATTGCTCAAAGGTGTTTTTCCAAGAGGAACCAAGTGACATCGTCCGCCGGGAATTGTGGGTCGCGGTGATAGACGAAGCCGTAATCGAGCAGTTGCAGATCCGGGTAGCGATCAAGCATTTCGCCAGCGAAATCACGCTTGAACAGTTTGCCGCTGTTGCCGCGATAGGACACTTCCAACGGTGCCGGATTGTAGTACTCGGCGATCAGAATGTAGCGCCTGCTCAGTTCATATAGCTGCGCATACGCGGTCGGCAGCAGCTCTGGCGCCAGATGGATCAGCACGCCTTTGCTCAAGCTCAGGTCATAGCTGCGCTCACGCGGGAAGTCGAACAGCGAACCGTGCCAGATCCGTGCGATCTGCAGCGCCCGGGCCTGAGCACAAGCGCTGTCATTGATCTCGACGCCAAACAATTCGCAGTGCGGCAACAGTTGATGCAGCGCCTGCAAATTGTTGCCGGCGTTGGTGCCCAGCTCCACCAGGCTCTCGATCTTGCCCGCGCGTCTCAGCGCCTTGGCAAACAACGCCAGATTGACCGCCACCAGTGGTTGACCAACGTTACGGTCAACGTACTGATTACCGAACTCGCCCTGCCAGAATTTTTCCTGCTCACTCAGATCACGCATTGCAGACACCCATCCACCGCCGCAGAGGCATTTATTCGGTCAACCGGCGCAATTGCTCGACCACATAGTCCTGCTGCTCATCGCTCAGCAACGGGAACAACGGCAGGCTGATCGCTTCAGCGTAATAGCGTTCAGCCTCAGGGAAGTCGCCCTCGGCAAAACCCAGGTCTTGATAGTAAGGCTGCAAATGCACGGGTATATAGTGCAGGTTCACACCGACGCCGGCCGCGCGCAAGCCTTCAAAAACCTGGCGATGACTGAGACTGATTCGATCTGTCTGCAAGCGAATCACATACAAGTGCCACGACGACTCTGCGTCTGGTTGAGCGCTCGGCAACGTGATCGGCAAGTATGTCAGCAGACGTTCGTACCGGGCCGCCAGCTCACGGCGTCGGGTGATGAAACCCTGCAGTTTTGCCAGTTGCGACAAGCCCAATGCGGCTTGCAGATCGGTGATCCGGTAATTGAAGCCCAGCTCGATCTGCTGGTAGTACCAAGGGCCGTGGCTGGGCTCGGTCATCTGCTGCGGATCGCGGGTCATGCCATGGCTGCGCAGGCGTTGCAGGCGCTCGGCCAGTGCCGGGCGATTGGTCAGGACCATGCCGCCCTCGGCACTGGTGATGATCTTCACCGGATGGAAACTGAAAACGGTCATCGCTGCGAATTCGCCGCAGCCGACCGGGCGTCCGGCGTAACTGGCGCCCACCGCGTGCGAAGCATCTTCGATCACGGTGAAGTTGTAGCGCTCGGCCAGTTCGGCAATCCGCCGCATGTCGCAGCTCTGTCCGGAAAACGCTACAGCCACCAGCACTTTTGGCAAGGTGCCGTCCTGCTCGGCCTGATCCAGTTTCGCTGCCAGCGCGAAAGCATCAAGGTTCCAGGTCAGCGGATCGATGTCGACGAAATCGACGTCCGCGCCGCAGTAACGCCCGCAATTGGCCGAGGCCAAAAAGGTATTCGGTGTAGTCCAAAGGCGATCACCGGGCCCAAGCCCTGCCGCCAGACAGGCAATGTGCAACGCTGCCGTGGCGTTGCACACCGCCACGGCGAAATCGGCCTGGCAACGCTCGGCCACAGCCTGCTCGAAGCGCTCGATGGTCGGCCCTTGCGTCAACCAGTCCGACTGCAACACCTCGACGACGGCATCAATGTCCGACTGATCGAGACTCTGGCGGCCGTAGGGAATCATACCGAGAGCTTCGCGTGCAGCGCCGCGATCTGTCCGACCGAGAGGAAGTGCGGATTGGTGTCGGAGCGATATTCAAAATCTTCGCTCACCGCGCGCCCATGCTCGCCGAGTTTGTCGACGGCAAAATCGACATCGACGCTGGTAAAGCGAATCGACGGCTGGATGGTGTAGTGATCTTCGAATTCAATAGTCATCCGCGCATCGTCCAGCGGCACCATCAACTCATGGAGTTTTTCCCCTGGACGAATGCCGACGTTTTTGTGCGCCAGATGTTCAGCCATGCCATGGGCCAGATCGACGATGCGAATCGACGGAATCTTCGGCACAAACACTTCACCACCGTGCATGCGCGCAAAGCTGTCGAGCACGAACTGCACGCCGTGATCCAGAGTGATCCAGAAGCGGGTCATGCGTTCGTCGGTGATCGGCAACTCACTGGCGCCATCGGCGATCAGTTTGCTGAAGAACGGCACCACCGAGCCACGCGAACCGGCCACGTTGCCGTAGCGCACCACGGCAAATCGGGTTTCCTGCTCGCCGGCAATGTTGTTGGCGGCCACGAACAGTTTGTCCGAGAGCAACTTGGTCGCGCCGTACAGATTGATCGGGCTGGCAGCCTTGTCGGTGGACAACGCCACAACCTTTTTCACACCGTTGTCGATGGCCGCGGCGATGATGTTTTCCGCGCCATTGACGTTGGTGCGAATGCATTCGGTCGGGTTGTATTCCGCCGCCGGCACTTGCTTCAACGCGGCGGCGTGCACCACGTAGTCGATGCCGCGCATGGCCTGACGCAAGCGATCAGCGTCACGCACGTCGCCGATGAAGTAGCGCATGCATGGCGCGTTGAACGTCTGCTGCATTTCGTATTGCTTGAGTTCATCGCGCGAGAACACCACCACCCGCTTGGGCTGGTATTGCTCCAGCAGGTGGCGGATGAAATTGCGCCCGAAGGAGCCGGTGCCGCCGGAGATGAAGATCGATTTTCCGTTGAACATGTTCTGATTCCTGTCCGGCAAAACTCAGGCGAGCAACTGCGCCCAATTGATCGAGGCATTTTCGCCCAGGGTAAAGCCTTTGCCGCTCAGAGCCAGGTTGGCGTTGTAAGCCGGATCCTGGGCGAAAGCGCCTTGCCACTTCTCACGTAATGCCGCCAGCGCTTCAGCAGCCTGTGGCAGTTCGCCGGTATGCAGCACCTGCACCAACGGCGTCCACACAGTGAGGTATCCGGCCTGACCGGCCTTCAGGCACAGGTCGACATCGCTGAAAGCGTCAACGAATGTCACTTCGTCCAGACCGCCGAGGGCGTTGAACAATTGCTTGCGGACCATCAGGCACACTTTCGATACGGCGGAATAATTCTGCTCGACCGCCAAACGCTGCATGTAACCGGCGCTGGCGTGTTTTTCGCCAATAAATGGCGAACCGACGCCCCCGTTCAGGCCGAGAATCAAACCGGCCTGGGCAATCTTGCCGTCGCGTCCCACCAATTTGGCACCAACGATGCCGACTTCCGGACGTTGGGCATGGTTGAGCATCGAGTCGACCCAGTTCGGGTTGACGACTTCGCTGTCAGCGGCCAGCAACACCAGATACTCCCCCTGCGCCTGCTCGCTGGCGGCGTTATACAACGCCACTTCACCGAGCGTCTGACCGGCACGCAATACGCTGACTTTCGGATTGCGCATCTGACCCAGCCAGTCGTTTACCGCTGCCGACTGATTCGGATTGGCCGCCACCAGTACCTCATAGCGGCTGTAGCGGGTCCTGAGCAGCACACCTTCCACGCAACGGCGCAACGCAGGCAAATCATCACTGGCCGGCACGATGATCGACACCAGCGGCTGTTCGGTGTGACGGTAATCGACCTGCCAGGTGCCCGGCAGTGCCGAAGTGACCCTGGCCTTGTACCCGCGATTGCCCAAATGGCGCAGCAACGCCTGCCGTTCGTGAGCGTTCTCTTCCAGCGCCACGGCCTGGGTGATCAGCAGCGGTTCGTCGAGATGCGCCAGACCGTCGAGGCCGCCCTGCTCGATCAGGCGCAGCAACAGGTCAAACTCCAGCGCCTTGTTGAAATCGGCCTGATACCCGCCCACTTCGAGGAAAGCCTCCCGTCGGATCAACCAGTGGCGCGCCATCAGCGATGGAACGCTTTGCAGCAGATCAAGGTTGAATCCCGGGCGGAACACGTCCACCAGCGCGCCATTTTCAGTACGCTGGATTTCGTCGGTGGCCACCGCACGCAGGCTCGTGGCCGACATCAATTCCAGGCCGGCACGCAGCAGACCACCGGCGGTGAATTCATCGCCCACGCTGGCCAGCAGCAACCAGTCACATGAAGTCTGCGCCGCGCTCTGGTTGAGTTTGTCGACGAGGTTGCCCGGCGTGACCCGGACAAAGTGCAAGGTGTTCTGCGCGGTGGTCGCCGTCTGCGGTTCGCCCGTGGTGAAGACGACGATTTTGAAAGCCTTGCTGTGGCCTTCGACGAGGCTGTCGAGGGTCACTTGCAGCTTCTCGACGTTGTCGTCCAGGTCCAGCAGGAAAATGCCGAACTGTGGCCCGCCATGGTGCGCCGCCAGATGCGCGGCGATCAATGCAGCCTGTTCGGCGTCCGGCTTGCGGCCCGCCAGCCAGTCGAGCAAACGGCCGGAGCGCATCTTGTTGAAAACCGGGTAGTGATCGACGCTCGATACGTCTTCAAGACGAGCGCCCCACTCAGCCATTTCCTGCGCCTGATCTGCCTCGTCGAGCACTTGCAGTTGCTCGGCCAGACGCTTGACCACACTACGGTTGAACACGTTGCAGTCATGCGCCCGCCACAAACGGTCGAGGACACTTTGCGGGGTATCGTTATTGCGCGCCTGCAGCAGATACTCTTGCTGGGTCCATACACCCTCAAGTTTCTCCAGTTGGACACGACCGGCCGGCATCGCGTGAAGTAGAAACTCGAACTGGGTCAGCAAGTCAAAAAAGCGCTGGTTGTAGAACGGCATCTCGACGTATTGCAGTGGCCCGAATTTGCGCTCCGGTGCCTTGGTCAGGTGGTTCCACTTCGATTCGAAAATCAACTCGATCGTCAACGCCCGTCTGGTGACCAGGCTGTCAGCCATAGCCGCGAAGCTTTCCAGGGCAAAAGCCTTGCGCTGTGACTGATCCAGATCATTGATACCGGTTGGCAGCGACGCGAGAAATTCGGCGAAGGCTTCGCGCTCGGCCACCGACTTGGAATCGGTGTACGACAGCGCGTGATACACCTCGGTGTTGTGATCGGAGAAACCGAAGTTGATCTCGCGCACGACATAAGGGATCGGCAGGATGCGCGCCTTGGCGTTCGCCAGCAGGTAATAGGTGTGGCCGATTTTCTGCCATTCGAAACTGGTGCCCGGCGGCAATGCCGCGTACCAGTCCTTGATGATCGAGGTGCGACACACACCATAGAACGGCGGCACGTACTGATGCATGAAGTCGAGGACACGATCCTCGGCGCGCTCCGAGGCATAGTCTTCGCAGATTTTCTTGTCGCGACGGAAGTAGTCGACGCTGTCAGCCCGCGCCAGGTACATCAGGCAATAGCCGTGGCACAAACCATAGTCGCGGTTTGCTTCCAGAAAACTCACCGACTCGGCAAGCGACTCGTGCAGTATGAAGTCGTCATCGGCGGCAAATACCATATACGGCGTCGTCAGTTGCTCGACGCCGTAGGTCAGTTTGGCCTGCATCCCCCAGTAGGCGAATTGCGGCAGGTGCTGATAATCGACCGCAGAGAAATCACCTTCAGGGCGCTCAGGAGAAGAGTCCAACACCAAAACCTTGCAAGGCAGGCTGCTGTAATACTGCAGCGCTCGACGCAAAAAAGCCGGGCGGTTGTGGGTGATCAGTACCACCGTCAGCAACTCGCTCAATGGCTGCTTGTTTTCAGAACCGTACTTGCCTTGCATAACTTCTCCCTACAACCGGCGAAACCGCCTGAAAAACGCTTGAAGATGAAACTGATTAACGGACGCGACGCAGATAGCCGTCCGAGGCAACGGTGATCAGCAGCTTGTCTTGCATCTGCTGATCGATCTCGAAATCACCGTTCTCCTTGAGGTAAGCCCAGACGGCGGTTTTCGGATTGTCGCCCGGCCCCCATGGACGATCCGGGAAGGCATCGGCCGGCATGTCTTCAACCACGGTGTCCATGACCACGCAGTAGCTGTCCACCGAGACCAGCGGTGCGTAAAGACGCAGCTCTTCGAGGACATGGTCGTGGGTGTGGTTGGAATCGAGCACCACGATCACTTTCTTGCCGGCCGCAGCCTGACGAACCTGCTCGACCACTGCCGGGTCGAGGCTCGAGCCTTCGATCATGCTGATGCGCTTGATCATCTGATGGCTTTCGATGGCCTCACGGTTGTGCGCACGGATGTCGCGATCGATGCCCAGCACTTCGCCGTGGCCCTGCAATTCGAGCAGCGAGGCGTAGTAAATGATCGAGCCGCCGTGGGCGATACCGCACTCGATCACCAGGTCTGGCTTGATCCGCCAGATCAGTTCCTGCATTGCCATCATGTCTTGCGGCAATTGAATGATCGGGCGACCCATCCACGAAAAGTGATAGGTGTATTTGTGTTTGGCCGACTGGTTGTAGAACTCCTGGGCCAACGCCTTCAGGTCCTTGTCCTGGCCCTGGGCAATCACTTCTGCCTGGCACTCCGCCTCGAAGGCTTTGATTACGTTATCGCTCATTGTCCGGTCTCACTGAAAAGTCATTTGATCTTCGAAGCGCATCAACGTGTCCGCTGCGTTTCAAGTAATTGTTCCAAACGGTCGACCACCGCCCAAAACGCCATGGGCTCGTGTGTCGGATAGGGGTAATGCCCCAGATTCAAATTGATCGAAGCGCCGCGTTCACGAACGCGTTGCTCGACCAGGGTTCTTACCGAAATCGGATGGCCACTGGCGCAATTGATCACACCGCTGAAGTCCCGTTGCTGAACGATTGCGCAGAGAAAATCAGCAGCGTTCCTGATCGGCAGGAAGTCGCGCAACTGCTCCCCGGCCGACATGTTGAACGTCGCATCCCCGGCATCGATCGCCCGGTCCAGCGCCGCCAGCAGACTGTTTGGGTTCTGCCCTTCGCCATGCAGATAGAACAAGCGTGCCCACTGCAAAGTGAACGGATTTTCTTGGGCAAGGTTCTGCAAAAACAGATGCAGGGTGTGCTTGGCCAGACCGTAGGGATTACTCGGCTGCGGCTCGGCCTGCTCGCTGAGCGGGCCGCTTTGCATGCCGTATTCAAAGCATGTGCCAGTCACTAGAACCTGCTTCACGCCCGCTTCGACCGCACGCTTGATAAAGCGGTAATCGGCCATCAGGTTGTGCTCGAAATGGAACAGCGCCCGATAGTTCGGCAAACCCGGCCAGGCCAGATGGGCAAGAACATCGATGCCATCGGTGAGCGCTGCAATGTCCAGCTCAGGCGCGTGAATATCCGCCGCGACGAACTCGACATCGTTGATCCACGGCATGCCCTGCGCGGTTTCTGCGTTGCGTGCAACTGCACGAACAACGCAGCCGCGCGCCAGCAATGCCGCGACCAGATGTCGACCGACGAAGCCCGTGGCTCCGGTTACGAGGACCTTCACAGCACTTTCAACTCAGGCACCGCAATCACGAAGCGGCCGTCCCACTGGCGCACCTGCGCCAGTTGCTGACTGACTTCGTGCAGCAGGTTCCACGGCAGCACCAACACGTAGTCGGGTTTTTCGATATCGATCTGTGCCGGCGCAACAATCGGGATGCGACTGCCCGGCAGAAACTTGCCTTGCTTGTGCGGGTTGGCATCGGCCACCCAGGCGAGCAGGTCCGGTTTGACCCCGGCGTAGTTGAGCAAGGTGTTACCCTTCGCCGCCGCGCCGTAACCCACCACACGTTTACCGTCAGCCTTGGCCTGCAGCAAAAAGCGCAGCAGTTCATGCTTGATTCGTTCGGCGGCAGGCGCGAGGGTCGCGTAGTACTCGGGCGTTTTCACCCCTGCATCAAGTTCAGCCTGCAACTGTTGTTGCACCGCTGGTTGCACCGGGCGACGCTCGCCGTCCTTGCGCTGCACGAATACCCGCAGCGATCCGCCGTGAGTGCTCAACTGGCTGACGTCGAAGACTTCCAGGCCGTTGCGTTCGCACAGGGTTTGCACAGCCGTCAGCGACAGATACGAATAGTGCTCGTGATAAAGCGTGTCGAACTGCGCGCCGGCCATCAGCGTCAACAGTTGCGGGAATTCGAAAGTCGCCACACCGGTCGGTTTCAGCAGTGCCGCGAAACCACCGAGGAAATCGTTGATGTCCGGTACATGCGCGAGCACGTTGTTGGCGGCCATCAGGTCAGCGCCCCAGCCTTCGCTTTTCAGCTGCGCGGCGGTGTCGCGACCAAAGAACAGCTCACGAATGTCCAGCCCCTTTTCCCGCGCCGCTTGTGCGGTGCTGCGGGTCGGCTCGACGCCCAGACACGGAATGCCGCGACCGGCTACGTATTGCAGCAGGTAACCGTCGTTGGCAGCGACTTCGACCACGCGGCTGTCGGCGGTCAGGCCGAAGCGTTCGACCATCTCGGCCACATAGCGCTCGGCATGGGCCAGCCAGGTGCTGGAGAACGAACTGAAGTAGGCGTATTCGGCGTCGAACAGGCTGTCGGCGGAGGTGTAATCCTCGGTCTGCACCAGCCAGCATTGCTGGCACACGGCGACCTTCAGCGGCACCCAGTGCTCTGCCTGTTCCAGCCGACCGGCATGCACGTAGGCGTTGGACGGTGGCGAGGTGCCGAGGTCGATCAGCGGCAGGCTCAGCGGTGCGGCGCACCCACGGCAATTCATAGACGCACTCCAGCGAAGTGTTGATCGAGCGCGGGATGGCTGGAATCACGCGCTGACAAATTATTGACAGGCAACGGCCAGGCAATCGCCAGCCGTGGATCATTCACCGACAGACCGCCCTCATGCGCAGGTGCGTAATCGGCGCTGTGCAGGTAAAGCAATTCGGCGTCTTCGGTCAGCGTCTGGAAACCGTGGGCGAACCCGGCCGGAATCAACAGACTGCGACCGTCGCCTGCCTTCAGATGCTCGGCGTGCCAGTGCAAAAAGGTTTCCGAGTCCGGACGCAAATCGACCGCCACATCCCACACTTCACCGCGCAGGCAGGTGATCAGTTTGGCTTCCGGCGCATTCGCGTTCTGATAATGCAGACCGCGCACGCTGCCCTTCTCGCGGGTGCAGGAATGGTTGATCTGGCGGATATGAAATTCACTGCCAAACGCACTTAGACTGCCTTCGCAGAACAACCGGGCAAAGTGCCCGCGCTGATCTTCAAAGCGTTTGTGCTGCACGCTGAACAATCCGGCCAGCGGCAATGCCTGCAAGGAAAACTCGCTCACAACGCGCCTCGGTACAGGTTCAGTTGGCCGAGGGTGACGGCGCGCATGTCGTCGCCGCTCTGCCACGCCAAATGCCAGTCGAGGGTCTGGGTCAGGCATTGCTGCAAGGTCCAGCGTGGTTGCCAACCGAGCAGTTGCCGTGCGCGGCTGCTGTCCAGACGCAGCAGACCGGCCTCGTGCAGTTCGCTCGGCTCGATGCGCAGACCGCGCGCTTGCGGCCAGCGGCTGGCGAGCAATTCGACCACTTCGCCGACGCTGCACATGTCCGCCTCGCCGGGGCCGAAGTTCCACGCACCGGCGTACTCCGGGCCTTGCTCGTAGAGGCCGGCAGCCAGTTGCAGATAACCGGCCAATGGCTCCAGCGCGTGTTGCCACGGGCGCACGGCGTGCGGGTAACGCAGGGTCACCGGCTCGTCTGCCGTCCAGGCTTTCAGCACATCGGGAATCAGCCGCTCAGGGGCAAAATCACCGCCGCCCAACACGTTGCCGGCACGCGCCGTGGCCAGGGCCAGACCGTGCTCGGCGTACTTGTCCGCCGGGAAGAAAGACGCCGCGTAAGACTGCGCCAACAGTTCGCAACAGGCCTTGCTGCTGCTGTATGGATCGTGGCCTCCGAGGGCTTCGTCTTCGCGGTACGGCCAAAGCCATTCCTTGTTGGCGTAAACCTTGTCGGTGGTCACCAGCACACAGGCACGTACGCAGCCGACCTGACGAATCGCTTCGAGCAGGTTGAGCGTGCCCATGACGTTGCTGGAATAAGTACCGAGCGGATCGCGATAGCCTTCGCGCACCAGTGGCTGGGCGGCCAGGTGCAGGACGATCTCCGGCTCGGTGTCGGCAATGATTTCGAGCAAGGCACCGAGATCACGCAGATCGCCGCGCTGATCATCGATGCCTTCATGCACCCGCGCCAGTTCGAACAGGCTCGGTTCGGTCGAGGGATCCAGTGAAAAACCGCTGACTTGCGCGCCGAGGCTTTGCAGCCACAGGGTCAGCCAACTGCCCTTGAAACCGGTGTGGCCGGTGACCAGCACACGCTTGCCGCGCCAGAAATCCGCACTCAGGCCCATTGCTTCCATGGGGCCTCCCCGCTCTGCCACAGCGCTTCGAGATGGTTCTTGTCGCGCAGGGTGTCCATGGGTTGCCAGAAGCCATCGTGCTCGAAGGCCTTGAGCTGTTCGTCCTGAGCCAGGCGGGCCAATGGCTCCGCTTCCCAAGTGGTGTCATCACCCGTGATGTACGGCAACACTTTTGGCGACAGTACGAAGAAACCGCCGTTGATCCAGCCACCGTCTCCACGAGGTTTTTCGGTGAAGCCAAGGACCTGATCGCCTTGGCGTTCAAGGGCCCCGTAACGACCCGGCGGCTGCACCGCAGTGACGGTCGCCAAGCGACCGTGAGCCTTGTGGTAATCGACCAGTTGGCGAATATTCAAATCGGAAACGCCATCGCCGTAGGTGAAGCAGAACGCTTCTTCATCCTGCAGGTAACGGCCTGCGCGCAGCAGACGGCCACCGGTCATGGTTTCTTCGCCGGTGTCGATGAGCGTGACACTCCATGGCTCGCTGTAATTCTGGTGCACGTCCATGCGGTTTTCGCGCATGTTGAAGGTGACGTCGGAGGTATGGAGGAAGTAGTTGGCGAAGAAGTCCTTGATCGCGTAGCCCTTGTAGCCGAGGCAGATGACGAAGTCGTGAATTCCGTGGGCGGAATACTGCTTCATGATGTGCCAGAGAATTGGCTTGCCGCCGATCTCGATCATCGGTTTGGGCTTGAGGTGCGACTCTTCACTGATGCGCGTGCCGAGGCCACCCGCCAAAATAACTGCCTTCATCGTCTCCCCTCTCGTTCGTCACCGGGCTGCGTACGGCTTTTTTGAGCATTGCGGCCTACTGGCTAACCTTTTTTGCCGGTTCGGGCGCAGGTGGGATGCCCGCGAGCGCTCGTTTTATGGCGATTTGATGGGGACTTGCAGGAAACGCGCCAGCTCATGAACCCCTCACCACTTAACAAAATGAGCGCAAGCTCGGCTGCAGCTCTTGACCTTGAAAGGCCCGTCGGCAGGCTGAGTGGCGGGATTGATCCGGGGGTGGGAGCGCCTCGACCGTTTGGCGAAACCAAACACATCACGAGGAGGTACAGCGAAGCAAACCGGAGGCGCGTCGCGGTGAATGCGGGACTGTTATCGCGCCGAAAGTCAGCGATGGTTTTGAAATCGGGGGCCAGTAGAACCAACAGCCACATGACTTCAACATTGCGCTGACACTCGGCTTCGAGTCATTGCGAGGAGCCAATACGCTGGAAATAACCGTAGAGGTCGAGTTTGAGCAAATCGGCAGGATCATCCAGAGGCACTGGAAACAGCGCTGTCCGGGAATGGTTGTCACCTTGGAGATAGCGCATAAGAAAAATGCCCATATCTGGCGATACGGGCATTTTCTTTAACCGGCCAGCACATCGCCAGGTTTCACACCGCCGACTCTCAGGTCGCCTTTCCAGTGCAGCTTAACGGATCAATCCGCCAACCAGCCATATTCCCAATACCGCAGATTGTCGCCACGCAACACGTAATCACGCAGCACCACCTCACGCAAATCGTCACCCATGCGATAGCTGGCGTCCGGGTCGGCCAGGTGCATGCGGATTGCCTGCAACCATTCGTCCGTGGTGTTGGTCTTGATCCGTGTGCACGGCAGATAGCCTTGGTAGGCCTCGGTGTTGGTGCAAATCACCGGATAACCGCAGGCGCCGTACTCCAGCAGTCGCAGGTTGCTCTTGCAGTCGTTGAAAATGTGGAACTCCAACGGTGCGAGGGCCAGGTCCAGATTCAGGCCGGCCAGCTTCGCCGGGTATTCGTCCAATGCAATTACGCCGTGGAATTCATGCATGTACGGAAGTAAATCATCCGGGCACATGCCGAAGAATACCCAGTCAACCTCGTTGGCCAATTCACGCACCACATCGGCGATCACCGCAAGGTCTCCATGGTGACTGGTGCCGCCCCCCCAGCCGACCCGCGGTTTTTTCGATGTACGGCGCTGACTGCGCAGGTTGCCCCACAAGTCCTTGGCCAGCATGTTCGGTACCACACGAATGTCATGGTGCATGTCCGACAGCATGTTGGCCAGTGGCTGAGTCGACACGACCACGCGATCACACAGACCGATCGCACGCCGCACCATGCGCTCCATATCCTGCTTGTTCGGCATGTTGCGGATATGCGCATTGCGGTGAGGAACGTCGATGACATAGTCATCGAGTTCGAAGATCCGCCGCGCATTGAAGTATTTCTTCAGCGGTGGAATTTCATCGATGGAGTGTTCGGAGTAGCGCCCTTGCAGAACGATCACGTCGGGCGCCTGACGCTCGATGTCGATGATCGACGGCAAGCCATAGCAAACACGTCCTTCAGCCCTGTTGGCCGCTTCCAGTTCGATCATCGGCTGGCTCATGCGGTAATGGCCAATGGCAGAGGCGTTGATCGGCACCACCAGCAGGTTGGGCAATTGCGCCTTGGAAAACGCGCTCCATCCGGTACGCATACCGGGTTCAAGACTGAAATTGGTGGCGCCGACGCCCTGCAATGTGAGGTTGACGTTGTAGGCTGGGTCCCGCGCAATGATCGGCAGCCAGCGCTGGTAGAAGGTGTCCGTTTCTTTGACGAGCAATGCTTCCTCTTCGTGCGTCGCCGTTGCTACCGGCCGCGCACCCACGGCCATTACAGCATGCGGGTTCATCACCACAAGGTAGCCTTCGCGGCCGACTCGCAGGCAAAGATCCGCGACATTCAGGGTTTTTTTCAGTTCCTGTTGATCAAGCCCGCCGACCGCTTCGAACACCGACTTGCGAATCATCAGGCAATCGCCACCGACGGCGCTCAGATCGTGCACCGCTTGCAGGCGGAACATGTAGCCTTCGGTGTGCATCGCCTGGCCAATGAACGGCAGCCCGACCGGTCCGTTCAAGCCAAGAATTACGCCCGCATGCGACACACCACCGTCCGGGCTGAACAGTTTGGCGCCGACGACTCCGACCTCGGCACGCTGCGCGTGATTGAGCATTTCGTCGAGCCAGTCGCTTTGGGTGATCACTGCAAAGGCATTGAGCACCAACACATATTCGCCACGCGCATGCGCCACTGCAAAATTGTGAACGGCGGCAGCGTTATCCTTTTGCGGATAGCGCAACAGACGAATCCGCTCGCCGCCCAGTTGTGCCATGCCATCCAGCCATGCCAGTGCTTCAGCGCTTTCGCTGCCGTTGTCGACCAGCAGCAACTCATATTCGGTGTAGGCAGTTTTTTCCAGCAGTGTCTCGACACAGCGCTGCAATGCAGCCGTCTGGTCCTGAGTGACAATGATCACCGACACCAGCGGACGCCGGGCGTGATGATAGTCGACACGATTGAGCAGATTTTTGCTGCCACCACGGATTTCGTGGGCAATGCCGAGGCGTCGCAGATGCGCTTCGACTACCCGTGGGTTTTGCTCGACAACACCCGGCTCGGTGAGCCATTGCGACAGATCGAATTTCGACTCCAGCAACACCTCAGCGATGTGGCCCACCACCTGTAGGCCTTCGCTTTCGACCATGCGCCACAGTACGTCATGAGGCGCAAGCTCGGCGAAGTCGGGCACGAACCCTCCGAGCTGCAGAAACCGCTCGCGCTTGAATGCCAGGGCACGCCCGACGTACGGGTAGCTGCGCATGAGGTCGAGATTGAAATCCGGCTTGAACGCCGGTTCAGCCGACTCGCCATCGCGCAGACTGCCTTCATCGCTGTACAAGCACGTCAGTGAGCTCGAGTGCGCGATTCGATCGGCCATCACCAGCAGGGCCGGTGCAACCGGACGATCGCCTGGTTGCAAAAGATAGAGCCAGTCAGCGCCCTCCAGCTGTGGCAGCAGCGCGTTGATCTGCTCCAGTCCGTCGGCCTGCAACGGCATACTGAAGACACGCCCTTCGAGTTGCGCCTCAGTGCAGGAAACCGACAACACCAGAATCAGTTCGGGCGGATAATCCTGAGCATCCAGCGCCTCTAATGTACGCTCCAGGCCATCGCGGCTGCCCCGCGCGTCAACAATGATCGGCACAATCCGAGGACGGCTCGGCCAACCGGCGAGGATTTCCGGTAGCCACTTGCGTTGCGCCTCGGTGAGCACACGGCATTCGAGCCATTGTGCGTAGAGCTCGCCAAAACTGAAGCTGTCGACACCGACGCCCAGCTCCTGACGACTCTGTTTAGAGCCCAGAGTCCGACTCAGGGCGAGCTCTTCCCAGACCCGTGGTGATTCCTCAACCTTGGTCAAATGCACATAACGAACCCACCCCTGCGCGGGTGCCGACTCGCCACTGCGTACCTTGAGCATTTGCGAAATCCACTCGCGCTCGATTTCCACTGCATCCTTCATCGGTTGCTGTGCACTCAACCGTTCCGGGTAGAGACGCTCGACACTCAGTACATTGTTGGACGCAACCAGATTGCCGCGCCGCAGCAGGCAGACATACAAGGCGAAATCCAGGGTCGCGGTGAAGCAGGCGCCCTCCTCCGTCAATGCGGGCAACAACTCGACGACATCGGCACGACGGAACAGCGCACAGCTGAAACCGCCGAGCACGTTAACCGGAAATTTTTCAAAAATGCCAAGTACATCGTCGCCCTTGAGCAGCCCGCTCACCGGTGTCAGCGACGTGTTTTCCAGGCGTGGGGGCAGGATGATGTCGTTCGCATCCCAGAGCAGTCGCTGAGCCACCGCCAGACTGACTTCGGCATGACGCATCTCGTGAGCCTGCTGTTCGATGCAGGTGGAATAGAGCAGGTCATCGTCACACAGAAACTTGATGAGTTCGCCCTGCGCCTGGTCAAGACAGGCTTTCAGGTTGCCGACGAATCCGAGTGTGCGAGGGTTGCGCACGTAACGCACCGCAACGCCCGCCTGCTCCGAGACCGACGCCACAATATCTTCGATTGCGTTGTCACGACTGTCATCGCAAACAATGATCTCCAGATGACCGTAGCTCTGGCTCACGGCACTGTTGAGCGTGCGCTCGAAAAAACGCGAATTGAAGGCAGGAATAACAAGGCTGACAAGGGGGAGTGAATTCACGGCGGACTCGCAAGCGGCGGGACCCCGCCCGGAACAGCGAGCCCTCTGAAACCGCGAAAAAAGACATTGGAAACTAAAGAGCCGAGCTAGCGGGCGCTTGCGCGCCCGTTACCGTCAAATCTTGTTGAACAGGCCCAACTGACTGATCTTGCTGAACGCCAGTTGCGCGGCCTGCAACATGGTCTGTTGCAAGGTCAGGCGGGTCATGACTTCAGCCGGGTCCGAATCACGGATCGAGCCTTGGGTCGTGGTGTTCGCTGTGCTCAGGCTGTCGTTGGTGACGGACTGCATATCCAGCGACTGGCCACGGGCACCGATGGAGGTGACAGCAGTGCCGATCTGATTGGTGGCGGCGTCGATGTTGCCGATACCTGCTTCCATGGCGCCCTGCAGTTTCTGCTTGGCCACCGGGTCGCCATCGATCGGCGTATTCAGCGCGGTAATCATCTGACCCAGGGTGTCGAGCACGTTCTGAGTCTGGTGGTTGTTTGGCTGAATAGAGAATTGATCGCCGGCTGCCGGGGCGCTACCCAGAGCGAACGTCACACCGGCTGCCGTCGCGTTGCTACCAGCCACAGTGCCCGAAGACACAGGTTTGCTGTCAGCAGTTACCGGCGCCGCGTACAGGTCGAACGCAGTGGCACTGGTGAACTTGAGGATCGCCCCGCCCTGCGGAAATGCCGCGGTGTAGGCCGCCTGGTCGGTGATGCTGGAACCGGTGATCACCGCCGTCGATGGATTGCCCGGGCTACGCGACGTGGTGAACGTGTCCGGTGTCACCGCCAGTTGAAAACTGTGCCCGGCAATGACCGCATCCGGGTTGGTGTCACCGGCCTTCAGGTTGATGTTCAGCTTCATGTCGACACCGCGGAAGCTGAAGCTCTGGTTGCTGCCGCTGGTGTTGTTGATCACGCCGTTCTTGCTGGCGTCAGCAGTCACGTCATTACCCAGCGCGTCGGTGATCTTCATCTGCGTGCTGCTGACGAAGGCGACGGTGTAGGGCTGACCGCTGACGAACTTCGAGTTATAGGTGGCAGCGGTGCCAACGGTACCGTTGGACAATACGACGCGACCGTCATCCACCGCGGGGGCAGTCAGGCTGGTGTTGGTGCGACCGGTATTGATGGTTTGCTGGAATGCCTCCCAACCGGTGGTATTGGTGCCGACCGTCAGGCCATCGCCGATGCCCAGATTGATGGTGGTCTGGTCACCGTTGTAGCTGTAGGTGCCGTCGGTGTTTTGCGAATACGGCGCGGTGTCGGTTTTCGAACCGGAGAACAGGTAGTTGCCGTTGGCATCCTTGGAGTTCATCAGGCCCAATACCTGTTTCTGGATCTCGCCCAGTTCCGCCGCGTAAGCCTGGCGATCCTTGTCGGTGATCGTGCCGTTGTTGGCGGCCAGGGACAGTTCCTTGGCGCGACTCAACGCCGTGGTGATGGCATCCAGCGTGGTTTCCTGCACGGTCAACGCACTCTTGGTGCTGTTGATGTTGGTGGTGTACTGATCCAGCATCGCGGCCTGCTGACCCAGTTGCAGCAGGCGACCGGCACCGACCGGATCATCCGCGGCGGTGTTGATGCGTTGCAGGTTGCTCGCCTCGCTTGCGGTGGCCAGCGCCTTGTTGAAGTTACGCTGATAGTCCGCAGCTTGCGTTCCGTAATACTGGGCGGTGGAAATGCGCATGAATTACGACTCCTTAAAGGCTGTTGATCAGCGTGGCGAAAGTTTCCTGCGCAGCTTTGATGATCTGCGAAGACGCTGTGTAGTACTGCTGGTATTTGACCAGGTTGCCGGTTTCTTCATCCAGGTTGACCCCAGACAGCGAATCACGCGCACCGGCAGCCTGCGTCAGGATCGCCGTGGTGGCTTCAACGTCAGACTTGCCTTGTGCGGTCTTGGTACCGACGTTGGTCACGAGTTTGTTGTAGGCGTCGGTCAGGCTGATGCCTTTGCTCGCCGAACCGGTGTCGACGGTCTGTTTGGTTTGCAGGCCAACCAGCGCCTGGGCATTGCGGTTATCCGAAGAGGCCGCGCCGGTCATGTTCATGGTGAAGGTTTCGCCATCCTTCGGCGTGCCGCCGACGGTGGTCTGCACGGTGAACGTCTTCTGCACGTTAGGCGTGACCGAAGTGTCCATGATCTTGGCGCCGTTGGCATCGACCATGCCCACTTTCAGGTCCAGGGTGTTCGCCTGCCCCGGAACGATCGTCCCGGAGCTGATGAGCCCGCCCTTGGCGTCGACCATGGTGTACGGCTGGCTGCCGCCGCTCGCCTCGCCGAACACCAGTTTGACCGGCGTCGAATATTTCAGCGCAGTCTGCATTTCGGCCTGGGCGGCCGGGTTGTAGATGTTGATCTTGTCGGTGAGCGTCGGCTGGGTGTAGGTGCCGGAATTATTGGCGCTAGCGACACCGGTCAACGGGCCCGCTGCAGCAATTTTCTTCGGATCGGTCAGTACGGTCTGGATGCTCGCTGCCGCATTGCGCGTCGGCGTCACTTTGAAGCTGTCGCCCGCGCTCAACGCGCCGCCCTTGAGGGCCAGACTGAAGCCGTCGATCACCGGCGGTGGCGTCGTGTTGGTGCTGAACGTCCCCATGTCGGTGCCGTCGGAGCGCTTGACGCTGTAATCGGTGGCGCTGGTGAACGTCACCTGGTAATCGCTGGTGGTCAGCTTGCCGGTGTCCTTGATGGTGGCATCAAGGTTGCCCGAGCCTGCGCTGTTGCCCGACTGCGCAATGCTGCGCTGGCTGATCAGCGCGGCACTGTTGATATTGTTGAAAATCGCCGCGCCGAAGTCACCGTTCTTGTCGATGCCCTGGGCTTGCTGGCTGTTGATCTGATCGGCGATGACCAGCGCTACACGCCCCAGCTCGTTGAGCGACGGGTCGAGCACTTCTTTGCGATAAGTCAGCAAGCCACCGATTTCGCCACCGTTGATCACCGAAGTGATGTCGATGGTGCTCGAACCGCGATCCATCTGGATGCCCAGGCGCGTCGGGTCATCCTTGCTCGGCACGGTGCTGAGGGAGTTGGTGGTGTTGCCGATGACCAGCGGCTGGCCGCTGCCGACATACACATCGAAACTGGTGCCACGCTCGACGACTTGCGCGCCGGTCAGTTCGGACAACTGACGCACGGCCTCATTACGGCTGTCGAGCAAATCGTTCGGCGCACCGCCGCTGGTGGAGATCTCACCGATCTTCTGGTTGAGCGCGGCGATCGAGTTGGCCAGTTTGTTCACCTGGGCGGTCATGTCGCTCAGGCTGCCGTTGATCGTGGTGTTCTGGTCGTTCAATTGCTTGGCGATGGAATTGAAGCGACCGGTCAGCGCCTGTGCGCCAGTCAGCACCGATTGACGGGAAGTGTCA
Organism: Pseudomonas sp. MF6776; assembly: GCF_016613125.1. Classification (NCBI taxonomy): domain Bacteria; kingdom Pseudomonadati; phylum Pseudomonadota; class Gammaproteobacteria; order Pseudomonadales; family Pseudomonadaceae; genus Pseudomonas; species Pseudomonas sp. MF6776. The sequence continues at coordinate 378,697 of NZ_JAENSQ010000001.1, forward strand.
TCGGTGGCCGAAGTCGATACGCCCTGCATCGAGGTGAAGAATTTCTGCAACACACCGGTCAGGCCGGTGTTGACGTCGGACAGCGTGCCGTCCAGCGGTTTGGCTTGCGCCAGAAACGACGCCGATTCGCTGTTGAGCGAAGTCGCGGTGTGCAACTGGGTTTCCAGGTACGAGTTGTAGACCCGGCGTACGTCGGCCAGGGTTGTGCCTGTGCCGATGAAAACGCTGCCGTACTGCTGCGAGGATTTGGTGCCCTGCACGGTTTGCTGGCGCGAATAACCGGCGGTGTCGACGTTGGCAATGTTGTTGCCTGTCGTAGCCAAAGAGGACTGGCTAGCCGACAGCCCCGACATCCCGATATTGAGCAAACTCATGGTTCAGACCTTATACCTTGTGCCTTATAAAGGCGTGGTGGAAACGCCCGCCGCAGCGTAGTTTTCAAAACTGTTCATCTGCTTGGCTATCTGCGAAATCTTGCTCGCGTAGTTCGGGTCGGTTGCGTAACCGGCCTTCTGCAACTCGCGTACAAACTGTTCTGGGTTATCGGCCGACTTCAGCACTTCTTGATAGCGATTATTGGACTGCAGCAAAGTCACCAGATCGTGGAAGCTGTCCTTGTACGAGGCATAGGAACGGAACTCGGCCGTCTCCTTGACCATGGCGCCATTGCGGAACTCGCTGGTGATTGCCCGGGCCGAATCGCCCTGCCAGTTGCTGCTCGCCTTGATGCCGAACAGGTTGTGGCTGCTGCTGCCATCCTGCGCGCGCATGACCGATTTGCCCCAACCGGTTTCCAGCGCGGCTTGCGCCACCAGGTAACGCGGATCGACGCCGATACGGTCGGCGGCTTCCTTGGCCATCGGCAGCATGGTGTTGACGAATTCGTCGGCAGAGCTGAAGGCTTTTTTCGCCGGCGCCAGCGGAATCTGCGCCACCGCACGGCCGTAAACCTGCATCTGGCCGCCCGAGGCTTTTTCGGCCTCGGCACGCGCCAGCCAGTCGCCGTTGTACAGCGGGCCTGTGCCAGTGATGGCAGCAGTCGTGGCGCGTTGCGGCAATTGAGTTGTCGCGGCAGGCGTTGCCGACGGCACCAGCCCTGCGAGCAAACGATCAGCCAGTTTCGGCGGCAAGGCCAGACGGCGCTGGTTGATCAGCGCCATGTCATTGCTGTGCGCGAGCTGGGTGTTCGGCGCATGCACCGCACGCGAGGCCCACAGCGGGCGCTCGCCATTGAGGCGTGACAACGGGCCAGTGCCGACGGTGCCGGCCGCAATCGGCGTGGCGACATTAGCGGCAGCGGCTTTCGCGGCTTCCTGCTTGGCAGCAGAGGCGGCTTCAGCTTCGCCCGGCGCCATCGGTTTGTTCTTCGACATCTGGCGCATCAGCACGTCGGCCAGGCCAATACCACCGCCCTCGCGGGACATGGAAACGGCCAGTTGCTGGTCGTACATTTCCTGGTACTGCTTGGCCGCCGGCGTGTTCAGCGGATTGTCTTCGCCCAACGCATTAGTGGCAGAGCGCATCGACTTGAGCATTTCACCGAGGAACAGCGATTCAAACTCCTGCGCAACTTTGCGCATGTTCGCATCGCTGTCCTTGTCGCCGACCTTGAGCTGATTCAGACGATTGAGATCGGAGTAGGAACCCGAATCGCTGCTGCCGACCAGACCGCTTTTGCGCATATCCATAGTGGCCGTCCTCAGATCACGATCAGGTCGGCTTGCAACGCACCGGCCTGTTTCAGTGCTTCAAGAATCGCCATCAGGTCGCCCGGTGCCGCGCCGACCTGGTTCACCGCTCGAACGATCTCGTCGAGAGTGGTGCCCGGGCCGAACTTGAACATCGGTTTGGCTTCCTGTTCGGCATTCACTCGCGAACGCGGCACAACAGCGGTCTGGCCGTTGGACAACGGACCTGGCTGGCTGACGATCGGGTCTTCGGTGATGGTCACGGTCAGGCTGCCGTGAGTCACGGCGGCTGGCGAAACCTTCACGTTCTGGCCGATGACGATGGTGCCGGTGCGCGAGTTGATGATGACTTTGGCGACGGCCTGACCCGGATCGACTTCGAGGTTTTCCAGGATCGACAGATAGTCGACACGCTGGCTCGGATCGAGCGGCGCGGTCACGCGAATCGAACCGCCGTCGATGGCTTGTGCGACGCCAGGGCCAAGCATGTCGTTGATCTTGTCGACGATGCGTTTGGCGGTGGTGAAGTCGGAGCGATTGAGGTTCAGCGTCAGGCTGTTGCCCTGGTTGAAACCGCTCGGCACTGAACGCTCAACCGACGCACCGCCAGGGATGCGACCGGCCGACGGAACGTTGACGGTAATCTTCGAACCGTCACGACCTTCAGCGTCGAAACCACCGACAACAAGGTTGCCCTGAGCAATGGCGTAGACGTTGCCGTCGATACCCTTGAGCGGGGTCAGCAACAGTGTGCCGCCGCGCAGGCTCTTGGAGTTACCGATCGACGAAACGGTGATGTCGACCTGCTGACCCGGCTTGGCGAACGCCGGCAGATCGGCACTGATCGACACCGCCGCGACGTTCTTCAACTGCACGTTGCCCGATCCCGGCGGCACCTTGATGCCGAACTGCGAGAGCATGTTGTTGAAGGTCTGCAGGGTGAACGGCGTCTGCGTCGTCTGGTCACCGGTGCCATTAAGCCCGACCACCAGGCCATAGCCGATCAACTGGTTGGAACGCACGCCGGAAATACTGGCGATGTCTTTCAACCGTTCGGCGTGTGCAGTGAAGGCCACCGACAACATAACGGCAGCCAGCATGAGGCTCTTGAAATTCAACGTAGCCACCTAGAAAGGGAACAGCGGGCTGAGGAAGAAGCGGTCGAACCAGCCTGGCTGACTCGTGTCGGCAAACGCGCCGGTACCCGAATAGGTGATGCGTGCATCGGCGACGCGAGTCGACGACACGGTGTTGTCGGTGGCAATGTCATCGGCGCGAACCATACCGGCGATGCGCACCAGTTCGTCGCCGGTGTTCAGCGTCAGCCACTTCTCGCCGCGCACGGCGATGATGCCGTTAGGCAAGACGTCGGCGACGGTTACGGTGATCGAACCGGTCAGGCTGTTGCTCTGTCCCGACTTGGCGTCACCCTTGGTCGAGCGGTCGGCGCTGTAGCCGGCGTTCAGGCTCAGGTCGCCGCCACCAATCGGGTTGTTGGTGGTCAGGCTGGAACCGAACAACGAGGTCAAACCGATCGAGTTGTCGCTGTTCTTGTCCATCTGCGAGTTGGCGTTCTTGCTCGCCTGGGTACGCTCGTTCAGGGTGATGGTGATGATGTCACCGACCCGGAACGCCTTGCGGTCGCTGTACAGGTTCTGCTCGAAACCGGCCTGATAGATCGAGCCATTGTTGGCAGCCGCCGGCAACGGCGTGCGCGGCAACACCGGAGCGTAGTAAGGGTCATTGGGCTTGGGCGTCGGGGCGACGCAGCCCGCGAGCGAGACGACCCCACTCAATGCCAGAACAGATACAAAGCGATTCATGACCCTACCTCACGGTGTTGCAGGCGACCTCATGGCCGCCTCATAGACTTGATTACAGATTCTGCGTTACGAACGAGAGCATCTGGTCGGCGGTGGAGATCACCTTGGAGTTCATCTCGTAAGCGCGCTGAGTGGTGATCATGTTGACCATCTCTTCAACGGTGCTGACGTTGGACGTTTCCAGCGTGTTCTGCAGCGTGGTGCCGAACCCGGCCAGGCCCGGAGTACCGACCTGCGGCGCGCCGGAAGCGGCGGTTTCCAGGAACAGGTTGTTGCCCACGGCTTGCAGACCGGCCGGGTTGATGAAGTCAGCGGTCTGCAGGTTGCCGATCACTTGCGAGGCAGCGTTGCCCGGCAGCGTGACGGAAACGGTGCCGTCATTGCCGACGGTGAAGGTTTGCGCGTCGTTCGGGATAACGATTGCAGGCTCCAGAGCGAAACCACTGGCGTTGACGATCTGGCCATTGGAGTCGAGGTGGAACGTACCGTCACGGGTGTAGGACGTGGTGCCGTCCGGCTGCAGGATCTGGAAGAAACCGCGACCGTTGATGGCCATGTCCAGCGGTTGCTCGGTGGTCTGCAGGCTGCCGGCGGTGAAGTTTTTCTGGGTGCCGACGATGCGCACACCGGTACCCACTTGCAGACCCGACGGCAGTTCGCTGTCCTGAGTCGACTGGGCGCCTGGCTGGCGTTTGATCTGGTACAGCAAGTCCTGGAACTCGGCGCGGTCACGTTTGAAACCCGTGGTCGAGACGTTCGCCAGGTTGTTGGAAATGGTGGTCAGGTTAGTGTCCTGAGCGGACAGACCCGTTTTGGCAACCCATAGAGCCGGAAGCATTCGATTCTCCTCGTGCGCCTGTTTTACGGCGCGACGTTCTGATAATTAGCTGATCTGCAAGACCCGAGCCATGGCCTGGTCGTCGTCTTTGGCGGTGTTCATCATCTTGACGTGCAACTCGAACTGCTTGGCCAGGGCCAGCACCGAAGTCATCTCTTCGACGGCATTGACGTTGCTCGACTCAAGGAAACCCGACACCAGTTTGACGTTGGCATCAGCCTGCGCCGGCTGGCCGTCCTTGGTGTAGATCGAGCCGTCGAGGCCTTTATTCATGTTCTTGATGTCCGGGTTGACCAGTTTGATCCGATCGACTTCGGCCATCACACGCGGGCCTTCGCCCATCGCACGAATACTGATGGTGCCGTCTTCACCGACTTCGATCTGCTGCTCGGGCGGCACGGCGATCGGACCACCATTGCCCATCACCGGCATGCCGTTGCCGGCGCGCAATACACCGAGGGCATCGACGTTGAGGCTGCCGGTGCGCACGTAGCTTTCGCCGCCGCTCGGGTTCTGCACGGCGATCCAGCCGTTGCCGGTCACGGCGACGTCCAGGTCACGTCCGGTCTGCACCAGCGAGCCCGGAGTGAAGTCGGTGGCGGGCCGCTCGCTCATGGCAAACGCACGCGCCGGAAAGCTGTCACCGAACACCGGCATCGAACGCGCCTGCTCCAGGTCGCGCTGAAAACCGTTGGTGGAAATGTTCGCCAGGTTGTTGGCATGAGCCCTTTGCGCCAGCGCGTTTTGGCTCGCGCCGGTCATTGCTACATAAAGGTACTTGTCCACGCTCTTTCCTCTGCATGCCGGACGTTTGCCGCCCACTGCTGTACTGCTGAGCCATAAGCAATTTGCAGACCAACTTTTTTCTGGCAGCGCGAAGCCCGGCAAACAAAGGACTTGAGGGGGATTGCGGGGAAAGGGGAAATGTATCGAAGTCGAAAAACCGGCGGTGTTGTGCCGGTAGGTGGCAAAGGCTGACACCGACTTTGTCTGCAATGCCGCCTTCGCGAGCAGGCTCCCTCCCACAGGGGAATGCATTGCAACTGTGGGAGCGAGCCTGCTCGCGAAGAGGCCATCAAAGCCAATGGAGTTTTTGACTATGACTCAGACTTGCCAACCTCATACTCTCGCAATTTATTGGCAATGGTCGTGTGCGAGACGCCCAGTCGCTTGCCCAACTGCCGACTGCTCGGGTGCTCCGAATACAATCGCTCCAACACGGCTTTCTCGAAGCGCCCGACGATCTCGTCCAGCCCGCCCTCCAGCGAAAAATCGCCAAGCGGCTGACGCACGCCGTAATCCGGCAGACGAATATGTTCGGCTTTGACCATACCGCCGTCACACAGCGAAACGGCCTGGAACAGCACGTTTTCCAACTGCCGCACGTTGCCCGGCCAGTGGTAATGGCTGAGCCGATCCATCGCCGCCGGCGCCAGTTTCGGCAGCGAACAGCCGATCTGCCGACTGGCCTGATCGAGGAAGTGCTCCACCAGCGGCGTCAAACCGTCGAGGCATTCGCGCAGCGGTGGAATGTGCAGCGACAGCACGTTCAAGCGGTGATACAGATCCTGGCGAAACTCGCCCCGCGCGCACAATTCGGACAGGTCCACCTGCGTCGCGCAAATCACCCGTACATCCAGATAAACCTCTTCATCACTGCCAACGCGACGGAAGCAGCCGTCCTGCAGAAAGCGCAGCAGTTTGACCTGGAGGCGCGGACTCATCTCACCCACGCCATCGAGAAACAGCGTCCCCCCTGCCGTCAATTCCAGCAGACCAAGCTTGCCTTCGGCCCGCGCACCTTCGAAAGCACCAGGGCCATAACCGAACAGTTCGGTCTCGGCCATCGACTCCGGCAGACCCGCGCAGTTGAGCGCCATCAGTGGCGACTGCCCGCGCGGACTGGCGAGGTGACAGGCGCGCGCCAGCAACTCCTTGCCCGTGCCGGTTTCGCCTTCTATCAATAGAGGTGCATCGAGCGGCGCCATCCGCCGTGCTTCACGCACCACTGCGGCCATGACTTTGGAGCTCTGGAAAATGCTGTCGAACCCGCGCAGCTCCTGCTTGCGCACATTGTAGATGCGCTCGCCGACGCGGTCGGCGCGGTGCAGGGTCAACACCGCACCGGCCATGGCCTCGCTGTCGTCGTGTTCCGATTGCAGCGGGGCGATATCGGCCAGAAACACGTCGCCCTTGACCTTGACCCGCATGCCGTTGATTCGCGATTTATTTGCTCGCACCAGTTCCGGCAAATCGAAATCTTCGGCATAGCGCGACAGTGGAATCCCCGGTACTTCATCGACCCGCACGCCGAGCAACTGTGCCGCCGCGCGGTTGGCGGCGACGATCGAGCCGCCCATGTCGATCGACAGCACCGGAAACTCCAGCGCACCGAGCAATGCGTTCAATTCCATGTGCCGGCGCTCGCTCGGCATCAACCCTACCCGCTTGACGCCGAACACCCCGGCAATCGCTTCGAATTTCGGCCGCAGCGCCTGGAACTGGATATTGATCAGGTTCGGACAATGCAGATAGATCGCGTTGCCATGCTCACCGCCGACCTCGCCGCGCGCGACGTTGATCCCGTACGCCACCAGCAAGTTGAGGATGTCGCGCAGGATGCCGATGCGGTTCTGGCAGTGGACTTTGATACGCATATAAATGACCCGACAGACCAGTAAAAAGGTTGAACACAGACCCTGTGGGAGCGAGCCTGCTCGCGAAGGCGGCGTCACATTCAGCAGTGATGTCTCAGACAAACCGTATTCGCGAGCAGGCTCGCTCCCACAGGGGATACTTTCTGCCGAGGCACGCAGATAGTTGTCAAGATTATGTGACAGCTACCGACCTTTTCAAACCCGTGAATCACTGTAAACGCGAGATATTCGTCAAAGCGTAACGATTACTTTACGAATTAAAGAGAAATTTCCTACGCGCAGGTGATTCAACCTGCTGCACATCAACGCGCTCTCAGGTAATTCTGAGTCCATCGCTGGACATAACAAGAACGAATTCCCCTAGCAGGAGAGCAGTATGAAGCAGACGCAATACGTGGCCCGCGAGCCCGATGCGCAAGGTTTTATCGACTACCCCGCCGAAGAACACGCGGTGTGGAACACGCTGATCACTCGCCAACTGAAAGTGCTTGAGGGTCGTGCGTGCCAGGAGTACCTGGACGGTATCGAAAAACTCGGTCTGCCCCACGACCGCATTCCGCAACTGGGCGAGATCAACAAAGTGCTCGGCGAGACCACCGGCTGGCAGGTCGCCCGTGTACCGGCGCTGATCCCTTTCCAGACCTTCTTCGAATTGCTCGCCAGCAAACAATTTCCGGTGGCCACGTTCATTCGCACCCGCGAAGAGCTCGACTACCTGCAAGAGCCGGATATTTTCCACGAGATTTTTGGTCACTGCCCGCTGCTGACCAACCCGTGGTTCGCCGAATTCACTCACACCTACGGCAAACTCGGCCTGCAAGCCACCAAGGAAGAGCGCGTTTATCTCGCGCGTCTGTACTGGATGACCATCGAGTTCGGCCTGGTCGACACCCCGCAAGGCAAGCGCATCTACGGCGGTGGCATCCTGTCTTCGCCCAAAGAAACTGTTTATTCGTTGTCGGACGAGCCCGAGCATCAGGCATTCGATCCGCTGGAAGCGATGCGCACGCCGTATCGCATCGACATCCTGCAACCGCTGTACTTTGTCCTGCCGAACCTCAAGCGCCTGTTCGATGTGGCCCATGAAGACATCATGGCCATGGTCAGACAAGGTATGCAGCTAGGTCTGCACGCGCCGAAATTTCCGCCAAAACCAAAAGCGGCGTGACCCGCCACTTTTGCTGACAAGTGAGTCTGTCAGTTGCCGCCACTTTGCTTTAGCGTGGCGGCATTGACGACCAATATAAAAAAACACCTCCAGATTTCAGGAAGCCCACCATGTCTACTTTGAACCAAGCCCACTGCGAAGCCTGCCGCGCCGATGCGCCACAAGTCAGCGACGAAGAACTGCCGATCCTGATCAAGCAGATCCCTGACTGGAACATCGAAGTCCGCGATGGCGTGATGCAACTGGAAAAACTGTTCCTGTTCAAAAACTTCAAGCACGCGCTGGCCTTCACCAACGCCGTCGGCGAGATCTCCGAGGCCGAAGGTCACCACCCGGGCCTGCTGACCGAATGGGGCAAAGTTACCGTGACCTGGTGGAGCCACTCGATCAAAGGCCTGCACCGCAACGACTTCATCATGGCCGCGCGCACCGATGAAGTGGCCAAGACCGCTGAAGGACGCAAGTAATGCACTTTGACGCCATCGGCCGGGTACCCGGCGACCCTATCCTCGGTTTGATGGAGGCGTATGCGCAGGACCCTAACCCGCGCAAATTCGACCTGGGCGTTGGCGTCTACAAGGACGCCCAGGGCCTGACGCCGATCCCTGAAGCGGTGAAAATCGCCGAGGCGCGGCTGGTCGAAAGCCAGGACACCAAAACCTACATCGGTGGCCACGGCAATCCGTTGTTCGGCAAGGTCATCAACGAGCTGGTGCTTGGCGCTGGTTCGAAACTGCTCGCCGAGCAGCGTGCAGGCGCCACTCAGACGCCGGGCGGCACCGGTGCCCTGCGTCTGGCTGCCGACTTCATCGCCCAATGCCTGCCGGGCAAAGGTGTATGGCTGAGCAATCCGACCTGGCCGATCCACGAAACCATTTTTGCGGCGGCCGGGGTCAAGGCCAGTCACTACCCTTATGTGGGCAGCGACAACCGTCTCGACGTCGAAGCGATGCTCGCGGTGCTCAATGAAGTGCCGAAGGGCGACGTGGTGTTGCTGCATGCGTGCTGCCACAACCCGACCGGTTTTGACCTCAGCCATGACGACTGGCAGCGTGTGCTGGACGTCGTGCGCAGCCGTGATTTGTTGCCGCTGATCGACTTCGCCTATCAGGGCTTTGGCGATGGCCTGGAGCAGGATGCGTGGTCAACCCGGTTATTCGCCGCTGAACTGCCTGAGCTGTTGATCACCAGTTCCTGCTCGAAAAACTTCGGCCTGTATCGCGACCGTACCGGTGCGCTGATCGTCTGCGCGAAAAGCGCCGACAAGCTCATCGATATCCGCAGCCAACTGGCCAACATCGCCCGCAATTTGTGGTCGACGCCGCCGGATCATGGTGCAGCTGTGGTCGCGACGATCCTCGCTGATCCAGAGCTCAAAGCCCGTTGGGCCGACGAAGTGGAAGCCATGCGCTTGCGTATTGCGCAATTGCGCAGCGGCCTGGTCGAAGCGCTGGAGCCGCACGGGTTGCGCGAGCGTTTTGCACACATTGGCGTGCAGCGCGGGATGTTCTCCTACACCGGCCTGTCGCCGGAGCAAGTGAAACAACTGCGCGAGCATCACAGTGTGTACATGGTGAGTTCGGGTCGGGCCAACGTTGCCGGCATCGATGCGACACGCCTGGCGCTGCTGGCCGACGCAATCGCCGACGTCTGCAAGTAACACCGCAATACCCTGTAGGAGCTGCCGCAGGCTGCGATCTTTTGATCTTTTTTAAAGCAAGATCAAAAGATCGCAGCCTGCGGTAGCTCCTGCATTTGTTTTTGCAGCAATCTTTTGCTTCCCGCCCTCCCCCTGCGGCCATTTGTCGCAATAAATTGAATTAAAAGTCTGATTGTCATTTTTCCTGCTGTATCCTGCGCAGGCTTTCTGAAAGCGCGGATCTACCAGATCTATCAACAGACTTAGCGAGGAGCGCAACCATGCACGAGATTCCTAATCTCCCCTTCCCAAGCCTGCACGAGCCTGAGCAGACGACCATGCAACAAGCCGGCGCCGCACAGGCCGAGCCTGAAGAAGCTGCTGAGAGCCGTCCGGCCGACAGCGAAGAGTAAGCAACACCCGCCGTACAGACCGTGTGGAAAGCGCTAAGATGCGCTTTCCACACTGCCTGAACCGAGCCCGCCATGACCGACGAATTCTCCGAAAGCCAAGCTGCCGTCCTGATCGGCGCCACCGAGAAAATGATCGAGATCTGGAGCCGCCTCTCTCCCGAGAAACAAGCCGCCCTGCTCGCCCGTTTCGGCAGCGAAGAAAATGCCCTCGCTGCACTGGTCACCACGCAACTGGTTGCTCCCGCCAAACCATGAAGTCGCCGCCAGGCAAATAGTTTTACTTTTCCCGCCCCAGATTTTTTCTCGCCGGTATCATGAGCAGCCTATCTATTGTGCTGCTCCCGTGGATCTTTCCCCATGTCGTCCTCTATGTCCGAGCCCCAGCGCCCTATGAAGGTTACGCTGCAGGTTGTTTCCATCGTCCTCTTCACCTTTATCGGTTATCTGAACATCGGCATTCCGCTCGCGGTGCTGCCGGGCTATGTCCACAGTGATCTGGGTTTTGGCGCGGTCGTCGCCGGGCTGGTGATCAGTGTGCAATACCTCGCCACCCTGCTCAGCCGCCCGTACGCCGGCAAGATCATCGACAACAAGGGCAGCAAGCTGGCCGTCATGTATGGCCTGGCCGGTTGTGGCCTTAGCGGCGTGTTCATGCTGATTTCCGCGTGGACGCCGAACCTGCCGGTGCTTAGCCTGATCAGCCTGTTGATCGGGCGTCTGGTATTGGGCAGCGCCGAAAGCCTGGTTGGCTCCGGCTCGATTGGCTGGGGCATCGGCCGCGTCGGCGCAGCGAACACCGCCAAAGTCATCTCGTGGAATGGCATCGCCAGTTACGGCGCACTGGCGATCGGCGCGCCGTTCGGGGTGTGGCTGGTCAGTCGACTGGGCTTGTGGAGCATGGGCGTGAGCATCATCTTGCTGGCCGTGCTGGGCCTGCTGCTGGCGTGGCCGAAAACCGCCGCCCCGGTGGTCGCCGGTGAGCGCTTGCCGTTCATGCATGTGCTTGGGCGGGTTTTCCCGCACGGCTGCGGACTGGCGCTGGGCTCGATTGGTTTCGGCACCATCGCCACCTTCATCACCCTGTATTACGCCACGCAACATTGGGACAACGCGGTGTTGTGCCTGAGCCTGTTCGGCGCCAGTTTCATCGGCGCGCGGCTCTTGTTCGGCAACCTGATCAATCGCCTCGGCGGCTTCCGCGTGGCGATTGCCTGCTTGTCGGTAGAGACACTGGGGCTGTTGCTGCTGTGGCTGGCGCCGGATGCGCATTGGGCCTTGGCGGGCGCGGCACTGAGCGGTTTCGGCTTCTCGCTGGTGTTCCCGGCGCTGGGCGTAGAGGCAGTGAATCTGGTGCCTGCGTCCAGCCGGGGCGCGGCAGTCGGCGCCTACTCGCTGTTCATCGACCTGTCGCTGGGGATCACCGGGCCGTTGGCCGGGGCCATTGCTGCCGGATTCGGTTTCGCCTCGATCTTCCTGTTCGCCGCCCTCGCCGCGCTCAGTGGCCTGGCGCTGAGCGTGTACCTGTACAAGCACACGGCGAAATACCGCGAAGACTAGAAATCCACCTTGCCGCGCCCGGCCTTGATGCTGCCGCGCTTGGTTTTCGATTCGAGCCGACGCTTCTTTGAACCGAGGGTCGGCTTGGTCGGGCGACGTTTCTTCTCGACTTTGGTGGCGCTGACGATCAACTCCACCAGACGTTCCAGCGCATCGGCCCGGTTAGCCTCCTGCGTGCGGTATTGCTGGGCCTTGATGATCAACACGCCGTCGCTGGTGATGCGACTGTCGCGCAGCGCCAGCAACCGTTCCTTGTAGAACTCGGGCAAGGACGAGGCCGCAATGTCGAAGCGCAGGTGCATGGCACTGGAGACCTTGTTGACGTTCTGCCCACCGGCACCCTGGGCGCGAATGGCCGTCAATTCGATCTCGGCATCCGGTAGATGCACATTGTTGGAAATCACCAGCATGGAAAAGCGTCCGTATTCAGTGCGCGCAGGATACCGCGAAAATCCTCTCGAACCTGACGAAGATCCACTGTGGGAGCGAGCCTGCTCGCGAATACGCAGTGTCAGTCGAAAATCATTCAGCTGGCGCACCGCCTTCGCAAGCAGGCTCGCTCCCACAGGGAATTTGCAAAAGGCTCAGAAACAACAAACCCGGCACATTGGCCGGGTTTGTTGTTTGTGCAGCTTGCTTACTTGGCGGCAGAACTCGCCGCGTGCAGCGCCTGCTGCGCGCCACGCTTGTTCTTGATCACGTAGCAGACCCACATGAACACGACCCACACCGGAATCGCGTACACCGAGATCTGAATGCCCGGGATCAACAGCATCACGCCGAGAATGAACGCGACGAACGCCAGGCAAACGTAGTTGCCGTACGGATACCACAGAGCCTTGAACAACGGCGTCTGCTTGGTTTTGTTCATGTGCTGACGGAACTTGAAGTGCGAGAAGCTGATCATTGCCCAGTTGATCACCAAGGTCGCCACAACCAGCGACATCAGCAATTCCAGCGCATGCTGCGGGATCAGGTAATTGAGCAGTACCGCCACCAGCGTTACCGCCGCGGAGGCCAGAATCGAACGCACCGGCACGCCGCGCTTGTCGATTTTCGCCAGCGCTTTCGGCGCATCACCCTGCTCGGCCATGCCCAGGAGCATGCGGCTGTTGCAGTAGGTGCCGCTGTTGTATACCGACAGCGCAGCGGTCAGCACCACGAAGTTGAGGATGTGCGCGGCGGTGTTGCTGCCGAGCATCGAGAACACCTGCACGAACGGGCTGCCGCTGTAGGAATCGCCAGACGCGTTGAGGGTTGCCAGCAGACTGTCCCATGGGGTCAGCGACAGCAGGATCACCAGGGCGCCGATGTAGAAAATCAGGATCCGGTAGATCACCTGATTGATCGCTTTCGGGATCACGGTTTTCGGCTTGTCGGCTTCGGCTGCGGTGAAACCGAGCATTTCCAGGCCGCCGAACGAGAACATGATGATCGCCATGGCCATCACCAGACCGCTGACGCCGTTGGGGAAGAAACCACCGTGGGACCACAGGTTGCTGACCGAGGCTTGCGGGCCACCGTTGCCGCTGACCAGCAGGTAGCTGCCGAGGGCAATCATGCCGACAATCGCCACGACCTTGATGATCGCGAACCAGAATTCGGCTTCACCAAAGACTTTGACGTTGGCCAGGTTGATCAGGTTGATCAGCACGAAGAACCCGGCAGCGGACACCCAGGTCGGGATCTCCGGTGCCCAGTAGTGGATGTACTTGCCGACCGCGGTCAGCTCCGACATGCCCACCAGAATGTACAGAATCCAGCAGTTCCAGCCCGACAGGAAACCGGCAAAGCCGCCCCAGTACTTGTGCGCGAAATGGCTGAAGGAACCGGCCACCGGCTCTTCGACGATCATCTCGCCTAACTGGCGCATGATCATGAAGGCGATGAAGCCGCAGATGGCGTAGCCGAGGATCATCGACGGGCCGGCGGATTTCAGGACCCCGGCCGAGCCGAGGAACAATCCTGTACCGATCGCGCCACCGAGGGCGATCAGTTGAATGTGTCGATTTTTCAGGCCGCGTTTCAGCTCGCCTGATTGCGAGGGTTGTCCACTCATGAAAAAGGTCTCACGCAAGGTTTGATGATGTTCAGTAGACGTTGCTGCAAGGTTGCGATTTCAAGCAGCCCCGATCAAACCCCAGCGCAGGCACCAGGAGTTCAGCTTTTTTACAACGGTCATGCGTCACCTGTTTGTTTTTATCTGTGACGAAATCGAACCCGACACGCTTGTGGCGCGGCGGAGTGAACAAGGCGTATAGCCTTGAGATTCATGCGATTACGCAGAGGGTCACAGTTAAAACGCGGCGCATTGTACACCGCTAACCCCCTGCCGCCAGACCCCGCTGGATCAGCGTGTCGGTTGCCGGGATTGCGTGTGTCCGCCTCGAGACGCTCGAGCGGCTGCAAAAATTGAGTCAAGCCTTTGCGGGCCATCGACGGGAACGGTAGGAAAACCGTCCCACGGTGAGAAGTGGAAGTCAGTCACGGCGTTCATTGCGCCTCCTTCTTGTTATGCACCTGCACGGCAGGCATGAGGCGCATCTCACCCTTCAAACGCCTCTGAAACAAGCGCGCCAGAGCCTTGCGCAGCTCCCGGCGGATGGGGCTTCGGCAGGTTTTCCTTACAGCGTTGACATCAGGCTCCTTTCACTGGGGTTTACCGCAGATTTCGTAAACATTTATTTACAGACCGTAACGAAGAGTTTCCATTTCAGAAATTTCTGTCAGACGTCTGCATATTGACGGTAGCTAGCTTGCTAACGATCCGAACGCTTAGTTTTTTGTTTTTAAATAAGAAAACCGCCTTCAAAAAACAGAATAAAAAATCCATTTAAAAATTAAATGAATGATTTTTTGCATTATAAAAATCCCTGAACTAGGTTCTTCACGTCTCGCCGGCCAACTCGACCGGCCAGTCACAACCGTGAAAGTCATCTAGGAGATCGACCATGCAAGCATTGGAAAAAGACTTGGATAGCGAACTGCAACTGGACGAATGGTTTGAAGCACCGACCCACGAGGCCGCCGTAGAAATGATGCAAGCCGACGCGGTCGTTCCGTTCGGCACGGCGATGTGGCCTCTGTAAAGACATCACCGGGCAGGCACGATCCGGCCGGTCGTGCCTGCCGCTTTCTTCACGGTCAGTCAGGGAGGACTCATGGATAAGCCCCGCGCGATCTCGCATTTCCTTTACTACCTCGAACATCATCCAGCCCTCGCCGGCCTCGACTCGGCGCAGGTCTTGCTCGGCCACACCGCCGATTACGAAGCCCTGACCGGCGCGATCGCCGAACAGGCCGGCGATCATCCACGTTTCAACTTCAGCGCCCGGCGCCTGGACCTGGAGAGCACCGCAGCGCTGACTTCGGCGATCACCGACAGCGATCTGTACATTTTCTTCTACGACTCTTCCACCCTGCCTAACCCGCGCCCCGACGGCCCGGAGTTTGTCCGCGCGCTACAAGCGGTCATGGCGCAAAACTGGAAGAAGTCACTGCTGTTCAAGGATTACGGCGATTATTTCTACGACACGTTCAGCGTCACGCCGCAGCGGATTGCCGGACTGAACAGCCACCTGATTCAGCGCATGTCCCAGGCCACCACCCTGAGTTTCAAGGATGACCTCGGCTCATGGTTTGAAACGCCGATGAGCAGCATCAAGAAGTGGACCGACATCAACGGCGTCGGCAACTTCGACCTGGCCCCCGGTGAAATCGCCACCCACAGCGAAGAAATCAACGGCCACGTGAAGTTCAAGGGCACCTTCCTCAGCACCATTCCGTTTGCGCGCAAGTACGGCGTGCTGGAGTCGCCGCTGGAGTTGTGGATCGAAAACTCGACCATCAGCCGCATCGCCACGAATGTGCCGGGCCTGGAGCATGACTTCAACAAATACCTGGATGCGAATCCGTCGAACCGGCGGATTGAGGAACTGGGGATTGGCACCAACGAAGGCGTGAAAGACCTCTATGCGCGCAACGCCGGGTTCGAGGAACGCCATTGCGGCTTGCATCTGGGGCTGGGTGGCGGGGCCAAGGGCAGCCATCACCTGGATCTGATCTTCTCTGGAGGGGTGTTGGCGCTGGACGACAAGCCGGTGTTTGATGGGCGGTTTGTGTTCTAAGCGACTGGCCCCTTCGCGAGCAGGCTCGCTCCCACAGGGGTTTTGTGTACACCGCAGATCCAAGGTGGGAGCGAGCCTGCTCGCGAAGAGGACTTGTCAGACGCTATATGAGTTTCGCCAGACGAAAAAAAACGCCAACCCTGCGGTTGGCGTTTCTGCTTTAGCTTGAAGCTTGCCGCTAGAAGCTCACAGCTGCCTTATTCCGGTTTCTTGCGACCGAAACCCGGACGCTGGCCGGAACCGGCCGGTGCGCCGCGACGCTTGCCCGATGGCTTGTCGTCGGCCAGTTTGATTCCCGGACGCTTCGGTGCAGGCTTGGCCGGACGCTTGTTGGTGGTGTCCGCTGGACGATCCGCCACTGGCGTACCACGACCGGCAGGTGCACCCCGCTCGCCACGCTCGGTGCGACCGTTGACCGGACGGGGAGCGCGCTCGCCGTCACGGGCAACCGGCTTGCGACCCGGACGCTCGCCTTCGATGTGCGGCTCGCGCGATGGACGCGGGCCGGTCGGAGCACCAGCGGCAGGACGCAGCGTACGCACGCGCTCGGTCTTGCCCATCGGGCGCGACGATTTGCGCTGCAGACGCTCAAGCTTGTCTTTGCTCTTGGCGTTCAGTTGCGGCATCGCCACCGGCGTCAGACCCACTTCAGCACTCAGAATGTCGACTTCGTACTGGCTCATTTCGCGCCAGCGGCCCATCGGCAGATCCGAGTTGAGGAACACCGGGCCGAAACGCACGCGCTTCAGACGGCTGACCACCAGGCCCTGGGATTCCCACAGACGACGAACCTCACGGTTACGACCTTCCATCACCACGCAGTGATACCAGTGGTTGAAGCCTTCGCCGCCCGGCGCCTGTTTGATGTCGGTGAACCTGGCAGGACCGTCTTCCAGCACCACGCCCGCCTTCAGGCGCTCGATCATTTCGTCATCGACTTCACCGCGTACACGCACGGCGTACTCGCGGTCCATCTCGTACGACGGGTGCATCAGACGGTTGGCCAGTTCACCATCGGTGGTGAACATCAGCAAACCGGTGGTGTTGATGTCGAGACGACCGATGTTGATCCAGCGCCCTTCTTTCGGACGCGGCAGCTTGTCGAACACGGTCGGACGGCCTTCCGGGTCGTCACGGGTGCAGATCTCGCCATCGGGTTTGTTGTACATGATCACGCGGCGCACCGATTCGGCAGCCTCTTCACGCTTGATCACTTTGCCATCAATGGTGATGGCGTCGAGAATGTCGACGCGCAGACCGAGGGTGGCGTCTTTGCCATTGACCTTGATCCGGCCCTGGGTGATCCAGGCTTCGACGTCACGGCGCGAGCCTACGCCGATACGGGCGAGGACTTTCTGCAGTTTTTCGCCTGCTGGGCCGATTTCCTGGTCGTCTTTCTGATTGATGTCACTCATCTGGGCACCTCCCGGTGTGGTCTGTTCAGCCGTCCTGAGCTGGGCGTCTGAAGCATTGGAATCTGGGTTCTTCACCGAAGGGATCGGCGAAGGGTCGCGAATCATACGCGGATGTGCGGCATCGCGCATCAGAGACTAGTCGATCAGGCCAAGGTTATTTCTTTTTCCGCCGACCGGCGCCACCGAGTTTGATCAGGCGCAATGCGGCTTCGGCCAGTACAGTGCGCTTGTCGTCCTTGTCGAGTTTCTTCCAGGCCTTGATTTCGCGCTTGCTGCGCCCGCAACCGAGGCAGATGTCGTCGGTGAATTTGCAGAGGCTGATGCAGGGGTCTTTTGTAGAACTCATCAGATACTCCAGATGTGCAGCGCTCCATGTGGGAGCGAGCCTGCTCGCGAAAGGGTCCTGCAGTCGACATCATCGTTGCCTGATACACCGCATTCGCGAGCAGGCTCGCTCCCACAGGGGGCAACAGTGTTCTTGAGGAAGGATCAGTCCTCGAACTCGCGACGTTCGGCTTCGATGGCTTCGGCCAGGGCGCGGGCTTCGGCTTCTTCTTCGCTCAACTCCGGTTCGGGTTCTGGCGCGGGTGGCTCCAGAGCCGCCACGGCAGCGAGCAGTTTTTCCCGAGCTTCGGCTACGCCCAGAATGTCCTCTTCAGGTTCGGCTTGCGGCTCTTCTTCGAGTTCAACTTCGTTCACCGGCTCGACAGTTTCGGTCTCGGTCGACGGTGCTTCGGAATCGGAGTCGGCACCGGCATCGGCGCCATCGCGCAACAGATCGTCGAAGTCGGTCTTGATCCCCTCCTCCATGCTGTCCAGCTCCAGCAACAGCGTATGGAAACTGGTTTCTTCTTTCTCTTCCTCCGGCTCGGCGCTGGCGTCGGCCAGTTCCTGCAAGCCTTGCGGCACCGGGGCATCGTCGAAATCGAGTATCGGGTCGGCTTCCATCTCGCGCAGTTCGGCCAGCGGTGGCAGGTCTTCCAGATTCTTCAGGTTGAAGTGATCGAGAAACCCCTTGGTGGTGGCGAACATTGCTGGCTTGCCGGGCACGTCGCGGTAGCCGACGACGCGGATCCACTCGCGTTCGAGCAGGGTTTTGACGATGTTGCTGTTGACTGCTACGCCCCGTACGTCTTCGATTTCGCCACGGGTGATCGGCTGGCGATAGGCGATCAGCGCGATGGTTTCCAGCAAGGCCCGGGAATAACGCTGCGGCCGCTCTTCCCACAGGCGCCCGACCCACGGCGAAAACTTCTCGCGGATCTGCAAGCGATAGCCGGACGAGACCTCTTTGAGCTCGAACGCCCGGCCCTCGCAGGACTTGCCCAGCAGGGTCAGGGCTTTCTTGAAGACTGCCGGTTCAGGCCGTTCGCCTTCTTCGAACAGTTCAAAAAGGCGCTCAAGGGATTGCGGCTTTCCCGAGGCCAACAGAAAGGCTTCAAGCAGGGACGCCAGCTCGCGGGGTTCAGTCAGGTTCATGTTTCGACTCGTTATTCGGCTCGGGCTCGCACGTGGATCGCGGCGAACGGCTCATTCTGCACCAGCTCGACCAAGGATTCCTTGACCAGTTCAAGGATCGCCATAAAGGTCACCACTACACCCAGGCGACCTTCTTCGGCGGTGAACAGCTCGACGAACGGCACAAAACCACCGCCCTTGAGCCGCTCCAGCACGTCGCTCATGCGTTCGCGGGTGGACAGCGCTTCGCGGCTGACCTGATGGCTTTCAAACATGTCGCCACGGCGCAGCACTTCGGCCATGCACATCAAAATCTCTTCCAGCGCCACGTCGGGCAACAACTTGCGCGCCCTGGCTTCGGGGGCGTCGAGCTTGGGCACAACCACATCACGGCCAACCCGGCTCAAGCCGTCGATGCCTTCGGCAGCAGCCTTGAAACGCTCGTACTCCTGCAGGCGACGGATCAGTTCGGCACGCGGGTCGTCCTCTTCCGCCTCGACGGTTTCGGCCCGTGGCAGAAGCATGCGCGATTTGATCTCGGCGAGCATCGCGGCCATCACCAGATACTCGGCGGCCAGTTCCAGACGCACCGACTGCATCAACTCGACGTAGCCCATGTACTGGCGAGTGATTTCCGCCACCGGGATGTCGAGGATGTTGATGTTCTGTTTGCGGATCAGGTACAGCAGCAGGTCGAGCGGGCCTTCGAAGGCCTCAAGAAAGACTTCCAGCGCATCCGGTGGAATGTACAAGTCCAGCGGCATTTCCATGACCGCCTGGCCATAGACCATGGCGAACGGCAGCTCCTGCTGGGCGCCGGCCTGAGGATCGGCAACGGTTTCCACTGCGGACATTCAGGCCTCGACCATGAACGGGGTCGGATCGCCGCAACCGACGCGGACTACTTCAGGATCGTCGCCCGTCAGGTCAATCACGGTGGAGGCCTTGATGCCGCCGAAACCGCCGTCGATGATCAGGTCCACTTGATGCTCAAGCAATTGACGCATTTCGTATGGATCCATCATTGGATCTTCATCACCGGGCATGATCAGCGTAACGCTCATCAGCGGCTCGCCAAGTTCGGCCAGCAGCGCCAGCGCAATCGGATGGCTGGGAACGCGCAAACCGATGGTGCGCTTCTTGGGGTGCAGCAACAGGCGCGGCACTTCACGGGTGGCGTTGAGAATGAAGGTGTACGGTCCCGGCAAATGCGCCTTGAGAATACGGAACGTGCCGGTGTCGATCTTGGCGTAGTTGCCCAGTTGCGACAGGTCGCTGCAGATCAAGGCGAAATTGTGCTTTTCGTCGAGCTGACGCAGGCGTCGAACGCGCTCGATGGCGGTCTTGTCGCCAATTTGGCAACCGATGGCGTAGGAAGAGTCGGTGGGATAAATCACCACCCCGCCCTTGCGGATGATCTCGACCGCCTGTTTGATCAGGCGCGCTTGCGGGTTTTCCGGATGTATCTGGAAAAATTGACTCACGTTCTCTACCTGTTCAGACGGCGGCAATAACTGTGTCATGTTTGAACCGACACCACAGGGGTGGAAGGTCCTCGGGAACCGGCCGGTACTGGCCGATCTCGGACCAACCTCCAGGGCCATGAAAATCACTGCCGGCGCTGACCAGCAGACCGAACTCACGGGCAAGGATTGCCAGGCTGCCCACCTGTTCCGCGGGCTGATGGCCATTGACCACTTCGATCGCGTGCCCGCCCGCTTGAATATAGTCGGCAATCAGCTTTCGGCGTTTGCTGCGCGTGAAATCGTAGTGCCACGGATGCGCCAGGCTGACCCAGGCACCCGCAGCGCGCAGCGTGCCAACGGTGTCTTCGAGCGTCGGCCAGTGTTGCTTGACGTCGCCCAGCTTGCCGGCGCCGAGCCATTTGCGGAAGGCTTCGGCGCGATCCTTTACAAAACCTTCACGGACCATCCAGTCGGCGAAATGCGGACGGGCCGGGGCGTTGCCGCTGTCGCCCAGCTCCTGCTGGATCTGCCTCGCACCATCGAGGGCACCGGGCATGCCCTTGAGGGCGAGTTTGCGGCTTATTTCTTCCGACCGCAGCCAACGCCCATCGTGCAATCTGGCGATCGCCTCGACCAACGGTGCTGCATTGACGTCGAAACCGTAACCCAACACATGAATGGTCGCCCCGCCCCAGGTGCAGGACAACTCGACGCCGTTGACCAGTTGCATCCCCAGCTCGGTCGCGGCCGTGCGCGCTTCGGCGAGACCTTCGAGGGTGTCGTGGTCGGTCAGGGCCAGGACTCGCACGCCGTTCTCGAACGCACGCGCAACCAGAACCGCAGGCGCCAGGGCGCCATCGGAGGCCGTGCTATGGCAGTGCAAATCAACATTCACGGAGAGTTGTAACCTCAAATCAGCGAGCGCTATCGCGCGCCCATATGTTTGTTATTATGCCGCCACATCCAGCTTCTGGCTCTCACTGTGAAACAATTCATCGATTTCATCCCGCTTTTGCTGTTCTTCATCGTTTACAAACTTGATCCACGGGTCGTCGACATCGCTGGCCATGAAGTGACTGTAGGCGGTATTTACAGCGCCACCGCGATGCTGATCATCAGCTCCCTGGTGGTGTACGGCGCGCTTTTCATCCAACAGCGCAAGCTGGAAAAGAGCCAATGGCTGACCCTGATCGCCTGCCTCGTGTTCGGCAGCCTGACACTGGCGTTCCACAGCGAGACCTTCCTGAAATGGAAAGCCCCGGTGGTCAACTGGCTGTTCGCCGTCGCCTTCATCGGCAGCCACTTCATCGGTGACCGCCTGCTGATCAAACGCATCATGGGCCACGCGCTGACCCTGCCGGATCCGGTGTGGACCCGTCTGAACATCGCCTGGATCGCCTTTTTCCTGTTCTGCGGGGCCGCCAACCTGTTCGTCGCCTTCACCTTCCAGAGCATCTGGGTGGACTTCAAGGTGTTCGGCAGCCTGGGCATGACCGTGCTGTTCCTGGTCGCGCAGGGCGTTTACCTGTCCCGTCACCTGCATGACGCCGATACCACAACACCAAAAACCGAGGACTGACATGCTCTACGCAATCATTGCCACCGACGTCGCCAATTCACTGGAAGCTCGCCTGGCTGCGCGCCCTGCGCATCTGGAACGCCTGCAAGCGCTCAAGGGCGAAGGTCGTATCGTATTGGCCGGCCCGCACCCGGCCGTCGACAGCAATGATCCGGGCGCAGCGGGTTTCACCGGCAGCCTGATCGTCGCCGAGTTCGACTCCCTGAGCGCCGCGCAAGCCTGGGCAGATGCCGATCCATACATCGCGGCAGGCGTTTATGCCAACGTGATCGTGAAGCCGTTCAAGCAAGTCCTGCCTTAAAAAGTCCGGTAATGAGGAGATTCATCTCCTCATTACCCGCGACACACCTGCAACACTGAACCTTGTCTGTTCATCACACTCTCAATCGCTCATTATTCTCGTTTGCCTGCCGACAACCTGCCCAATATCCATTTGGAAACAGGTGTCGCGATGCGCAAGGGTCCGTTGTGTCTGATGTTGGTCACGTTGTCGATCATGGCGCCCGCCCATGGTGATGAAACCACCGAAGGCGGCAGCTCCACGCCATTGTCATTAAGTGCCGGCAGCCAGATCACCGAGTTGCAGCAGCGCCTCAAAGTGAGCGAGCAGCAGCGGGAAGAATTGAGCAAACAACTGCAAAATGCCGACAACCAACGTGAAAGCGCTCAGCTCGCCCGGTTGCGCCAAGAGAACCAGCGCCTCAAGCTGCAACTCAAGGAAGCCCAGGCCAGCCCGGGGCCGCGCTTGTTGACCGATCAGCAGCAGTGGTTCGTCACGGGTGCCGGAGTAGCGCTATTGGCGCTGCTCTGCGGTATCTTTGCCAGTGGGGCAAGCCGAAAACGTCGGCAATGGTTAAATTGAGTGAGTCATGAGCGAGCTGTTAATTATTGATGATGACCAGGAGCTGTGTGAGCTCCTGAGCAGTTGGCTAAGCCAGGAAGGCTTCCAGGTACGTGCCTGCCACGATGGCCAGAGCGCCCGCAAGGCCTTGGCCGAAACCGCCCCGGCGGCGGTGGTGCTGGACGTGATGCTGCCCGATGGCAGCGGTCTGGAACTGCTCAAGCAATTGCGCAACGATCACGCCGATCTGCCGGTATTGATGCTATCGGCCCGTGGCGAACCGCTGGACCGGATCCTCGGTCTGGAACTGGGCGCCGACGACTACCTGGCCAAACCGTGTGATCCCCGTGAGCTGACCGCACGCCTGCGCGCCGTACTGCGCCGCAGCCACCCGGCGGCCGTGTCGACGCAGCTTGAACTGGGCGACCTGAGTTTCAGCCCGGTGCGCGGCGTGGTCAGCATCGACGAGAGAGAACTGACCCTCACCGTTTCCGAAAGCCGTCTGCTCGAAGCCCTGCTCAAGCAGCCCGGCGAGCCGCTGGACAAACAGGAACTGGCGCAACTGGCCCTCGGCCGCAAGCTGACCCTGTACGACCGCAGCCTCGACATGCACGTGAGCAACCTGCGCAAAAAAATCGGCCCGCATCCCGATGGGCGCCCGCGCATCGTTGCCTTGCGCAGCCGCGGTTACTTCTACTGCCTCTGACCTGATCCCCCTCCAATGGGACCGCCCCCCCTGTAGCAGCCTTCGGCAGCTCACAGGGGTCTGTGTGTAAGGCTTAAGACAAATCGTCTTTACCCAAGCTTTACCTAGCGCTGACCGCCGCTGACCTTGATCTGCGTAATCTGAACTCATCCGGAACGTACCGGGAACGAGACAAGGAGATACACCATGCGCAAGACTCTTATCGCTCTGATGTTCGCTGCCGCTCTGCCAACCGTCGCCATGGCCATGCCGCAAGACGGCGGCCCGATGGGTGGCCCGCTCGACGGCCCACGCCACGGCGGTCAGATGCACGGCATGCACGGCAAAGGCCCGTACAGCCAACTCGACCTGTCCCGCGAACAACGCGAGCAGATCCGCAAGATCATGGGCGAGCAGATGCACGAGCGTAAGCAAGTGGTCGACAAGTACCTGGAAAAACTCTCGCCGGCTGACCAGAAAGCCATGAAGGATGAGATGGCAGCCAACCACAAGAAAGCCGAGGCCGATGTTCGCGCCGTGCTGAAACCGGATCAACAGAAGAAATTCGACGAGATCCAGAAGAAAAAGGCCGAGCGTCGCGCCGAATGGGCTGAGTTCAAGGCGTGGAAAGCGCAACAGCCGCAAAAAGCGCAATAATGTTTTAACCACAGGCCCGACGGCTAACACCGTCGGGCCTGTTCACATCCGCCCTCTGTAGGAGCTGCGGCACGCTGCGATCTTTTGATTCTGCTTTTGAAAAACAAGATCAGAAGATCGCAGCGTGCCGCAACTCCTGCAGGGGTTACGCGTTTGATTGAGGATTTTCTGTGCGGTCATTGTTCTGGCGTATTCTCGCAAGCTTCTGGCTGGCTATCGCTCTGGTTGCAGGGCTGTCCATTCTGTTGGGGCACATGCTCAATCAGGACGCGTGGATCCTCAGTCGCCATCCGGGCCTCAACACCCTCGCGGCTGAGTGGACGCAGAGCTACGAAGCACAAGGCGAGGAAGCCGCTCAGCAGATCCTCCAACAACGCAAACGCCAGTACCACATCGACGTTCAAGTGCTGAACGAAAGCGGTGACCCGGTCGTGCGCGGCACCTTCCCCCGTCGTGCCGCAGCCTTCGAAGCCCGCCAGAACAACGATGACCGACGCCTGCCATGGCGGCGCCTGACCGATGAGTTCACCAGTGAAAAAACCGGTGACACCTACCTGTTCATCTACCGCATCCCACATCCCGAACTCGACTCCTGGCACCGCGAAAGCCTGCTCTGGCCATTGAGTGCTCTGGGCATTGCGCTGGTGGTACTGACTCTGTTCAGCTTGCTGGTGACCTTCTCCATCACCCGTCCGCTTAGCCGTTTGCGCGGCGCGGTACATGACCTGGGGCAGGCGACTTATCAGCAGAACAGCCTGGCCAAACTGGCCAACCGCCGCGATGAGTTCGGCGTCCTCGCCAACGACTTCAACCGCATGGGTGCACGCCTGCAAAGCCTGATCGGCAGTCAGCGTCAGTTGTTGCGCGACGTATCCCATGAACTGCGTTCACCGCTGGCGCGGCTGCGAATTGCCCTGGCGCTGGCAGAGCGCGCCAACCCTGAAGAACGCGAAAAACTCTGGCCACGACTGACCCGCGAATGCGATCGCCTGGAAGCGCTGATCAGTGAAATTCTGGTGCTGGCGCGGGTCGATGCCGACAACGCCAGCGCTGAAGACGTGGATTTGAATACGCTGCTGAGCGCCCTGCAAAAGGATGCGCAGTTGGCGTCGCCGGAACAGAACGTGAGTCTGGACGCCGAGCAACAGCTGAATCTGAAGGGCTGGCCGACCATGATCGAGCGCGCCGTGGACAACCTGCTACGCAATGCGCAGCGCTTCAATCCCCAGGGTCAGGCGATTGAAATGCAGGCCTCGCGGCAGGGTGAGCGGATAGTCATCAGTGTTCGCGATCATGGCCCGGGGGTTCAGGCCGAGCACCTGAGTCAGTTGGGCGAGCCGTTTTATCGGGCGCCGGGGCAGACAGCGGCGGGTCATGGTCTGGGCCTGGCGATTGCACGGCGTGCGGCGGAACGGCATGGCGGAAGTCTGGTGCTGGCAAATCATCCTGACGGCGGATTTGTTGCCAGTCTGGAATTGCCGCTGGTGCCGGGGGCTGTCGTCCAGCCCTGACAGCGACCCTCATCGGAACGCCGCCCAGCCCTCTCCCTTCGGGAGAGGGTGAGGGTGAGGGGCTTTTGATCTTCAGGCCTTACCAGGCCAAGCGCTGACAAACTCCGCCAGATCGACCTTTTCCGCCACCCGCGGCTCTTTCTGCGGAGTGCCGAGGTACAGGAACGCAATCACCTCCTCGCCCTCCACCAGTCCCAAGCCTTTCGCGACATGCTGCGAATAAGCCAGATCGCCGGTACGCCAAACCGCACCAATCCCCTGCGCATACGCCGCCAGCAAAATCCCGTGGGCGGCACACCCGGCGGCCAGCAACTGCTCGGCCTTCGGGTACTTGACGTGTTCCTGCAGTTTCGCGATCACCACAACTACCAGCGGGGCACGCAGCGGGCCGTTGCGCGCCTTGTCGATCATGGCTTCAGTGATTTCGCCTTCCTGCTTCTGCGCAGCTTCAGCCAACAGTTCGCCCATCTGCTCGCGCGCAGCGCCTTCGACGGTCAAAAAACGATACGGCTGCAAGTGCCCGTGATCCGGCGCGCGCAACGCGGCGGCAAACAGGGCTTCGCGCTGCTGCGCGGTAGGGGCCGGTTCGACCAGTCGTGGAACGGAAACACGGTTGAGCAAAGCGTCGAGAGCCTGCATCGGCCACCTCCTGAAAAAAATATGCGGCTATTCTAGCGGTATCTACCAAAAGGATGCCGGTTTACATGCCCTGCCCCACGGGTAGAATGGCGCCCTTCCCCTATCAGCCCGAGCAGACTTAATGGCGTTGCCGACCTTACGGATCATTGGTTTCATCATCGGCATCTTCCTGATCACTCTGGCAATTGCCATGGTCGTGCCGATGGCCACCCTGGTGATTTTCGACCGCACCGGCGATCTGCCGTCGTTCCTCTGGGCGAGCATGATCACCTTCGTTGCCGGCCTCGCACTGGTGATTCCGGGCCGTCCGGAACACATTCACCTGCGCCCGCGTGACATGTACCTGCTGACCGTCAGCAGTTGGCTGGTGGTATGTATTTTCGCCGCGCTGCCGTTCCTGCTGACTCAGCACATCAGCTACACCGACTCGTTTTTTGAAAGCATGTCCGGCATTACCGCGACCGGCGCGACCGTGCTTAACGGCCTCGACAGCATGTCCCCCGGGATTCTGATGTGGCGTTCACTGCTGCACTGGATTGGCGGCATCGGCTTTATCGGCATGGCGGTGGCGATTCTGCCGCTGCTGCGAATTGGTGGCATGCGCCTGTTCCAGACCGAATCGTCGGATCGCTCGGAAAAGGTCATGCCCCGTTCACACATGGTGGCGCGGCTGATCGTGGGGGCCTATGTCGGCATCACCATCCTCGGCAGCCTGGCGTTCTGGTGGGCAGGGATGAGCCTGTTCGACGCGATCAATCATGCGATGTCGGCTATTTCCACGGGTGGATTCTCGACCTCCGACCAATCCCTGGCCAAGTGGACGCAACCGGCTGTGCACTGGGTGGCGATCGTCATCATGATTCTCGGCAGCCTGCCGTTCACCCTGTACGTGGCGACGATGCGCGGTAATCGCCGAGCGTTGATCAAGGATCAGCAGGTGCAGGGCATGCTGGCGATGTTGCTGGTGACCTGGCTGGTGCTCGGCACCTGGTACTGGTGGACGACCCAACTGCATTGGCTGGATGCGCTGCGCCATGTGGCGCTGAACGTGACGTCGGTGCTGACCACCACCGGTTTTGCCCTCGGCGACTACAGCCTGTGGGGCAACTTCTCGTTGATGTTGTTCTTCTATCTGGGTTTTGTCGGCGGCTGCTCCGGGTCGACGGCAGGCGGGATCAAGATCTTCCGCTTCCAGGTCGCCTACATCCTGCTCAAGGCCAACCTTAATCAGCTGATTCACCCCCGTGCGGTGATCAAGCAGAAGTACAACGGTCACCGGCTCGACGAAGAGATCGTGCGTTCGATTCTGACGTTTTCGTTTTTCTTCGCCATCACCATCTGCGTGATCGCCCTGCTCCTGTCGCTGCTGGGCGTGGACTGGATGACCGCGCTGACCGGCGCCGCCAGCACCGTGTCCGGCGTCGGCCCGGGCCTTGGCGAGACCATCGGCCCAGCGGGCAACTTCGCCACCCTGCCGGATGCCGCGAAGTGGATCCTGTCGTTCGGCATGCTGCTCGGCCGACTGGAAATCATTACGGTGTTTGTACTGTGTATACCGGCCTTTTGGCGTCACTGACGGCGTTGAGCGCCTTGGCCAACCGCGCCCGGTAATCACCGGGCGTACTGTCGAACCAGCGGCGGAAGGCACGAAAGAAGTTGCTCGGATCGGCAAAGCCCAACAGATAGGCGATTTCCAGCAGGGTCATGCTCGGCTGCGCCAGGTACTGTTCGGCCAGTTCGCGGCGAGTGTCATCGAGCAACTGCTGAAAACTCGTGCCCTCCTCCTGCAGCCTGCGTTGCAACGTGCGTTGCGAGAGGTGCAGAGTCT
The DNA here is from genome assembly GCF_016613125.1 of Pseudomonas sp. MF6776. Taxonomy (NCBI): domain Bacteria; kingdom Pseudomonadati; phylum Pseudomonadota; class Gammaproteobacteria; order Pseudomonadales; family Pseudomonadaceae; genus Pseudomonas; species Pseudomonas sp. MF6776. Next base: position 406,686 of record NZ_JAENSQ010000001.1, read on the forward strand.
GCGCCACCGCATCGCGCTTGGGCTCGCCCTGAGGCAATAACCGACAAAGCACCTGCCGCGCCTTGTGGGTCACACGGCTTTCGGAAAACCGCGCCAGGTATTCTCCCGCAAAGCGATCGTGCAACAGCGCCATGGCCTCGTTGGCGGTGGGCAGCGGCGCCTCCATGTCAGCGCGTTTGAAGATCAGCGCATCGTAAGGCGCGCTGAACACCAGCGGCGCATGGAAAGCGTGTTTGTAGGGTTGCAGATCAGCCGGCTCATCGCCCTGCAGCAACACTTTGACTGGATGCAGCGTGCGCCCGCTCAGCCAGCCGCACAGGGCGAGCGCACAGGCCAGCGACGCTTCGGCGCTTTGCCGGGTGGGCGGCAGGTGATCGCCGTGCACCGTCAGAATCAGCGCGTAACCTTCATCCAGCAGACGAAAACTCAGGTCGGCGCTTTCGGCGATGATTCGTTGATAGCGCACCAGCCGTTGAAAGCCTTCGACCAGGGTATTACTGGACATCAGCGCGTAACCGGCGACATGAAACGAGGCCGGACGCACCACTTTGCCCATGTTCAGACCGATGGCCGGATTGCCGGACACCTCCACCGCCCGTTGCCAGAGCCGGGTCATGGAGTCTTGCGGGAAACGCGCATCCGGATCATCCAGAGCCGAGTAATCCAGCCCCAGCTGCTTGAACAGAACCCGGCAATCCAGGCCGTCCATCTCCAATGCTTTGACAATCCCCATCGCCCAGCTTGCAGAAGTCGTTCGTTCGCTCATGGCGTTTTTCTTTTGCATGGCGGGTCGCCTGTTGCGGCCCGATTTGCGAAGGATACTAAAGTGGCGCCAATTGTCACTGGCCCACCCCCATGATCACTCTAGACTCAAATAAGCTACCCGCAGCACAACTCGTCGCCAGAACAATAACCACAGAGATCGCAGTCGTGGAAAACATCAAGCATTTCAAAAGCTTCGCCGAGTTCTATCCGTATTACCTCAGCGAGCACAACAACAGCACCTGCCGTCGCCTGCATTTCATTGGCACGACCCTGGTTATTTTCATTCTCGCGCTAACCATCGCCAAAGGCGCCTGGCTGCTGTTATTGGCACTGCCGCTGGCGGGCTACAGCTTCGCGTGGGCCGGACATTTCTTCTTTGAAAAGAACCGGCCGGCGACGTTCCAGCATCCGCTCTACAGCCTGCTCGGCGACTTCGTCATGTACCGCGACATGATTCTGGGTCGCGTGGCGTTCTGAAAACAAGCAACAACGAGGATTGCCGATGACCGTCAGTGCCCGCTTCACCCATATGCAGGATGGCACCCAGGAAGACTGGGCGATCATCGCCGCAGACTTCAGCGCCTATGCCAAGCAGTTGTCATCACGCATCACCACTCACCTGAAGTTGCTCGAAGGCGATTTCGGCGGGTTCCCGGTGGATCGCCTGACCCACTCGCTGCAAACCGCCACCCGCGCCTTTCGCGATGGCCGTGACGAGGAATATGTGGTGTGCGCCCTGCTGCACGACATTGGCGATACCTTGGGCTCGTACAACCATCCGGACATTGCGGCGGCGATTCTCAAGCCGTTCGTCAGTGCCGAGAACCTGTGGATGGTCGAGAAACACGGGGTGTTTCAGGGTTACTACTTCTTTCATCATCTGGGAATGGATCGGCATCTGCGCGAGCAGTTCAAAGAGCACCCGCAGTTTCAGGCAACTGCCGAGTTTTGCGCCAGATACGATGCAGCGGCGTTTGATCCGGAGTACGACACGCTGCCGTTGAGCTTCTTTGAGCCGATGATGGAGCGCTTGTTTGCCCAGCCGAAGAATTCGATCTACAAGGCGGCGATGGAAGAACACAGCCCGGCCTGAGAACACCACAACTCAAAATGTGGGAGCGAGCCTGCTCGCGAATGCGGAGTGTCAGGCAGTAAAGCTTTGCCTGATGTATTGCATTCGCGAGCAGGCTCGCTCCCACAGGGTTCTCTTTCGCTCAGGCGGGTTCGGCAACCTTGGCAGCCTTGAGTTCGGCCTCCCGCGCCTGCGCATCCGCCAGTCGATACAACTCGATCGTGCCGTCCCAATGCTCGATCAGCGCGGTGCACGACTCCACCCAATCGCCGCAGTTAAGGTAATCCACGTCGCCGACCTTGCGGATTTCGGCGTGGTGAATGTGCCCGCAAACCACACCGTGCAATTCGCGCTTCACACATTCATGGGCGATGGCTTCTTCGAAGTCACTGATGAAGCTTACGGCCGTCTTCACCTTGTGCTTGAGGTACGCCGACAACGACCAGTAACCGTAGCCATATCGCGCGCGCCAGTGGTTGAGCCAGCGGTTGAGCGTCAGGGTAAATTCGTAGGCCGAGTCGCCGAGAAAGGCCAGCCAGCGGTGATAACGGGTGATCACATCAAACTGGTCACCGTGTATCACCAACAGATGGCGACCGTCCGCCGTGACGTGCACGGCCTCGTCGACCAACTGGATATTGCCCAGAATCAGCTTCGAGTAACGCCGCAGGAATTCATCGTGGTTGCCGGTGACGTAGATCACTTCGGTGCCGCGCTTGCTCATGGTCAGCAAGCGGCGGATCACGTTGGTGTGAGCCTGCGGCCAATACATGCCGCCGCGCAGTTTCCAGCCGTCGATAATGTCACCGACCAGGTAAATCCTGTCGGTGTGGTAGCCCTTGAGAAATTGCGACAAATGCTCGGCCTGGCAATCCCGCGTGCCCAGGTGCACGTCGGAAATCCACAAGGTTCGCACCCGTTGTTTGCGGCTGGGTTTGGCGAGCTCGGCGCTGGTCATGGGCAACCCTCTGGATGTTTTCGCCAGCTTGCGCGCGCCCGGTTAATCGTCCATGACAGCCGCGAGTCAGTCCTGTGACAACGCACTCGGGAGGCGCCGGTGTAGACTGTCGGTCACTTCGGAGACGACCTGCCATGCGACCGATCCTCACCCTGCGTCATTACTCTCACGACCTGATCGTCCACAGCCACGACCACGCGCAACTGGTGTTCGGCTTGTCTGGCGCGCTGGACTTCGAGGTCGAGGGCTGTGGCAGTCAGGTGCGTCAGCAGAGTTTCGTGGTCATTCCAGCCGACGCCCACCACGCCTGCGGCAGTCCGCAAGGCAGTCGTTGTCTGGTCATGGACATCCCTGACGAGCAATGGCTGCTCGATTCACTGGGCGAGCACGCCGAAGCCAGCCGCCGCTTACTCGACAAGACCGCCCGGTTGTCGCTGGATTCAGGACAAAGCCAGTTGGTCAGTTGGCTGGCGAACAGCCCGGTTAGCGATCCGCTGATTGCGCAGCAAGGCGCGGTATTGCTGCTGGCCAGTCTGAATCATGCGCAACCTGTCGAACTCACCGCCCGGCGCTTGCCTTACGCGGCGCTGGATGCGCACATCGAGCAGCATGCTGCTTATCCGCTGCAAGTCGCCGATCTGGCGCGGATCGCCGGATTATCCAGTGCACGTCTGCACGCGCGCTTCATGGCTGAATGCGGGCAGACGCCGATGGACTACATCCGCAGTCGGCGCCTGCACAAGGCTGTGACCCTGCTGCGTGAGACTGTGCTGCCGATTGGCGAAATCGCCAGTCGGGTCGGCTACAGCTCGCAAAGTGCATTTGCGGCAGCGGTGCTGCGCGAGTTTGGCGCCTCGCCGGGCCAATTGCGGCGCGAGGCTGGCGACAAACGACAATAGTTTGCCGACAGATTTATGGGCTGCGACACGTTTCAATAGGTCTGTGAATCTGCGTTTGAATTAAGGACTGCAATGACTCCGCGTACCGCCCTCGGCGCCCTGCATATTGGCGCTCTGATGTTTGGCCTGACCGGCGTGTTCGGCAAACTCGCCGCCGCGTCCCCTGCCGTGATTGTCTTTGGACGTGCCGCTTTCGCCGTCATCGCGCTGGCATTTTTTGCCCGATTCGCCAGCCAGCACGGTTGGCAAAAACTCCAGGCCGTGGATTGGCGACGTCTGCTGCTCAGCGGTGTATTGCTGGCCGGGCACTGGGTGAGTTTTTTCATTTCGGTGAAGGTCGCGGGTGTAGCCATCGCGACGCTTGGCTTTGCCAGTTTCCCGGCGTTCACGGTGATTCTCGAAGGGCTGATCTTTCGCGAGCGCATCCGTGCCAATGAAATTCTGCTGGTGGTGCTGGTGAGCGTCGGTCTGGTGCTGGTGACCCCGGCGTTCGATCTTGGCAGCGGTGCAACCATAGGTTTGCTTTGGTCGGTGTTGTCCGGGCTGCTGTTTTCCCTGTTGTCGCTGACCAATCGCGCCAGCTCCGGGCGAATCCCGGCAGTGCAGGCAGCACTCTGTCAAAACGTCGTGGTGGCTTTGTGTCTGCTGCCAGTGGCGGCGCCACAACTGAGCGAAGTGCGCGCGCTGGACTGGTTGTGGATCGCCCTGCTCGGCGTGTTCTGCACCGGCGTCGCCCACAGTCTGTTCGTTGCGAGTCTGGCAGTGATCAAGGCGCGCACCGCTGCTGTGGTGTTCGCCATGGAACCGGTCTACGGCATCACAATTGCCTGGTTGCTGTTCGATGAAAATCCGACGTTACGCATGCTGCTCGGCGGTGCGCTGATCATCGTCGCCATCGTGGTGTCGGCGCGAATGTCAGGCAGTGCCGACAAAAAAACCGTCGCCGCCGAAGCCGCGTCTCACTGAGCGCGGTCGTTGTGGCCGAGGTCGCGGTCAGGATCGATCTGGTCGCGCACCCGCTGCTTCAACACCTTGGCCTCCGGGAAACCGCCATCAACCTTGCGCTCCCAGATCTGCACGCCATCACAAGTGATGTGAAACACCCCACCGGTGCCCGGCACCAGTGACACTTTGCCGAGGTCGTCGCCGAAGGTGCTGAGCAGTTCCTGCGCCAGCCACGCCGCGCGCAGTAGCCACTGGCATTGGGTGCAATAAGTGATGACAACTTCTGCTTTTGCGACGGTCATGTTCAATGAAACTCCAGAGACAGAGGGCGCCGCTATAATACCCGGCTTTATCGTTTGCCCCGAGACTCACAATGCGCCGTCTGCTGTTCTGCCTGCTGCTTGGTTTTCTTCCTTTGTTCGTGCTTGCCAGCGAAGCGCCGCGACCGAAAGTCGGCCTTGTGCTGTCCGGTGGGGCCGCTCGTGGTCTGGCGCACATCGGCGTACTCAAGGCGCTGGAAGAGCAAGGCGTCAAGATCGATGCGATTGCCGGCACCAGCATGGGTGCGGTGGTTGGCGGCTTGTATGCCTCGGGCTACAAGATCGACGAACTGGAAAAGCTCGCCCTGGAAATCGACTGGCAGCAGGCGCTGTCCGACGCGCCGCCCCGGGAAGACGTGCCGTTCCGGCGCAAACAGGATGACCGCGACTTTCTGGTAAAACAAAAACTCAGCTTTCGCGACGACGGCAGTCTCGGCCTGCCACTGGGCGTGATTCAGGGGCAGAATCTGGCGCTGTTGCTCGAAAGCTTGTTGGCGCACACCAGCGACACCCGGGATTTCGACAAGTTACCGATCCCCTTCCGCGCCGTGGCCACCGACATCGCCAATGGCGAAAAAGTGGTATTCCGCAAGGGCCATCTGCCCCAGGTGATTCGCGCCAGCATGTCGATTCCGGCGGTGTTCGCGCCGGTCGAACTCGACGGCCGCCTGTTGGTGGACGGCGGCATGACCGACAACATTCCGCTGGATGTCGCGCGGCAAATGGGCGTCGACATCGCCATCGTGGTCGACATCGGTACGCCGCTGCGCGGTCGCAAGCAACTTAACACTGTGGTCGATGTGCTCAACCAGTCGATCACCCTGATGACCCGACGCAACTCTGAAGAACAACTGGCCGCGCTGAAAGCCACTGACGTGTTGATACAACCGTCGCTGGCAAGCTTCGGCGTGACTGATTTCGGCCGCGCCCAGGAAATGATCGATGCGGGTTATCGCGCAACCCGAATCCTTGATGCGCGCCTCGCCAGTCTCAAACCTGCCGAGTCCCAGGACGCCGAACTCAATGCAGCCCGAGCGCCGGGTCAACGTACGCCGATCATCACCGCGATCAAGGTCGAGAACGATTCGAAAGTCGACGACGACGTGATCCGCTACTACATTCGCCAACACATCGGCGAACCGCTGGATCTGGGTCGATTGCATTCGGACATGGGCACCTTGTACGGCCTCGACTACTTCGAACAGGTGCAGTACCGCGTGGCGCACAAGGGGCAGGATCACACCCTGGTAATCAGTGCCCGCGGCAAACGCAGTGGCACCGATTACCTGAGGGTCGGCCTGAACCTGTCAGACGACATGCGCGGCAGCAGTGCTTTCAACCTCGGCGCCAGTTACCGCAAAAACGGCATCAATCGTCTCGGTGCGGAATGGCTGACGCGTGTGCAGATTGGCGACACACAGGAGCTGTACAGCGAGTTCTATCAGCCGCTGGACGTTGGCTCACGCTACTTCATCGCGCCGTCGGTGGTGTTCGAGGCGCAAAACGTCGATGCGGTGCTCGACAATGATCCGGTCGCCCAGTACCGCGTCGAGCGTTACGGCATGGCCTTGAATGTCGGCCGGCAAATCGGCAACAACGGCGAAGTGCGCTTCGGCGTCGGTGAGGCCTGGGGCAAGGCCGATGTGCGCATTGGCGATCAGGACCTGCCCAGCGAGAATTTCAACGAAGGCTTCTATTCGCTGAAGTATTCCTACGACTCACTGGACAACGTCTACTACCCCCACGAGGGCAAGGACGTCAGCCTGACAATCCTGCAATTCGAACCGAGCCTGGGCTCGGATACGCGTTATCGACAGTGGGAGTTCAAATTCGACAAAGCCATGAGCCGCGGACCGGACACATTGATTCTGGGCGGGCGCTATGGCCGTACCCTCGACGACACCAATGTGGTGACGTCCAGCTTCCTGCTCGGTGGCGCGCGCCAGCTGTCGGGCTTTCGCGAGGATGCGATTTCCGGGCAGAACGTCAGTCTGATGCGGGCGGTGTACTACCGCCGTCTGACACCGCGCTCGTATCTGCCGCTGGACTTCCCGCTGTACGCCGGCGGATCGCTGGAGCGTGGGCGAGCGTGGAACAACGACAACGAGTTCGACAGCGGTTACATCAATGCGGCGAGTGTGTTTATTGGCTTCGATACGCCGCTGGGGCCGTTGAATTTCAGTTATGGGCTCAATGATGCGAACGAGCAGGCGGTGTATTTGAATCTGGGGCAGACGTTCTGATCAAGGTTCAGGAGTGAGGGTGCCTGGCCGGCCGCCATCGCGGGCAAGCCCGCTCCCACAGGTTGAGCGTCGTTCACTGCATTTTTGTTCGGCATCGATACCTGTGGGAGCGGGCTCGCCCGCGATGGCGTCATAAAGATCGCCGCAACAGTGACTGAAGCTCTCGGATCAGCGGATCCCTGCCAAAAGGGTTCTGGCGGTTTGCTTCAAAGGCTCGTCCCCGTCCTTGAGCAACTCATTGAGCAGCGCAATCGCGCTGTCGATGTCACCGTCATCAATGCAGGTCTGCGCCTGTTCGAGCTTCCCCGCCCCCGCCTCGTCTGGCGCTGACATCTGTAAATCCAATGGCTCCAGCGCCAGCGACGGCAGCGGATCGGAAAATGCTTCAAGGAAGTCATCGTCCAGCGGCTGTGCCTCAGGCTCCGGAATCCATTCAAGCTCCGCGTCTTCACTGGCCGCGGTCTCTGGCAGGTCAAAGTCCTGCGGCAACACTTTCAGGCTGGAAGCGAAGCTGGAGTCGTCTGTTGCTGACTGAGCCAGTGCCGGGCGGCTGTCCTCCAGATCCCAATTTGAGTTCACCGACAACTCATCCAGATTCAACTCGAAATTGTCCTCAGGCAACACGGGCCCGGCGACTACGACGGGAGCAATGCCAATGGCCGATGGCGTGACTGCCGCCAACGGCGCAGTGCCCAACAGCTTCGGATGCCGAGCGCGGATATCCTGCAAGGCTTGTGCAGCAACGCCCTGTTCACGCAAATGACTTTCCTGCTGTTCGAACGCTGCGCTATCGCCCTGACGCCCTAGCACTTCGAGTAGCTGCAAACCAAGATCGGTGCGTTCCGGCTCTTTGTGCAGCGCATCGCGCAACAGTCCGGCGGCTTCGCCGAGGCGCCCATAGGCCAGGTAAATCCCCACGGCTTCCAGCACATCACCCGCCGTCGGCTCTTCACGCGGATCGGCCGAGGCGTGCCCCATGACCGGTTCAGTCGCCCCCTGTGAGGAACCGGCGTCATCCCCATCGGGCTCGTTGCTCAACGGTAATAACGGCAAAGGTGCATCGCCCTGCTGCTGTTGCTGGCGTCGACGGAGTACGAGCAACCCGGCCAATGTCACCAGCAACAGCAAGCCACCGAGTAATGGCCAATTCAAACCGTCCTCTGCGGGCTCGATCGGCGCAGCGGCAGCTGTCGGTGTTGGTGTTGGTGCCGGTGTCACTAATGGCGCTGGCGATGCCTTTTGCTGCTCGATCAAGCGTGCTTGCAGATCACTGACCTGTTTCCTGCCGTCGGCAATCTGCACATCCTGCGCCTGCAGTTTGGCGTTCAGCTCATCTAGGGACTTTTGCAACTGCTGGTTCTGCAACATGCTGGCTGCCAGTTGTTCGGCCAGTGCATCGTTGGCCGGAGCGGTTGTGGATGAAGGCGCGGCCGGCATGGCGCGTTTGCCCTGGGCCGCCTGTGGTGGCGCGCTCACGGGCTCGACAGTGGGAAATGCTGAGGATTGCGCGCGCGGGTCCGGCTCATCGGTAGCCGGCACGATACCCGGTGAACCCGGCGGATCGATCAGCACCGTGTATTCGCGCAGCAAGCGCCCATTGGGCTGACTGAGCTGCACCAGGAAATTCAGAAAGGGCTCGTTGACCGGTTTGCTGGAGGTCACCCGAATCATCTGGCGATTGCCATGCAGGATCGGCGTGAACTTGAGGTCGTTGAGGAAAAACACCCGCTCGACCCCGGCACGGCCAAATTCTTCTGCCGTGGCCAGGCTCACTGACAGGTCGTTCTGCGTCAGTGTTCCGACATCGATCAGCGCAATATCGGCCTTGAGCGGTTGATTGAGGGCTGAGTGAATCGTGATCTCGCCAAGCCCCAAAGCCATCGACAAGGTCGAATAGCCGAATGCGCCAGCGACCAATAATCCCTTGGCGTAAACGCGCAGTACCGTGTGCCAACTTGCGAGCATGAGCATCCCTTAAATAAGCAAAACCGACTTCTTATGCGTTCGCACATCCGGTACGAACACGATATTGCCTAGTAGTTCTTATAGTCTGCTCAGTGCGATCTCTCAAAAAACGGGTGCGCGGTTATGCCTCAAGATTTTTCCAGATTGGCCAGAATGTGACCGTGAACACGCATGCACACCTTTAAATCCGCCTCGTCGACACCGTCGAACAATTCGTGGCGCAGTTGGGTAGCAATGGTTTCGATTTGTTCGATCAACGGCAGGGCCGGTGCACACAGGACAATTTTTTTCGCCCGGCGGTCTTCAACCACCGACTGGCGTTGCACCAGCCCTTGGCTTTCCAGACTATCGAGCAAGCGCGCGAGGGTGGGGCCTTCGACGCCAACGCTTTGTGCCAGCTCTCGCTGTGTGGGCGCTTCCTCGAAACGCGCCAGATGCAGCAGCACCAGCCAGCGCGCCTGGGACAGGCCAAGGCCGGCCAGACGCCGGTCCAGCTCGGCACGCCAGCCGCGGGACATCTGGGCCAGTTGCATGCCAAAGCGGTGTTGATCGGTTAACGGCATAAAACACTCATGGTTAGACGGATGTAATAGAGAAAAACTAATTATTAGTCAGCTAAGCATGAGCTGCAGCTATAGGCAAGTGTCGGTCTGTACTGAATCGTTACATCTTGAAAAGCCCCTCTCCCAAAGGCAGAAGGGCTTGATTGGGGGATGCTGCACAAATCCACCGACCTGACAGGGCTTTACCGAATCCTTGATCGACCTGGTCTGTCAGGTCGATGTAATCCGCAAAACACCTCGGTCGGCTCCCTCTCCTCTTGGAGAAGGCTGCGGGCGGCGTTCCGATGAGGGTTGGACCGAATTACATTTCGAACTCGGATTGCAGCGCAGCCCGCACACAATAAAGGACGCCTTCAGGAACACGACCGGCGAACAGTTCGGCGATTTCGGCGACCGGCGGTAATTCCCCCTCGCCATCAAGAAACGCGTCCTGCACCTCGCCCATCAGCTCTTCAGGCAAGTCCAGAGCCTGTTCCAGTGAGAGTTGTTGCTTGCCGATCGCCTCGGCGAGCATGGTGTAGACGTTCTTTTCCGAACACTGCAACTGCCCGGCAATCTGCATCGGGGTCATGCCGGCGCGGGCCAGGGTGATGAGCTCGTGACGCACATCGGCCACCACCTTCGGCGCCTCGACCTCGCCGCCGAGCACTTCGAGGAAAGCATCGCCGTAGCGCTCCAGCTTGCGCGCACCGACGCCGCTGACCCGGGCCATTTCCGCCAACGAAGTTGGCTGGCTGCGAAGCATTTCCAGAAGTGTCGAATCCGGGAAGATGACATACGGCGGCACGCCGTGTTCTTCGGCCAGTTTGCGTCGCAACGCACGCAGGGCTTCCCACTGCTCGCGCTCTTCGCCGCGCACCAATTGGCTGGCCTGGCTTTTGCTGCCGCTCTTGGCGGTGACCTGTGGTTTGAGGTCGCGGCGCAGTTCCAGTGTCACTTCGCCCTTGAGCAGTGGCCGGCAGGAGTCGTTTAAACGCAAACCGCCATAACCTTCGTGGTCGACATCGGCCAGTCCACGCGCAACCAATTGACGGAACAGCGAGCGCCATTCACTTTCGCTCAGAGCCTTGCCAACGCCGAACACCGACAGATGCTGATGACCGAAACTGCGAACCTTTTCGTTGTCCTTGCCCAGCAGCACGTCGACCAGATGGCCGACGCCATAACGCTGACCGGTGCGAAAGATCGCCGACAAACCCTGACGTGCAGGCTCGGTGGCGTCCCAGGTCTGCACGCCGTCGACGCAGTTGTCGCAATGGCCGCAAGGTTCGGCCATCTGCTCATCGAAATACGCCAGCAGCGTCTGACGACGGCAACGAGTCTCTTCGCAGAGCGACAGCATCGCGTCGAGCTTGTGTTGCTCCAGACGCTTGTGACGCTCGTCGCCTTCAGAGTTTTGCAGCATCTGCTTGAGCATCACCACGTCTTGCAGACCGTAGGCCATCCACGCATCCGCCGGCAGACCGTCACGACCACCGCGTCCGGTTTCCTGGTAATACGCTTCGAGGGATTTCGGCAGATCGAGGTGGGCAACAAAACGCACGTTGGGCTTGTCGATGCCCATGCCGAACGCCACCGTGGCGACCATGATCAGGCCTTCCTCATTGAGGAAACGCTTCTGGTTGAAGGCGCGTAGCTCGTTGGGCAGACCGGCATGATACGGCAGCGCCGGGAAGCCTTGATCGCTAAGGAATGTCGCGACTTCTTCAACCTTTTTGCGCGACAGGCAATAGACAATGCCGGCATCGCTGCGCCGCTCGGCAAGAAACGCCAGCAACTGCTTGCGCGGCTGCTCCTTGGGCACGATGCGGTAGAAAATGTTCGGTCGGTCGAAGCTCGACAGGAAGCGCTCGGCGTTCTGCAGATGCAGGCGTTCGACGATTTCTTCGCGGGTACGTTTGTCGGCGGTGGCAGTCAGCGCGATGCGCGGCACAGTCGGGAACAACTCGGCCAGTTGCCCGAGTTGCAGATACTCGCGACGGAAGTCATGGCCCCACTGCGACACACAGTGCGCTTCATCGATGGCGAACAGCGCAATGTCGAGACTTTGCAGGAAGGACAACATGCGTGGCTGCACCAGACGCTCGGGCGCCAGATAGAGCATCTTCACTTCACCGCGCTTGATCCGCGTTGCCAGATCACGCTGCTGTTCGGCACTCAACGTGGAGTTCAGCGCGGCGGCCGCCACGCCCAGCTCTTCGAGGGTGGCAACCTGGTCATCCATCAGGGCGATCAACGGCGATACCACCACTGCCAGGCCATCGCGTAACAGCGCCGGAACCTGGAAGCACAGGGACTTGCCGCCACCGGTAGGCATCAATACCAGCGCGTCACCGCCACTGGCCACGCGCTCAATGATTGCACCCTGGCGGCCACGGAAACTGTCGTAGCCGAAGATGTCCTTGAGGACGCGTTGTGCCTGTTCGAGCATAAAAACTCCAAAAATCTACCGATACATCCCTGCTCAGGCTGGTTCAGAACAGCCAGGGCCGTTTAAACAAAACGTAAGAACGCATTGCACGACAACCGCAATGCGGGCAGGGATCGCAAAACGCGGCAGTATACCCGAGGCCTCCCCTGCGCAGGGTGCCGCTGATAAGACACTGATAACCCTGCCACACATAAATCCCTTGTGGGAGCGAGCCTGCTCGCGAATACGGTGGGTCATTCGACATAAAGGTGCCTGATACGCCGCTTTCGCGAGCAGGCTCGCTCCCACAGGATTTATATGCAGCCCGGCAATTGCGGCAAATCTGCCATGCGGCTGGCTTGAGCGCGCAAGAAGGCCTAGAATTCCCGCATTATTGATTCCCCAAGGTAGCAACGTAATGTCCTTCGCTGAGCAACTGACCCGCCTGCAAGTCTTCCTCGACGCCGACGAGCTGCACGACGAGGCGCTGGATTACGTGGCCGCCCACGGTTACCTGACCGCGCTGTCGATCTGCTCCGAAGAAGTGTCGGAGCGTGAATGGATCGACGCCCTATTCGCCGAAGAGCCGCATTACAGCGACGAAGCACAGCGTGCCGAGATCGAAGCCACCCTGATCGGCCTCAAGGCGCACATCGCCCGTCAACTGGCGTCCGATGAAGAATTCGAACTGCCGTGCGAGCTGGATCTGGGCGAAGACCCGGACGATTCGGAATTGCGCGGCTGGTGCATTGGTTTCATGGAAGGCGTGTTCCTGCGTGAAGCCGCCTGGTTCGAAACCGCCGAAGAAGAAGTCAGCGAAATGCTCCTGCCGATCATGGTCGGTTCGGGTCTGTTCGACGAACAACCCGAGTTCGAAGACATCGCTCAAGACGCCAATCTGATGGACGACATGATTGTGCAGATCCCGGAAGCCCTGACTGCGCTGTACCTGCTGTGCCAGGCGCCAGACGAAAAACCGGCGATCCTCAAGCCACGTCACCACTAAGATCCAGCCTATGGACAACCCCATAGGCAACCGCCCCCTGATGTTGCGCTACTTCCTGCTGGCTATCGGCTGGCTCAGCGTGGCATTGGGGGTGATCGGTATCTTCCTGCCCGTCCTGCCCACCACCCCTTTCCTTCTGCTCGCCGCCGCCTGCTTCGCGCGCAGTTCTCCGCGTTTCTATCAATGGCTGGTCGAGCATCCACGGCTCGGGCCATGGATCCGCGATTACCTTGATGGCAACGGCATTCCCCTCAAGGGCAAGGTCTACGCGATCGGGCTGATGTGGACGAGCATTCTGCTTTCCTGCTACCTGGTGCCGCTGGTGTGGGCGCGGGGGTTTATGTTGACGAGTGCAGTGCTGGTGACGGTTTATATTTTGCGGCAGAAGACCCTGCGCAAATCCTGAAACACTAAAAGATCGCAGCCTGCGGCAACTCCTACATGAAGATCGTCTGTAGGAGCTGCCGCAGGCTGCGATCTTTTGACTTTAAACACCCACGTTTAAACCAGACCTGCAAACACTCTCCGAAGCTACACGTCCTTGCGTAATTGCCTACAGCTACGCCAGAATCCGCCGGCTTGTGCGCCTTGGGGACGGGTTCTATTGTGGGGCGGTCGCTGACGAATCAGCGATCGGGTCTCGCAGCCCGCTGATCTCTAGACGCACAACACCCGTTCTTGTTATGGCGGCTGTACGTGGGAGACCTTCGGGTCTGCCGGTTCTAGAGTCCCGGTCTGCGACCCGCGTATAGCTGCCACCTCCTTTTCGTATCGCAGCGAAATGTGGCGGCTCCGTCGACTCTAGGAGCTTCACCATGATCAAACCAACGCCCAACCCGCCCGAAACCGATCCCACCTCGCCTTACGAATCCATCGATTCGAGAAGGCTGAGCGAAGCCGCCGACCGCGCCCTCGATCACTACCTCTGCCCGCCCGGCTCCACGCCACCGCCCCGAAAAACCCGCCGGATGTACGCCGTGACCGCAGACTTCAAAAATGAAGAACTGCTGGCCGATGCCAGCGAAACACTCGCCTCAGCCAGAACCATCGCCCATGACTTCGCCCACCTCATACCCGCGTCGCAGCGCAGGACGCTGTTGGGGATCGCGCAACTGATCATGCTCGGGGAGCTGGCGGTGAATCGGGTGATCGATAATCTGGAGTTGCCGGGTTGATGCAGGCGTGATCAACCGCTGAGTTATTCGGCGTCAGATCTGGCGCTTTCGCGAGCAGGCTCGCTCCCACAGTTAACCGCACTCCAATGTGGGAGCGAGCCTGCTCGCGAAGGGGCCAGAATGAGCAACGCCATACCATCAGACAGAAAAAACCCGCCGCCCCATCAACCGGGGCGGCGGGTTTTGTCGTTTCAGGTCTCGATCACACGGTGTCCACCTTCAACGAATGATCATTCAACATCCCGCTGATGATCGTCGCTGTGTCGTGCCCGCTGGCAATCATCCCGCCGGCGCCAGGCGTGACGCCGTAGTGGCTGGCGAGGTTGACGCCGGCCAGATCGATCGTCTGGTTCGGCGTGGCGCCGGCCATGGCGCTGACGTCGATGCTGGTCATGACCGAGGCGCCGCTGCCGCTGACGGTGAAGTGCAGATAGTCGTCGAGGGACGACGTAGTGCCGTTTTCGCCTTGCAACAGTTGCGACAGGTCGAGCTTGTCGGTGCCGGGGGTGAAGTCGGTGATCAGGTCGTGGCCGCTGTTGCCTTTGAGCCACTGGAAGGTGTCGGCCCCTGCCCCGCCGGTCAGAGTGTTGTTGCCCATGCCGCCGATCAGCAAATCATCGCCGCCGCCACCGTTGAGGGTGTCGTTGCCCAGCCCCCCGTTGATCACGTTGTTATTGTTGTCGCCGGTCAGGCTGTCGTTGAAGTTCGAGCCGACGAGGTTTTCGATGCCGGTCAGGGTGTCCGTCCCGGCGCCAAGGGTGTTTTGCGCGACGAGCAGGCCGAGATTGACGGTGACGGCGGCAGTCGCATGGGCGTAGCTGGCAGTGTCGGTACCGCTGCCACCATCGAGCAGGTCATTGCCCGCGCCGCTGTAGAGCAAGTCGTTGCCCGCGCCGCCGTGCAGTTCGTTGTTGCCTGAGCCTGCGGTCAGTACGTCGTTGCCGTCGCCGGCATTGATGATGTTGTTGCCGGTGCCCGCCACCAGCACGTCATCGCCTGCTGTACCGGTGAGGGTGTGGCCGTCCTGATAGCTGATGCTCACGTTGGCCGTGTCGCTGCCGCCGTGGTTATCGTTGGCGGTGTAAGTGCCGTGGTAGTCCGGGGCGATGTCCTGGGCCCCGGCGTAGTTGAGCTTCATGGTCAACTGGTAGTTTTCCGATCCGTTGACGTTGCCACCCGTGGGATTGGTCAGGTTGGTGATGTGAATCTGGTAGACCGCGTTCGACGTCGCAGTGAGGGTTTGCCCGTCCGCCAGCGCGATCCAGCCGCCGCCGTTGATCGAGTACTCCATACCGACGTAACCGGCCGCCAGGTTGTGGTCGAGGTTGAGGGTTTCACCCTGACGCAGGTTGACGGTGATGCGGTCTTCATCGTTGGCATTGCTGTTGGTCACGGCGCCCAGGTAGCCGCTGACCACCAGCACGGCGGTCATGGTTGCCGCGTTCGCCGAGAACGCACTACGGACGTTGGCCAGATTCTGGTTGGCCGCCGTATTGACGTTGGTGCCCGTGAAACTGATCGCGCCGGTGCCGGTGAAGTCCGCCGCTTTCGACACCCAACCCGTGTTGAAACTGGTCGGCGTGGCGTTGAGGGTATCGCCGTTAGGATCGGTGTCGTTGGCCAGCAACAGCTCACCCGGCACCACAATGTTGCCCGACAGCACGTTGGTGATGACGTGGTCGTCCATCGCCACCGGAGGCGCGTTGGGGATCACTTTTACGGTCAGCGTCGAGCTGGCCAGATCGCCATCGTTGTCGCTGACGGTGAAGCCGATATTTTCGGTGAGCACCACAGCGGTGGTTTTCTGCGAGGTGTAGGTGTATTCGCCCGTGTCGAGGTTGATCAGCAGCGTGCCGCTGTTGTTGGTGGCGATGCTCAACGTGTTGTTCGCGGTGTTGAAGGTGCCGTGATTGACACCACCGCTCGCGATCAGCGACCCCTGGCCACTGAGGGCTTTCGGGTCGTAGGTGTAAGTGGTGCCGTCGATCACGATGGATTTGATGAACCCGCCATCGGCGCCAAACGTGCCCCCCTCGCCCAGCAGCGAACCGGTGACCGGCGCGCCCTGCACGGTGCCCGACAGCACCGAGTTGAGCTGGTTGAGGTCAGTGACCACCACCGCGTTGGTGTTGGTGTGATTGATGCCGTCGTAAGCCAGCGGATCGAGGTTGGCGTTGCTCACGCCACTGCCGAGGCCGATCGCGTAGTTCTTGATGTTGTTGGCATCAAGGAAAGCTTTGAGTGCGGTCTCGTCAGCCGTGCCGATCTCCTGCCCGGTGGTGGGTTTGCCATCGGAGAAGAAGTAACCGACGTTCTGCGCCCCGGTGAGTTTGCCCGAGGTGTTGAACGCGGTCTGCATCACCGCAACGGCAGCGTCGTAGTTGGTGCCGCCGCCGGCGGTCAGGCCTGCGAGAATCGTCTTCGCTGTCGCGACGTCCACCCACACGGCAGTTCTGTCGGTGGCGTTGCTGCTGAAGGTCACCAGTTGGACTTTGACGTCGCCCAGATCGTCGTACTTGTCGAGCAAGGCACTGATCGCCTGCTTGGCAAGCGCCAGGCGCGACAGGCCCGGAACGCCCGAGGCATCGGCCATG
Organism: Pseudomonas sp. MF6776; assembly: GCF_016613125.1. Lineage (NCBI taxonomy): Bacteria > Pseudomonadati > Pseudomonadota > Gammaproteobacteria > Pseudomonadales > Pseudomonadaceae > Pseudomonas > Pseudomonas sp. MF6776. The sequence goes on from NZ_JAENSQ010000001.1 coordinate 423,601, forward strand.
CTGCCGGAGATGTCGAGAACGATCAGCAGGTTGGAATCGATCTCCACTGCTGTCACCGAGCGATCCGAGGCCACGGCTTTTGGCACGTCATCAACAATGTTGACGACGAGGGTGCTGGTGGTGGTGTTGCCCAGCGCATCGGTGGCTTTGTAGGTGAAACTTTCGCTCAGGGTGTTCGGCCCGTCGTTGGCGTTCGGCGAGGTTTTTGGTGCCGAAGTCAGCGTGTAGGTGTAGGTGCCGTCGGCGTTGAGCTGGATCTGCCCGTAAGTGCCGGTGGCGCTGCCAACCAGGGTGTAGGTGAGCGCACCGCTGCCGCCGGTCACCGCACCGACCAGCGTGCCGCTGGCGGTTTCGCCGTTATTGCCAGGCTCGCTGCCGGTGACCGTGCCGGGTGCCAGATCCTGGCCATCTTTACTCAAGTCCAAGGCCTTTTCGTAAACGGTCACGTCCTGATCGACCGAGGCGATGAGTTTGCTGTCGGCGACGTTGATGGTGATGGTCGTGGTGCTTTCGTCACCGTCACTGTCGCGGATGCTGTAGGTGAAGGTGTCGGTGGCGCCCGGTGGGCTCACCGAGTTCGGGTTGCTGTGGTAAACGGCATTGCCCGCCGCATCGAGGGTCAGGTAACCGTAGGCGCCGTTGATGTTGCTGTTGAGCCCGCCGACGGCCGAGGTGGCGGTGTTGCTGCCGGCGCGCACGCCGATCACCGTAACCGCGCCATCGGCACCGTTGACGTCGTTGCCCAGTACGCTGACGTTGACCGTACCTCCCTCCGCCACCGAGCCGGTGTCGGGTTTGGCGGTCGGCAGATCATCGACGATGTTGACGTTGATCTGACCGCTGGCGGTACTGCCATCGGTGTCGGTCGCCACCACGTTGAAATTCTCGGTGATGCTGTTGGCACCGTTGGCGCTCGGGTGGGTTTCGTTATCGACCAGGGTGTAGCTGTAGCTGACCACGCCAGTGGCCGGGTTGTAACCAGTGATGGTGAACGTGCTGCCCAGCGGCGAGACGGTTGATTGCGGGAAACCGGCGGCCACGCCATTGGTGACCACGGCGATGCCACCGACAGTGAGGGTTTGCAGTCCATCAAGCGCGGTGACGGTGAAAGTACCGCTCTGGGTCAGCGCCGGGGTGTTGGGGCTGGTGCCGTCACTGAGGTTCTTCTCGTAGACGGTGAGTTCGCCGCCATTGACGTCGAGGCCGTTGAGCACCACCGGATCGTCGTTGTTGTGGACGTTCAGCACCAGGTTGGCGGTGCTGGTATCGCCGTCGGCATCGGTCAGGGTGTAGGTGAACGTCTCGGTGCCGTTGCCGCCACCTTGCAGGTTTTTGAAGTCGGCGTCAGTGGCGTCGAGTGTGTAGGTGTAAGTGCCGTTGGCGTTGAGCACCAGCGTGCCGTACGTCCCGGTGAAAGTGCCGGGGGTAATCGGCCCGGTCGCCACCACGTCTGCGCCTTGCACATCGTTGGTCAGCACGTTGCCGCTCAGGGTCAGCTGGGTTTCCGAGGCCGTGTTGGCATTGCTGTCGTTCATCGCTTTCGGCACGTCATCGACAATGCTGACGACGATGGTGCTGGTGACGATGTTGCCCAGCGAATCGGTGGCCTGATAGGTGAAGGTTTCGGTCAGGGTGTTGGCGCCGTCATCGGCATTCGGTGTGGTGGTCGCTGGCGATGTCAGGGTGTAGGTGTACGTGCCGTTGGGGTTGAGGACGATCTGCCCGTAGTTGCCGGTGGCGCTGCCAATCAGCGCATAGCTGATCGCGCCGACGGCACCGTTGACCGAGCCGACCAAAGTGCCGGACGCGGTTTCGCTGGTGCTGGTCGGGTCGCTGCCGGTGACCGTGCCGGGCGCTAGATCCGCGCCGTCCTTGGTCAGATCAAGCGCTTTCTCGTAGACGGTGACGTCGGTGTCGCTGACTGCATACAGTTTGCTGTTGGAGACATCGATGGTGATGGTGGTGGTGCTTTCATCGCCGTCGGAATCGCGCACGGTGTAGGTGAACACATCCACTGCACCTGGGCCATTCACCGTGTTGGGATTGCTGTGGTAAACCGCGTTGCCGTTGGCATCGAGGGTCAGGTAGCCGTAGGTACCGTTGATCTGCGAGTTCAAGCCACCGATGGCCGAAGTCGAGGTATCGGCACCGACGCGCACGCCGACCACCGCGCCCGTCACGGCCGGGCCATCGGCACCGCCGATGTCGTTAAGCAACACGTTGCCGCTGACGGTGCCGCCCTCCGCCACTGAAGCTGCATCGGAATAAGCGCTTGGCAGGTCATCGACGATATTGACGTTGATCTGCCCGCTGGCGGTGCTGCCATCGGTGTCCGTGGCGACGACGTTGAAGTTCTCGGTGATGCTGTTGGCGCCATTGGCGTTCGGATGGGTTTCGTTATCCACCAGGGTGTAGCTGTAGCTGACCACGCCAGTCGCTGCGTTGAACCCGGTGATGGTCAGCGTGCTGCCCAGCGGCGTGGTGACCGATTGCGGAAAGCCTGCGGCCACGCCGTTAGTGACGACGGCAATGCCGCCAACGCTGAGGGTTTGCAGACCGTCGAGGGCCGTCACGGTGAACGTGCCGCTCTGGGTCAGGGCCGGGGTGTTGGGGCTGGTGCCGTCACTGAGATTCTGCTCGTAAACGGTGAGCTCGCCACCGTTTACGTCGAGGCCGTTGATGATCACCGGATCGTCGTTGTTTAGGATCTGCAATACGAGGTTCGCAGTGCTGGTGTCGCCGTCGGCATCGGTGATGGTGTAGGCGAAGGTTTCCGTGCCGTTGCCGCCGCCGGTCAGGGCCTTGAAATCGGCATCGCTGGTGTTCAGCGTGTAGGTGTAAGTGCCGTTGGCATTAAGCACCAGTGTGCCGTAGGTCCCGGTGAACGTACCGGCGGTGATCGGGCCGGTGGCGACGCGGTCGGCGCCCTGCACATCGTTGGTCAGCACGTTGCCGGTCAGCGTGAGCTGAGCTTCCGAGGCGGTGGTTGCGTTGCTGTCGTCCACCGCGTTTGGCAGGTCGTCGACGATGTTCACGTCAAGAGTCGCGTTGGCGGTGGTGCCGTTGTCATCGACCACGGTGACGGCGAATTGCTCAGGCAAATTGTTGGCGCCGTTGCCGGTCGCGTGCGCTTCATTGTCGACCAGGGTGTAGCTGTAACTGACCACGCCCGTCGTCGCGTTGAACCCGGTGATGGTCAGCGTGCTGCCCAGCGGCGTGGTAACCGATTGTGGGAAACCGGCGGCGACGCCATTGGTGACCACGGCGATGCCACCGATCGTCAGCGTGGTAACGCCGTCCAGTGCGGTGATGGTGAAGGTACCGTTTTGGGTCAGCGCCGCGGAGTCAGGCGCGCTGCCGTCACTGAGGTTTTTCTCGAAGACGGTAAGTTCGCCACCCTCTACGTTCAAGCCGTTGATGATGACCGGATCGTCGTTGTTTTGGATCTGCAGAACGAGGTTCGCGGTGCTGGTGTCGCCATCGGCATCGGTGATGGTGTAGGCGAAGGTTTCCGTGCCGTTGCCGCCGCCGGTCAGGGCCTTGAAGTCAGCATCGCTGGTGTTCAGCGTGTAGGTGTAAGTGCCATTGGCGTTGAGCACCAGCGTGCCGTACGTCCCGGTAAAAGTACCGGCGGTTATCGGGCCGGTGGCGACGCGGTCGGCGCCTTGCACGTCGTTGGTCAGGACGTTGCCGGTCAGCGTGAGTTGCGCTTCCGAGGCGGTGGTTGCGTTGCTGTCGTCCACGGCGTTTGGCAGGTCGTCGACGATGTTCACGTCAAGAGTCGCATTGGCGGTGGTGCCGTTGTCATCGACCACGGTGACGGCGAATTGCTCAGGCAAATTGTTGGCGCCGTTGGCTGTTGCGTGCGCTTCGTTGTCGACCAGGGTGTAGCTGTAACTGACCACGCCCGTCGCTGCGTTGAACCCGGTAATGGTCAGCGTGCTGCCCAGCGGAGTGGTGACCGATTGTGGGAAACCGGCGGCGACGCCATTGGTGACCACGGCGATGCCACCGATCGTCAGCGTGGTGACGCCGTCCAGTGCGGTGATGGTGAAGGTGCCGTTTTGGGTCAGCGCCGCGGAGTCCGGCGCGCTGCCGTCGCTGAGGTTTTTCTCGTAAACGGTGAGCTCGCCACCGTTCACATCCAGACCGTTGATGATCACCGGATCGTCGTTGTTTTGGATCTGCAATACGAGGTTCGCGGTGCTGGTGTCGCCGTCGGCATCGGTGATGGTGTAGGCGAAGGTTTCCGTGCCGTTACCGCCGCCGGTCAGGGCTTTGAAATCGGCATCGCTGGTGTTCAGCGTGTAGGTGTAAGTGCCATTGGCGTTGAGCACCAGCGTGCCGTAGGTACCGGTGAAAGTACCGGCGGTGATCGGGCCGGTGGCGACGCGGTCGGCGCCTTGCACGTCGTTGGTCAGGACGTTACCGGTCAGCGTGAGTTGCGCTTCCGAGGCGGTGGTTGCGTTGCTGTCGTCCACGGCGTTTGGCAGGTCATCGACGATATTCACATCAAGGGTCGCGTTGGCGGTGGTGCCGTTGTCATCGACCACGGTGACGGCGAATTGCTCAGGCAAATTGTTGGCGCCGTTAGCGGTTGCGTGCGCTTCGTTATCGACCAGGGTGTAGCTGTAACTGACCACGCCCGTCGCTGCGCTGAACCCGGTGATGGTCAGCGTGCTGCCCAGCGGCGTGGTAACCGATTGCGGGAACCCGGCGGCGACGCCATTGGTGACCACGGCGATGCCACCGATAGTCAGCGTGGTAACGCCGTCCAGTGCGGTGATGGTGAAGGTACCGTTTTGGGTCAGCGCCGCAGAGTCAGGCGCGCTGCCGTCGCTGAGGTTTTTCTCGTAAACGGTGAGCTCGCCACCGTTCACATCCAGACCGTTGATGATCACCGGATCGTCGTTGTTATGGATCTGCAACACGAGGTTCGCGGTGCTTGTGTCGCCGTCGGCATCGGTGATGGTGTAGGCGAAGGTTTCCGTGCCGTTGCCACCGCCGGTCAGGGCTTTGAAGTCAGCATCGCTGGTGTTCAGCGTGTAGGTGTAAGTGCCGTTGGCGTTGAGCACCAGCGTGCCGTAGGTACCGGTAAAAGTACCGGCGGTGATCGGGCCGGTGGCGACGCGGTCGGCGCCTTGCACGTCATTGGTCAGGACGTTGCCGGTCAGCGTGAGTTGAGCTTCCGAGGCGGTGGTTGCGTTGCTGTCGTCCACGGCGTTTGGCAGGTCGTCGACGATGTTCACATCGAGGGTCGCGTTGGCAGTGGTGCCGTTGTCATCGACCACGGTGACGGCGAATTGCTCAGGCAAATTGTTGGCGCCGTTGGCGGTTGCGTGCGCTTCGTTGTCGACCAGGGTGTAGCTGTAACTGACCACGCCCGTCGTCGCGTTGAACCCGGTGATGGTCAGCGTGCTGCCCAGAGGGGTGGTAACCGATTGCGGGAAACCGGCGGCGACGCCATTGGTGACCACGGCGATGCCACCGATAGTCAGCGTGGTAACGCCGTCCAGTGCGGTGATGGTGAAGGTACCGTTTTGCGTTAGCGCGGATGAGTCCGGCGCGCTGCCGTCACTGAGGTTTTTCTCGTAAACGGTGAGCTCGCCACCCTCTACGTTCAAGCCGTTGATGATCACCGGATCGTCGTTGTTTTGGATCTGCAATACGAGGTTCGCGGTGCTGGTGTCGCCGTCGGCATCGGTGATGGTGTAGGCGAAGGTCTCCGTGCCGTTGCCGCCGCCGGTCAGGGCCTTGAAGTCAGCATCGCTGGTGTTCAGCGTGTAGGTGTAAGTGCCATTGGCGTTGAGCACCAGCGTGCCGTACGTCCCGGTAAAAGTACCGGCGGTGATCGGGCCGGTGGCGACGCGGTCGGCGCCCTGCACGTCATTGGTCAGGACGTTGCCGGTCAGCGTCAACGAGGTTTCTGAAGCGATGCCATTGCCGTCATCGACCGCGACCGGCACGTCGTCGGTGATGTTGACGTCGAGCGTTCCCGTGGCAGTGTCGCCATTGCTGTCGCCGGCAATCACCGTGAACTGTTCACTGAGATTGTTGGCGCCGTCACCGGCCGCATGGGTTTCATTGCCATTGAGCGTGTAGCTGTAGCTGACCACGCCAGTTGCCGGGTTGTAACCGGTGATGGTCAGCGTATTGCCCAACTGCGTGGTGACCGACTGCGGAAAATCGACCGCCACGCCAGCATTGATCAGGCTGATGCCGCCAATGCTCAGACTGGTCAGACCGTCCGGTGCCGATACGGTGAAGCTGCCGCTTTGCGTCAGAGCCCCGCTATTGGCGGCAGAGCCGTCGGGCAGGTTGGCTTCGTTTACGTTCAGTTCGCCACCGTCTACCGCAAGCCCGCCGAGCGTGACGGGATTGTTCACCGGTGGCGGCGGAACAACAGGCACGACGATATCGCCGCCGTCGTCACCATTGTCGATGACCGCTTCGCGGCGTTCTTCGGGAAACTCGGGAATACCGTTAAAGCCTGCAGTGGGGAAACCGATAACCGGATCGACCCGCCCGCCGACTTCCTCCAGCAGCACAAAGCTATGGCCGCCGCCCACCGCGCCCGGCGCACCCGTTGGGGCATTCGGGCCTGCAGCGGTGGCTTCAGCGGTTTTACTCGGGTCTTCACCGGCGGCGATGGCTTTCTGGATCTGTTCGACATCGGTCAGTTGTGCGTCGCTCGGGGTCAGCGCTTCAGCGGCGTTCACCTGTGCTGCCTGGCCGGCCAGCAATTGGTCGGTCATGGTCACGTTGCTACCGCGGCCCAAGGTCAGTTCCTGGCCATTTTGCAGATGAACGGCAACCGCGCCCTCGGCCCCGGTGATCAGTTGATCGCCTGCAAACAGCCGATCCCCCTCAACCAGGACGCGACGGGTGCCGTCGATACCTTGAGCGAAAACCTGACCAATAACCTTGGTGACTGTGCCGATGAGCGTTGCCATGTGAAATCCTCCGCTGCTGACCACCGTCAGCACTGGTTCGCGAAGTAGCCCATGGCTCAATCGGGTTGTCGGGGCGACGCTCGCACCCTCGACAGTTCGTTTCACAGGCCTTGCCCGAGCGAGAAATTTGAGTGCTTTCAAGCACCTCCAAACCCTGATCGAGGCAACCAACCTGCTAACGCTACGTAACGGTGGTGAAGCACTCGAGTGACAGAAATCTGTCGCTCATCAACCGTTACGCGTCCCTCCCCTTCAGCAGTACTTCGCCGTATGTCGCAAAGTGAATGGAACTTTCCTCAAGCCTTTTTGCGCTCCCTAAAGCGCACAAAACAAAGGCTTTCGTGGTGAACAATGTGCTGCATTTTACAAACCGCATAAGTTTTTTTCGGAATAAGCCTTATGAAAATTTTTTCTTAGCTACGCTTCAGGATGTTCTTAGCTCTGTTGTTACAAGAGTGAAACGCTTAGACCTCATAATATCGTCAAATATTTGGCGACAGTAACATACCATCAGGACTCAGGGAGATGCACCCCATGCGCGTTCTAACCCCCCTCTGCAGCGCGGTTTTGCTGGCCATGGCCTGCACTTCTCAAGCCCAGGCAATGAACCTCACGGAGGCGATTCAAAGCACTATCGCCACCCACCCGGAACTTGCGTCGCGCGTGGACGCGCGCCTGTCGGCTGATGAACAAGTCAAGGTCGCCAAGGGTGGTTTCTATCCATCCGTCGATTTGAACGCGGCCTACGGTCGCGGTTACAGCGACAACACCAACACCCGGGCCTTCGGCAATCACAACACCGAAATCCTCACCTACACCCAGTCCGAGCTGCGCATGCGGCAGATGATCTTCGATGGTTTCAACACGGCCAACGAAGTCGAGCGCACCAAAGGTGTGTCCAACTCGCGCGCCTACTACGCGCAAGGCACCGCGCAAGACCTGGCCCTGCGCACCATCGAGGTCTACCTCGAAGTGCTCAAGCGCCGCGAACTGGTGACCCTGGCGACGAACAACCTGCAGGCGCACTTGCGCGTCAACGATCAGATTGGCCTGCGTACCGAGCGCGGCGTCGGCAGCGCCGCCGACTCCGACCAGTCGGTAGCCCGTAAAGCCTTGGCACAGAACAACCTCGACACCGCCGAAGTTGATCTGGCCGATGCCGAAGCCAATTTCTACAGCGTCGTCGGGCGCATGCCCGATGAACTGGAAACCCCGGCCTCGACTCGCGGCGAACTGCCCACCCAACTGCGCGAAGCCCAGCAGAGCATGGTCGACAACAACCCGTACCTGAAATCGGCGCAGGCTGACGTGCAGTCGGCCGAGAGCCAGTACGAAGTCGCCAAGTCGCCGTTCTACCCACGCTTCGATGCTGAGGCCGCCGTTGGTGCGAACAACAACGTGCAGGGTGACGAAGGCCACGACAACGAATGGCGCGTGGGCATTGTGATGAACTACAACCTGTTCCGTGGTGGCAGCGACAAGGCCCGACTGGCCGCGAACGCGCACGACATCAACCAGGCGATGGACATCCGCAACAACGCCCTGCGCCAGCTCAACGAGAACATTCGTCTGGCCTGGAACGCCATGGAAAATGCCAAGAAACAAACCCCGACCGCCCGTGAATACGCTGAAACCACCAAGCGTGTGCGCGCCGCGTACCAGGATCAGTTCGGCCTTGGCCAACGCACCCTGCTCGACTTGCTCGACAGTGAAAACGAGCTCTACAACGCCAACCGTCGCTACACCGAAATCCGCTACACCGAGGAATATTCGATGTATCGCGTGCTGGCCAATATGGGCCAGTTGCTGAGCAAACAACGGGTGGTGCTGCCAGCGGATGCGATTGCTTCTGCCGAAGTCAAAAACGAAGCACGCCTGCCAGAGCTGAAGTAAGTCCCACGTAAGAGCTGCCGAAGGCACGGGCCGCGATCGGACGATCTTTTGATGTTGTTTTTCAAGATCAATAGGCCGCAGCCTTCGGCAGCTCCGACAGGGGATATAGGGATACTCGAGCCAGTCCAACAGAGGCGATCAATATGACTAGCATGGCCGGAGGCGGCAACGCCGGGGTCGATCCGCGGCTGAGCTTCGATGATCCGTTACTCGACGGTCTGTTGATCCTCTGCAAACTCCATGGCGCGACTGTCAGCCGCGCCAGCCTGAGTGCCGGACTGCCCCTGAACAAACAACGCCTGAGCCTGGATCTGCTGCCTCGCGCAGCCGCCCGGGCCGGGTTGCAGGCGCGGCTGTTACGCCGCGAGCTGAAAGACATTTCCCCGCTGAATCTGCCGATTCTGCTACTGCTCAACGACGGTCGAACCGCCGTGCTGCGGCGCTTTGGCGATGACGGCAAGGCGCTGATCCTGCCCAGCGAAGCCGATGGCGGCGAGCAGTGGGTCAGCCGCGAAGAACTCAGCGAACACTACAGCGGCCAGGCCTTGTTCGCGCGGCCACGGCATGAACTCGAAGACCTGCGCTCGCCGCTGGTGCCACGGGTGCATGCGTGGTTTCGCGACACCCTGAAGCTGTCTAAATGGCTGTACAGCGATGCGATTCTTGCCAGTTTCCTGATCAACCTGCTGGGCCTGATGGTGCCGCTGTTTGTCATGCAAACCTACGACCGCGTGGTGCCCAATCAGGCCACGTCAACCCTGTGGGTGTTATCGATCGGCCTGTTGATCGGCACCGGCTTCGAACTGGTGCTGCGAGTGGTGCGCGCGCACCTGCTGGACAGCGCTGGCAAGAAAACCGATGTAATCCTTTCTGCGACTTTATTTGAACGCATCACCGGTATGTCGATGAAGGCACGGCCAGCAACCATCGGCGGTTTTGCCCAGAGCATTCACGACTTCCAGGGCCTGCGCGAATTCCTCACCGCGGTTACCCTGACCAGCCTGATCGACCTGCCCTTCGTGGTGCTGATGCTGGTGGTGATCGGCCTGCTCGGCGGCTGGCTGGTGGTGATTCCACTGCTGGCGTTTCCGCTGACGATCATCTTCGCGATGATCATTCAGGTGCGCCTGCGTGACACCGTGCAGAAGAGTTTGAGCCTCGGAGCCGAACGCCAGGCCTTGCTGATCGAGACCCTCGGTGGCCTGGAAACCCTCAAGGCCTGCAGCGCCGAAAGCGAGCGCCAGCACAAATGGGAAAGCACCCACGGCGCCCTCACCCGCCTCGATAGCCATGCGCGCAATCTCTCGGCGCTGGCCACCAACGGCACATTGTTCATCCAGCAGTTCGCGGGGATGGCGACGATTGTTGCTGGGGTCTACAGCATCATCGCCGGCAACCTGAGCGTCGGCGCACTGGTGGCGACGTACATGCTCGGCAGCCGTGTGCTCGCACCGCTGGGGCAGATTGCCGGGCTGATTACCCGCTATCAGCAAGCGCAACTGACCATGAAAAGCACCGATGCGCTGATGTCGTTACCGCAAGAACGCGACGGCAAACAGCGGCCTCTGGAGCGCACACAACTGCAAGGCGCGCTGGACGTCAGCGGCGTGACCTTCCACTACAACGGCCAGAATGCCCCGGCGCTGAGCAACGTCAGTTTCAGCCTCAAACCCGGTGAACGGGTCGGTATCATCGGCCGCAGTGGTTCCGGCAAAAGTACCCTTGCGCGGCTGCTGATGGGTTTTTACGAACCCGAAGAAGGCCAATTGCTGCTCGACGGCCTCGACCTGCGGCAACTGGATGTCGCTGACCTGCGCCAGCAGATCGGTTACGTCGCCCATGATTTGCCGCTGCTGGCCGGCAGCCTGCGCGACAACCTGACCCTTGGTGCGCGCTACATCAGCGATTCACGCATGCTCGAAGTCGCCGAGCTGACAGGCGTCACCGAACTCGCCCGCCAACACCCGCAAGGCTTCGACCGGCCGGTGGGCGAACGCGGACAACTGCTCTCCGGTGGGCAGCGCCAAGCGGTATTGCTGGCGCGGGCATTGCTGCTCGACCCGCCGATCATGTTGCTCGACGAACCCACCAGCGCCATGGACAACAGCAGCGAAGACCAACTGCGCCAGAAGCTGCATGGCTGGGTGCAAGGCAAAACACTGCTGCTGGTCACCCACCGCACCTCGATGCTGAGCCTGGTGGATCGGTTGCTGGTGCTGGATAACGGCCGGGTCGTCGCTGACGGCCCGAAAGAAGCGGTCATCGAAGCACTGCGCAAGGGCCGCGTCGGCTCGGCAGCGGTCTAGGAGTTGCCCCATGTCTGCTTCCACAGATAGCAAATCACGCGGCTACTTCGACAGTTTCGGCAAAAGCGCCGAGGTCGAGTTCATGCCGGAAACTGCCGGGGCTTCATTGCAGGATTCGCCGCGCTGGTCGCGGATCACCGTGTGGCTCGCGGCGGCACTGTTGATCAGCGCGGTGGTCTGGGCCAAGTTCGCCGTGCTCGAAGAAGTGACCATGGGCGAAGGCAAGGCGATTCCGTCGAGCAAGGTTCAGGTGATCCAGAACCTTGAGGGCGGGATCGTCACCGAGCTTTTCGTCCGTGAAGGGCAAATGGTCAACAAGGGCGACACCCTGCTGCGTCTGGATGACACACGATTTTTGTCGAACAAGGGTGAAAGCGAGGCGGATCGTTATGCGTTGACCGCCCAGGTCGAACGGCTGTCGGCAGAGGCCGAGGGGCGACCGTTCCAACTCTCCGCCGAGGTGATCGCCAAGGCCCCGCAAGTCGCTGAAGACGAACGCTCGCTGCACGAACAACGCCTGCGGCGGCTGGCCAGTGAGCAACGCACCCTCAGCGAACAACTGCGGCAGAAAACTCAGGAACTGGCGGAATTTCGCTCCAAACAAGGCCAGTTCAGTTCAAGCCTGGCCTTGCTGCAACAAGAGATGAACATGTCCGAGCCGCTGGTCAAAACCGGCGCGGTATCACCCGTGGAGATCCTGCGGCTCAAACGCAATGCCGTGGAAATCCGCGGTTCGCTGAACGCGACCACCCTGGCGATTCCCCGCGCCGAATCGGCGATTGCCGAAATCCGCAGCAAGATCGACGAGTCGGAGCAAACCTTTCGTTCGGATGCCGCCAAAGAGCTGAATGAGAAACGCACCGACCTGTCGAAAATCACCGCATCGAGCATCGCCATCGACGATCGTGTGACGCGCACCACGGTGACCTCGCCGGTGCGCGGGGTGATCAAGCAGATGAAGGTCAACACCATCGGCGGCGTGGTCCAGCCAGGCAGCGACATGGTGGAAATCGTGCCGCTGGAAGACAACCTGCTGATCGAAGCCAAAGTACGCCCGCAAGACGTCGCGTTCCTGCATCCGGGCCAGAAAGCCATGGTCAAGTTCAGTGCTTACGACTACACGATTTACGGTGGCCTGAGCGCCAAGCTTGAGCTGATCGGCGCCGACACGATTACTGACGACAAGGGCAACAGCTTCTACCTGATTCAGGTACGCACCGACAAAAACCACCTTGGCGGAGATGTGAAACCGCTGCTGATCATTCCGGGGATGGTGGCGACAGTGGACATCATCACCGGGGAGAAAAGTGTGTTGGATTACCTGCTTAAACCGGTGCTCAAAGCGCGGACCGAGGCGATGCGCGAAAGATAAGATCAAACGATCGCAGCCTTCGGTAGCTCTTACAAAAGCTGTGGCGCTCGCAAAACCCATGTAGGAGCTGCCGCAGGCTCCGATCTTTTGGTCTGGATTTTGTGGTGAATGATCTGGCCTTATCGCTGGCTTGCCAGCGATGAGGCCGGCAAAAGCACCGATCATTTTTCAGCATGATTACGCTGAAACGTCTCCTGCCCCATCGCTGCAATCTGCCCCTCAATCAACGCTTCAAACGGTTTCAGCAACGGTTCGAAAGACGCTGGCGCTTCCAGCGTCTGCAATGCCTGCACAATCGCCTCGATGGTCGACAACGCCCCAGGCCCCGGTGCCTTGCGCAACCGGTACCGCGACACCCCGCCCTCCGCCAGCGTCACCCGTGGCAACGCCATCAGCAGCGGATTGAGGTGCAGCATCTTGCGCGCCTTGCGCCAGGTGCCGTCGGGCACGACCAGCAACAGCGGTTCATCAGACGTTCCATAAGCCTGCATCGGCTGCGCATCGTCAGCGGGGAACAACAACCGCGCCTGATAGCCCGGCCGGTTCAGCAGTGTCGGCAAATCCTCAAATACCTCACCGACAATCAGCTCGGCGTTGGTCAGCCCCAGCGCGGCCAGGCGCGCAGTGTTCAATGCATGATTGACCTCGCTCGGGTGCTGCAACAGCAACACCCGGGTGCGGCTGTCGAGGCTCGGGATCAACGGGCAAAGGCAATGGGTTTGAGGGCGCAGGCAGCGCGGGCATTGGACTCTGGACATCATTTTTACGCCTGGTTGAGCTGGGCTTTAAGCAAATCGCGGAAAGTCTGGATCAGCGGTTCGCGGCTGCGGCCACGGCGCATGATCATCGAAAACGGCGCCTGGTAGCCGAAAGTCGCTGGCAGCAACACGCGCAAATCGCCCTTGTCGGCCCAGGCCTGGGCGTAGTGCTCCGGCAGATAACCGATGTAGGCGCCGGACAGCACCAGAATCAACTGCGCCTCCATACTTTCTACCGTCGCCGCGCTGTGTTTGAAACCGTGGCGAGCCAGCTCTGCCTGGCTCCAGTAGCCACGACCGACCATGCGTTGCTGGGTGATGACTTGCTCGGGAATCCGTCGCTCGTTAAACAACGGGTGACGACTGCTGCAATACAGCCAGTGCTGTTCGCGGTACAGGGGCATGTAAATCAGACCGCTCATGCGCGTGGAGAACGCACCAATGGCCAGGTCGAGGCGGTTGTCCTGCACGCCGAGTTGCAGTTCGTAGGGGCTCATTACCGACAGGTGCAAATGCACGGCCGGGTGTTCCTGACTGTAGGCGCCGATGGCTTCGGCGAACGGCAACGCCTTGTCGCTGACAGTGGAGTCGATCACCCCGAGGTTGAGCGTGCCGCGCAATTCGCCCTTGAGCGCGGCGGCATATTGCTCAAACCCTTCGAGCTCGGCGAGCAGACGCAGGGTTTCCTGATGGAACAGTTCCCCTTTGCTGGTGAGGCTGAAACCACCGCGGCCGCGATGGCACAACACCAGGCCGAGCGCGGCTTCGAGCTGGCTCATGTAGGTGCTGATCGCCGAGGTCGACAGGTTGAGCTCCTGCTGGGCGTTGGCGAAACCCTGATGGCGCACGATGCTCACGAAGATGCGTAATAGTTTCAGGTCGGGTAAAGCGTTGGCCATGTTTGCTCCACACATCATCCAGATTTAAACCACAACCCTGTAGGAGCTGCCGCAGGCTGCGATCTTTTGATCTTGATTTTTGCCAGCCTTGGGGCCGCTGAAGATCAAAGGATCGCAGCCTGCGGCAGCTCCTACAGAGGCAATCAGCAGTGGGAGAAGTCTAGCGTGGGCCTGGCCATTAGTTTAGAAAAATCTGAACTAAGTATTTGCCCGTAGCGATTCTTCCCCCTCACTACATTTCGCAGAATCGGCCCCACAGCGGCGTCCGAACCTTTGCTGAACGGCGCGCCGACATAAATAAAACAAAGACGATGAGGCCCTACCCGTGGACAAGATTCTTCACCAACCACTGGGCGGCAACGAAATGCCGCGCTTCGGCGGCATCGCCACCATGCTCAGACTCCCCCACTTGCCAACCGCTGCCGGCCTGGACGCTGCCTTTGTAGGCGTGCCGCTGGACATCGGTACTTCGCTGCGCCCTGGCACTCGCTTCGGGCCGCGTGACATCCGCGCCGAATCGGTGATGATCCGCCCGTACAACATGGCCACCGGTGCTGCGCCATTCGATTCGCTGTCGGTCGCCGACATCGGTGACGTCGCGATCAACACCTTCAACCTGCTCGATGCCGTGCGCATCATCGAAGAAGCCTACGACAACATCCTCGAACACAACGTGATTCCGATGACTCTGGGTGGCGACCACACCATCACCCTGCCGATCTTGCGTGCGATTCACAAAAAGCACGGCAAGGTGGGTCTGGTACACATCGACGCTCACGCTGACGTCAACGACCACATGTTCGGCGAGAAAATCGCCCACGGCACGACCTTCCGACGCGCCGTCGAAGAAGGCCTGCTGGATTGTGACCGCGTGGTGCAGATTGGTTTACGCGCCCAGGGTTACACCGCTGATGACTTCAACTGGAGCCGTAATCAGGGTTTCCGCGTGGTGCAGGCCGAAGAGTGCTGGCACAAGTCGCTGGCGCCGCTGATGGCCGAAGTCCGCGAGAAAGTCGGCGGTGGTCCGGTGTATCTGAGCTTCGACATCGACGGCATCGATCCGGCCTGGGCGCCTGGCACGGGCACCCCGGAAATCGGTGGCCTGACGACCATTCAGGCCATTGAGATCATTCGCGGCTGCCAAGGCCTCGACCTGATCGGTTGCGATCTGGTAGAAGTCTCGCCCGCTTACGACACCACCGGCAACACCTCGCTGCTGGCCGCCAACCTGCTGTACGAAATGCTCTGCGTACTGCCTGGCGTGGTTCATCGCTGAGGGTCGGGTCATGAACGATCATGATCAGGTTTTGCATGCGGCGGCCGAGCTGGTTTCAGCCTTCGCACGCAATGATCGCGAAGCCTACTTCGGCGCGTTCAGCGCCGACGCCAGCTTCGTGTTTTACACCCTCGAACAGCCACTGCTGTCGCGCGATGCCTATCAGGCGTTGTGGGACAGCTGGCGCACCGAGGATGGCTTCGAGGTGCTTTCCTGCACCTCGAGCAACGCCTTCGTCAGCCTGCAGGGTGACGTGGCGATTTTCATCCATGACGTGGCCACCGAGCTGCGCATGCAAGGGGAGCAACACTTCAGCCAGGAGCGCGAGACGATTGTTTTCAAGAAACAAACGTCGAGCCTAGAACAACAAGGCCATTGGCTGGCCTGCCACGAACATTTGTCCGCAATGCCGGAAGGGCTGCCACCCCCTTAGCCAATGGTGACGCTCACGCACGATGAGCGCGCCTGATGATCGGAGCAGATCATGAATAACAACAACAATGAAAAACGCCTTAGCAGCATCGAAACAAACGGGGTCGAACAGATCCCGGATCATGAGCGTGACGCCCGGCCCAGCGACCTGTTTCGCTTGATCTTCGGCGGCGCCAATACCTTTGCCACGGCTGTGCTCGGCAGTTTCCCGGTGCTGTTCGGTCTGTCTTTTCAGGCTGGCGTCTGGGCGATTGTGCTGGGTGTGGTGGTCGGTGCACTGATCCTCGCGCCGATGGGCCTGTTCGGCCCGCTCAATGGCACCAATAACGCTGTGTCTTCCGGTGCGCACTTCGGCGTGCATGGGCGGATCGTTGGTTCCTTCCTGTCGTTGTTGACCGCTATCGCGTTCTTCTCGCTCTCGGTGTGGAGTTCGGGCGATGCATTGGTTGGCGGCGCCAAACGCCTGCTCGACCTGCCGGAAACCGACCTCACGCTCGGTCTGGCCTACGGGCTGTTCGCGCTGCTGGTGCTGACGGTTTGCATCTACGGCTTTCGCTTCATGTTGTGGGTCAACCGCATTGCGGTGTGGGCCGCGAGCCTGTTGTTCCTGCTCGGTATCTTCGCCTTTGCCCCCGCTTTTGACAGCCAGTACGCCGGCAGCGTGGCCATGGGTCAGGCCGGGTTCTGGGCGGCGTTCATCGGCGCGGCACTGGTGGCCATGAGCAACCCGATTTCCTTCGGTGCATTCCTCGGCGACTGGTCTCGCTACATTCCTCGCGAAACGCCGAAGCGCCGCATCATGCTGGCGGTGGTCGCCGCGCAACTGGCGACGCTCATCCCGTTCCTGTTCGGCCTGGCCACCGCAACCATCGTGGCGATCAAGGCGCCTGACTACATCGCGGCAAACAACTATGTAGGCGGTCTGCTGGCGGTGTCGCCGAGCTGGTTCTTCCTGCCGGTGTGTCTGATTGCGGTGATCGGCGGCATGTCCACCGGCACCACGTCGCTGTATGGCACCGGTCTGGACATGTCGAGCGTGTTCCCGCGGGTGCTCTCGCGGGTCAAGGCGACGTTACTGATCGGCGTGCTGTCGATTGCGTTCATCTTCATCGGACGCTTTGCGGCAAACCTGGTGCAGAGCGTGTCGACCTTCGCCGTGCTGATCATCACCTGCACCACGCCATGGATGGTGATCATGATCATCGGCCTGGTGGTGCGGCGCGGCTTCTACTGCCCGGATGACCTGCAAGTGTTCACGCGCGGCGAGCAAGGCGGACGCTACTGGTTCACCCACGGCTGGAACTGGCGGGGCCTGGGCGCGTGGATTCCGAGCGCGGCGGTGGGTCTGTTCTTCGTCAACCTGCCGGGGCAGTTCGTCGGCCCACTGGGTGAGTTGGCGGGCGGCATCGACATCAGTTTGCCGGTGACCCTGGGTCTGGCCTCGGTGGTGTATCTGACGCTGCTGCGCCTGTTTCCGGAGCCCGCGGCGGTTTACGGCCCGAAGGATGAACGCAGCCAATTCATGCCCCCCTCAGCGAAGCCCGAACTGGCCTGACACTTTTCCTCTGTGGGAGCGAGCCTGCTCGCGAAGACTTCGGCACATCCAGTATGGATGTCACTGACAGATCGCCTTCGCGAGCAGGCTCGCTCCCACAAAGGGCAGCTCCATCGAACCAATTTTGTTTCACCATAAAAAAGACAATCGGAGACACGCCATCATGGCTTTGGATTTATTCGTCGTCCTCATCTACGCCGCCGGCATGCTTTTGCTCGGCTATTTCGGTATGCGCAAGGCCAAGACCAACGAGGATTTTCTCGTTGCCGGTCGTAACCTGGGCCCGAGCCTGTACATGGGCACCATGGCCGCGACGGTGCTGGGTGGCGCGTCCACCGTCGGCACCGTGCGTCTGGGCTACGTGCATGGCATTTCCGGTTTCTGGCTGTGCGCGGCACTGGGTTGCGGCATCATTGCGCTGAACCTGTTCCTGGCCAAGCCGCTGCTGAAACTGAAGATCTACACCGTTACCCAAGTCCTGGAAAAACGCTACAACCCGATGGCCCGCTCGGCGAGCGCGGTGATCATGCTGGCCTATGCACTGATGATCGGCGTGACCTCGATCCTGGCGATCGGCACCGTGCTGCAAGTGCTGTTCGACCTGCCCTTCTGGGTCTCGGTGTTGCTCGGCGGTGGTGTAGTGGTGGTCTACTCGGCGATCGGCGGGATGTGGTCGCTGACCCTGACCGACATCGTCCAGTTCATCATCAAGACCGTGGGCCTGATGTTCATCCTGTTGCCGATCTGCCTGTACCGCGTCGGCGGTTGGGATGAGCTGGTGCTGAAACTGCCGGCCACCGCGTTCAACTTCACCAGCATCGGCTGGGACACGATCATCACCTACTTCATGATCTACTTCTTCGGCATCCTGATCGGTCAGGACATCTGGCAACGGGTGTTCACCGTCAAGACTGCCAAAGTCGCCCAGTACGCCGGCAGCATCGCGGGCGTCTACTGCGTCGTCTACGGTCTGGCCTGCGCCCTGATCGGCATGGCCGCTCATGTGCTGATCCCGGATCTGGACAACGTCAACAACGCGTTCGCCGCGATCGTCAAACTGTCGCTGCCGGACGGCATCCGAGGCCTTGTGATCGCTGCCGCACTGGCCGCCATGATGTCCACCGCCAGCGCCGGCCTCCTCGCCGCCGCCACCACGCTGACCGAAGACCTGCTGCCGAAACTGCGTGGCGGCAAGCCATCGAGCCTGCGCATCAACCGCCTGTTCACCCTGCTGACCGGTGTTGTCGTACTGGGCATCGCGCTGGTGGTAAACGACGTGATCAGCGCCCTGACCCTGGCGTACAACCTGTTGGTGGGCGGCATGCTGGTTCCGCTGATCGGTGCGATCTTCTGGAAACGCGCGACCACCTCCGGCGCCATCGCCAGCATGGGCCTGGGCTTTGCCACCGCGCTGTTGTTCATGTTCAAGGACGGTCTGGACGCCAACACCCCGATCTACTACAGCCTGGCTGTGGGTCTGGTGAGTTTTGTGGTGGTCAGCCTGCTGTCGCCGCGCCCTGCGACGGTGGCCAGCGCGATCTAAGTACGATGTAACAACTGATGCTTTCTTCGACGGGTGTGGCGTCGGTTGCCACACCCGTTTTTTTCGCCTGGAGGAAAGTGCTGGTGAAGATTCGCTGCAGACAGCTCAGCCACGCTCGATGATGGACGAATGGCTGCGGCAACAACCTTGATGCCTGCTGTAATCAGTCAAACAACAACGAAATATCTGCCATGAGAAGAGCTGCCGTACGTGCCGCCGTGCATCGGTATATCCGCCGCCTGCTGGAGAACCGCGAATTCAATGACAACACCAGCCTGGCGCAGTTGGGATTAGAGAAAGCTGATATCGAGGACCTGATCTTTCATCTGGAAGATGAATTCGGCCTGACAGCTTTCACCGCTGAAGAAGATCACCTGCTCAAAACTGCGAAGACCGCAAATGACTTGAGCCGGTTTTTGCTGATGATCGGGCGGCATTGAAAACAAAAAATCGCAGCCTTCGGCAGCTCCTACACTTTTCTCTGTAGGAGCTGCCGAAGGCTGCGATCTCTTGATCTTGAGTCTATTGACCCTTCACATCAGGGACATTACCGCCGACGAGGTTGGCGCCGACGCTGTTCGTCGTCAGTGCGGATCGGAACCGGTTGCAGAGGCGGTTCGATCAAGCCGAGGGCAACACCCAAATCATGCAGCCAGTTCTGAATTTTCTCTTTCATCGTCATGCCCCCTTCAGGGTAGTGCTGAGCGACCGGAATTCTGAGGCCGCTTCGCACTGATAATAGTCCGAAGTCCTACGCAATGCTCGGCCAAATCCGCAATGATCTGTTACTGAATTGAACAGAGTGCGCCACCATTGGTTCAAGCCGTTTCCAGGGATTCAACCAAAGGTACGGGATAGACAGCTTGCTGCACTTCTATCCACGCATTGAGATTGGCGCCGACCATGCCCCGACGCCACATGAGCCATGTTGTCGCACCCGCGAACGGCTCGGCCAACGGATGCACCGCGACGCTGTCGCGCCCCGGCAGGCTGGCCAGCATCGACTCCGACATCAGCGCCACCCCGCTGCCGGCAATCACGCAGGCGAGCATGCCTTGATAGGACTCGATCTCCATCGCCCGGCCCATTGCCGCGTGGGCATGAGCGAACCATGCCTCCAGTCGCATGCGATAGGAACAGCCGCGACGAAAGGTGAACACCGAGCGCCCTTCGACATCACTGGCGCTGTGCACGGGCGGGTGATCGATCTCGGTGATCAGCACCAGCCTTTCCTCGCACAGCGCCACGCCGTCGAGCCCGGCCAGTTGCAGCGGCCCGTCTACCAACGCCGCGTCGAGGCGCCCGGTGAGCAAACCTTCCAGTAACTCACCGCTCGGCGCCGACTGCACTTGCAGGTTCACCGCCGGATATTGCTTGTGATAGCGCGCCAGCAATGCCGGCAGATGGATGGCTGCGGTGCTGTACATCGTGCCCAGCACAAAATCCCCCGCCGGTTGCCCGCCCATCACCGCCGCGCTGGCCTGATCGCGCAGGGCGAACAGTTTGCCGGTGTAGTCCAGCAAGACTTTTCCCGCAGGCGATAGCTGCAAACGCTGACGCTCACGGACGAACAATTCGACGCCCATTTGCTCTTCAAGCTGCTTGAGCCGCGTCGACAGGTTCGACGGCACTCGGTGCAGGCGTTCGGCGGCGCGGGTGATCGAACCTTCCTCGGCGACCGCCTGAAAAATCCGCAGTTGGCTGAACTCCACAACCTTTCTCCAGAACAGAACAAGTTACTCACTATTATTCAATTTTAAAGAAAGTCAATCAGTCCTAGCCTGACGGTCATTGATCTTGCCAACGGAATCCAGACCATGTCGCCGCTGATTCGCTTATCCGCCTGCTTCGTCGCCCTGATGATGGCCATGGGCATCGGGCGCTTCGCCCTCACCCCGCAAATGCCGCACCTGCTCAGCGAGGGGCAGTTTGACCTGACTGCCGCCGGTCTGATTGCCGCGGCCAATTACCTCGGCTACTTGCTCGGGGCGGTGGACGCGATGTTTGCCCATCGTGCGCAACAGGTGCAGCGGCGCCTGCACGGCGGCTTGTGGCTTTGTGTGCTGCTGACACTGGCGTCGTTCTGGGCGAATGGCTTCTGGGCACATCTGCTGCTGCGCTTCGGAACCGGTGTGGCGAGTGCCTGGGTGCTGGTGATGATTACCGCGCTGAGTCAGCCACTGGCGGTGGCAGCGGGTCGCCCACGGCTGGGAGCGCTGGTCTTTGCCGGGCCGGGTCTGGGGATTTTTCTGACAGGGTTGCTGGCTCTGGTCTCACATCTGTTGAACCAGACGTCCGCGACGTTGTGGCTGATTTATGCCGCGGCCGCGCTGGTGATGATGTTGGGGGTCTGGCGACTCCTGCCACAACCGGTCGCCGCGAAGGCAGCTGATGCAGCGGTCGTGAGCCCGGCGAATCGTGGCATTGGCCGTCTGGCGTTGATTTACGCGCTGTATGGCGTCGGTTACATCATTCCGGCCACGTTCCTGTCGCAAATGGCCAACGCACAGTTTCACGGGCAATGGCAGGCCGATCTGTTCTGGCCATGCTTCGGCCTCGGCGCCGCCATCGGCGTTTTACTGGTGAGCCTGCGTCGTCACGAACCGCACACCACGCGTCACTGGTTGATGGCGACGTTGTGGCTGCAAGCCGCCGGGGTGTTCGCCTGCTTGCTGGGCAGCGGCTGGGGGCTGGCGCTGGGCGTGATCTTCTGCGGGACGCCGTTCCTGGCCTGCATGCAACTGGTCATGCAACGCTCGCGGGAACTGGCGCCGCACGCCACCCAGCGTAATGCCGGCATGCTCACCGCCTGCTTCGCCGTTGGCCAGCTCAGCGGCCCGTTACTCGCCGCGCTGAGCAGCCATTTCAGCGGTGGCTTGCAGCCGGCGCTGGTGATCGCCGGCAGTGGTTTGCTGATTGCCGGCGGTCTGGCGATGCAATCGACGGCTACTGGCCCAGCGCTTTGCGCAAACGCCGACGCAGCCACTGCTCGGCACTGACAAAAGTGATGCCGAGCAGCACCAGCACAGCACCGATGACGAAGTTCAGGCTCAGTTGTTCACCGAGCAGCAACACGCCGAAGGTGACGCCGAACAGCGGCGTCATGAACGAGAACACCGCGAGGTTGGCCGCCAGATAACGCCGCAGCAACCAGAACCACACCAGGTAGCTGAAGAACGACACCACCAGCCCTTGAAACAGCACGCTGGCCACCGCCACTGCGGTCAGGTTGACATGGCCGATCTGGCCGCTGAACAGTGCGATCAACAGCAGGCCGACGAAGCCGACGATCAACTGATAGAACAGGGTCAACGTCACCGGGGCTTCCGACAAGCGCGAGGCGCGCACCACCACCGTGGTCGCGCCCCAACAGGCACCGGCCAATACACCAAAGGCATCGCCCAATAACATGCGCCGATCGAGGTTGTCCCACGACACACCACCGGCAAATGCAATCGCGATACCGATGAAGGCGAGCAAAATCCCCAGCCACTGCAACGGTCGCAAACGCTCACTGGCCAGCAGAAAATGCACGCCCAGCGCGGTGAAAATCGGCGCGGTGTAGAGGAACACCGACATGTGCGCTGCCGTGGTCAGTTGCAGACCTTCGGAGATAAAGAAGAACTCCAGCCCGAACAGCGCACCGGCCAGCAAGCCGCCGCGCCAGGTGCTCCCGACCTGATCCCAACCGCCCTTCCAGCAGATCAGCAATCCGACCAGCAACGCAGAAATCCCCGAGCGCCCCGCCGCTTGCATCACCGGTGCGATGTCAGGTGCAGCCCACTTGATCATCACCTGCTGCACGCCCCAGATCAGGCACAGACCGATCATCACCTGCAGGGCAAAACGGTCGGCATTGCGCCGCTCGACAATCACCGCAACACCTCGAACACACACAACATGGCAGCCATCCATTGGTCAAAACAAAACCCCGGATCAATGTCCGGGGCGAAGAGTCGTGGCGTCGATTATTAACCAGTGCGACAGAAAAAGCCGTCTGGAAAAGACATTTAATTCCCTTGCTGCGTCAGTGGTGAATGGCTGTCGGCTGCGCCGCCAATCGCTGGCAAGCCAGCTCCCACAAGTTCGTGGCGCCTGCCCCTGTCTCGTGCTCGACACAAAACCCTGTGGGAGCTGGCTTGCCAACGATGAGGCCAGTTCAATCAACGCTGTTCAGGAGTCTGACTTCACCAGCCGTTTCGACACGACAAAACCAACAGTACAAGCCACAGCAGTGGCAAACGTCCCCCACGCCCAATCGAGCAAAGTCACCTGCACCGACCATCCGCGCAATGTCGCCCAATTGGTCAGGTCATACGTGCCATACGCCACAAGTCCCAACAGTGCGCCCATCGTCGCTGCCTTCTGCCATCTCAGTGCCGGCAACACCACAAACACCACGCAACCGAAAACATACAGGCAATAAAAAACCGCTGCCGGTAAGAGCAGCGGTTTTTCGAGCATCAATGGACCGAGCAGTTCGCGATAGGTCGGCGCCATCAGCAGGCCAAGCCATATCCCGTCGAGCAACAGAAACGTCACCAGCGTTGCAGAATAAGCAATCAGCGCTTTCTTCATCATACGACCCTCAATGTAGGCGTTGCTGCAGGCTGCGATCTTCTGCCGTTGAAGATCAACAGATCGCAGCCTTCGGCGGCTCCTACATGGGGCTGGTGCGCGATCAGCTTAGTTCAATGCGATCCGCATGAATGACGATCTTGCCTTCCTTGTACAGCGAACCGATGGCCTTCTTGAAGTTGCCCTTGCTGACACCGAACAGACTGCTGATCAATGCCGGATCGCTCTTGTCGCTGACCGGCAGGGTGCCGTCATTTTCGCGCAACTTGGTCAGAATCTTCGAGTTCAGGCTGCTCGCCGCTTCCTGGCCAACCGGTTGCAGGCTCAGGCTGATCTTGCCGTCGGCGCGCACTTCCTTGATGAAGCCTTTTTCGCTCATGCCGGCGCGCATGAACTTGAAGATTTCGTTCTTGTGAATCAAACCCCAGTGCTTGTTGTTGATGATTGCCTTGAAGCCCATATCGGTAGCTTCGGCAACCAGCAGATCAACTTCCTGACCCGGGCTGTAGGTGGCCGGGGTTTTGTCGAGGTAACGATCCAGTCGCGCAGTGGCGGTGATGCGACGGGTGTGCTTGTCGAGGTAGACATGCACGACGCAATATTCGCCGGCAGTCATCTGACGCTTCTCTTCGGAATACGGCAGCAACAGATCCTTCGGCAAGCCCCAATCGAGGAACACACCGATGCTGTTGACTTCAACAACTTTCAAACTGGCGAATTCACCGACCTGAACTTTCGGTTTTTCAGTGGTAGCGAGAAGTTTGTCTTCGCTATCCAGATAAACAAATACGTTGAGCCAGTCTTCATCTTCGCTGGGAATATCTTTAGGGATATAACGGTTGGGCAAAAGAATTTCGCCGTCGGCACCGCCGTCCAGATATAAACCGAAGTTAGTGCGTTTAACCACTTGCAAACTGTTGTAGCGCCCGACTAAAGCCATTTCCAAAACCCTCATTGCGTGGGCGGCATTCTACCCGTTTTTACCGTGAACGTTCGTCGGCAAAACGGCGAGGCCGGGAAAATCTGCGCAACGCCTTGATTCTCCTTGGTCGGGCACGCACGCGGTGCCACTCGTCAGACTGATTCGGTGCCCAGCGCAAGAGCGCCGCAGCACCGCAATGCACAGATGTTCTTAACTAAAACAGCAGGTTAGCGAAGTATTTCGGATATTTAACCGAGAATAATCCACCTTGAAGGTTGGTTATTCCGGGGGATATTTACCGAGCTATTGTCAAGTTATTCCTGTACGATGCCTGGCCGAGTTACTCTTCTACAGGTTAATGGCCGCCATGCGTGTAAAAGCATCCACCAGCAAAGCAAAGCCAGCCCCAGCAGTTGAAACAAGCGAATCGATCAACGATCAGATTGCTTTGTTCCTCAAGTCCGGCGGCGAGATCCAGCAAATTGCCAAAGGCGTCAGCGGCCAGACGTTCGGTCCGTCCAAGCAGATCAGCCTGGGCAAGAAGTAATCCCCGGTAATACACCCGTCCCTAGGCGCTTTGAGCTTCGAAGCGTCTGGACTGGCACCGCAAAATCCCCCTCTGCTTAAAAAAAACACTTATCCATTCTTTGAAAATCGACGAACGGCCATCAATGCCGAGCATTCGCCGGTATCCTTGCACGCGTCTAGATCAAGCGTTTCAGCAGGCTCGCTGCCCTGCGCTCGCTGTACATGGAGTGACGCATGCGCAAATCATCCTGTTTATCGCTCGCTGGCCTGCTGGCTTGTTCGACTGCGCACGCGCAGATTTTCCAGCGTGAACTCGGTGATTTCGACCTAAAGCTCGGCACCACGCCCACGCGCAGCATGGCGCAAGGACTGGTCAAACCGGCGTCCACCGGCTCGTTTCATGGCGGACTCGACCTCAGCCACGACAGTGGCCTCTATATCGGCCAGTACGCACCGAGCATGGGCATCACGCCGGGCAAGAACCTCGAAATCGATTCCTACGTCGGCTTCAAACAACCTTTCGACGAAACCCTCGGCTACGAAGTGGGGATGATCCACTACAGCTATCCCAAAGTGGACACCCTCGACAGCCAGGAATTGTTCGGTGGTCTGACCCTGCTCGGCAGCCGGTTCGGCATTGCCTTGAGCAACGATCCGGATAAACAGAACAACACGCTGTTTGCCGATCTGCGCGGCAATCAACCCTTCGGCATTGGTGTCAGCATGAAATACACCACCCACCAACTGAATTCGCCGGTCGCGGTGGACGGTGGTTACGTCAGCAGTTTTACCGATTGGTCGGTGAAGTTGTCCCGGCCTTTCATGGGCGTCGACCTCGACCTGATCTACAGCAACTCCAGCCTCAGCGGCAGCGATTGCTCGGCCTATTCCGGGCACAACAGCGAGTGCGATGGCCTCGTCACACTCAAGGCTGCACGCGCGTTCTATTGATTGGCTGAACTGCCGGGCTCATTCTGCGTTCACATGAGAATCAGACCCTACGGCTGGCCATCGCAAGGATTCGCCTATGTCTCGCTGGTTCAAACACATCGCTGCCTTGTTGATTTGCACCCTCGCCCTTGGCGCCTGCAGCCGCGTCGGCCTGGCGTATCGCAATCTCGACGTGATTATCCCGTGGACGCTTGGCGACTACCTGGACATGAACGGCGAGCAAAAGGGCTGGTTCAACGAGCGCCTCCAGGAACACCTGAGCTGGCACTGCACCACGCAATTGCCGGGCTATCTCGACTGGCTGGATCGTTTGCAAACGATGGTCGAAACCAATCAGGTCACTGACGAAGCGCTTCAGGCGCGCACCGTGGAAGCCAAAAACGCCATTACCGAAACTGCGCGGGAGATCACCCCGTCAGCCATCGAACTTCTGCAAGGCCTGGACGATAAGCAGGTGGCGGAGATGAACGACGCGTTCGCCAAGGATCTGCGCAAACGCCAGCAGGATTACGTCGAACCGCCATTGGCCGAGCAGATCAAGGAACGTGGCGAGCGCATGGAGAAGCGTCTGAACGACTGGCTCGGCCCACTAAGCCCGACACAAAAGCAGCGGGTATTGGCTTGGACTAACGCCTTGGGCGATCAGAACACCCAATGGATTGCCAACCGTGAGCACTGGCAGAAGCAGTTCAGCGCTGCGGTTGCACAGCGCAAAAGTCCCGAATTCCCACAACGTATCGAGACCCTTCTGATCAACCGCGAAAGTTTGTGGACGGCGGATTACCGCAAGGCCTACGCCAACACCGAGGCACAAGGTCGAGCAATGGCAGTCGACCTGATGGCCGAGAGTACGCCGCAGCAGCGTAAACGGTTGCTGAAGAAGATCGAGGGTGTGCGTAAAGATTTCAATGATCTGAAATGCCTGAAGGCTGCACGACAACATTAAGATCAATTCAAAACCAATGTGGGAGCGAGCCTGCTCGCGAATGCGGTGTGTCAGACGCTTTGATGGTGGCTGACATACCGCATTCGCGAGCAGGCTCGCTCCCACAAGGGAGATTACTTCGAAGTCAGGCTATCTGCGCTTTGGACGCCACTTCATCAAACGTCCCCTCTGCCAGTGCATCTTCCTGTTCATCCAGCACCTGACGCGGATGGTCATTCCCGGGAATGCTGCTGTCGATCAGGCTTAACAGGCTCGATCCCCGCGGAGTCAGACTGAAGTTATTGCCGGTGCTGCCTTCATCTTCGCCACGCGGTTCAATGTAACCGCGCAATAGCAGCAACCGCTCATATTCACAGGCCAGCGTTTTCAAGTGATCCAGATTCTCGATCGGCTCACCGGCGCTGGCTTTCGCTGCCGCGTAATCCTCCGCGTACGCCCGAGGGGCGAAACTATGGCCAGCGCTGTTCTGCACTTCATGCAGCAATCGCTCAATCAAATCCCAGTTATAAGTCGTCATCCTGATTCAACCTCCGGTGCGCGTGATTTAGGGCGCGTTCATAGGTTGTGACCCGGGCGTGCCGTAGCCGTTCAGCCGCATTTTGCTCGGTGACCGACCGGCGGTCTGTCGAATTCCCGGCGGGTTAAACGACTAGTCTGAAACAGACGGTTTCAACCCCGCAGGAGAAATCATCATGAACGTTGAGAATCATCCGGTGGTATCGCGCGAAGAATGGCTCGCCGCCCGTAAGCAGCACCTGGCTCACGAAAAAGCGTTCACCAGGGAACGCGACCGCCTCAGCGCTGAACGCCGCGCACTGCCTTGGGTAAAGATCGATAAGGACTACCACTTTCAGGGGCCAAACGGCGAACTGAGACTCACCGATCTATTCGGCAAAAACAGCCAACTGGTGATTTACCACTTCATGTTCGCCAAGGGCTGGGAGCAGGGTTGTAAGGGTTGCTCGTTCCTCAGCGACCACATCGATGGTGCCAATCAGCATCTGGCCCATCACGACATTGCTGTGGTTGCCGTTTCCCATGCGCCGTTCAACGAATTCCAGGATTTTAAACAGCGGATGGGCTGGAAGTTTGACTGGGTGTCGTCAGAAGGTTGCGACTTCAACTATGACTTCGGCGTTTGCCCAGATGCTGAAGAGGTTGCAGCTGGAAAGGCTATCTACAACTACGAAAAGACTGACAGCGCAGAGGAAGAGCTGCCGGGGCTGAGCGTGTTTTATCGCAATGATAAAGGTGAGATTTTCCACACCTACTCAACCTATGCCCGAGGCCTGGACATGCTGGTCGGCGCGTACAACTACCTCGACCTTACGCCCAAGGGCAGAAATGAGGACGAGATCATGGAATGGGTGCGCCATCATGACCGGTATGAAGGGGAAAACCGATCCAGTTGCTGCCACGCCAGTTAGTCTTTGATGCCGTGTCATCGCTATGGTGAGAAGCCTCGCTCCCATAAAGTCTGCGGAGGATTGATGGGAGCGAGACTGAACTTTTAACAGGCCAAAGCCCTCAACCGTTTTACCCGCCTTAACCGGAACTGAGGCCTGCTCCCATGAAAACCCTGATCAAGCTCACCCTCGCTGCCACCCTCGCCTGCGCCCTGCCCGTCTGGGCCTGCACGCCCGAAGAAGCCACGGCCAAACGTGAACAACTGGCCAAGGAGGTCACCCGGCTCACCGAACAGAATCCAGCCAAGGCCAAAGAGATCAATGCTGAATTGCAGAAGATGGACCTGGGCACGGCCAGTGCGGATTTGCCGGACAAGTGCCAGTTGATTGATCAGCGGTTGAAAGAGCTGAATTCGGCTGAGAAGAAAGCAGACAGCTAAAAGTCAAAAGATCGTCCGAACGCGGCCCGAGCCCTCGGCAGCTCCTACATGGGATTGATGGCCCACCTGTAGGAGCTGCTGAAGGCTGCGATCTTTTGATCTTAAAAATGCATCAGTGCATTTATTTTGTTGCACAAATGCATATTCAGGCTAAGGTCACCTCGAGCAAGGAGATCGGAACGCGCCATCCAACATGGCAACCCTTACGCACCGATAGCTCAGCAACACCGCAACACACTCACAAGCTGGACGCTTGTTTTCACTCATGGAGGATTGAAAAATGTTAACCAATGAAGCAACCCGTTTTACGGCCGAGACCCTGCCAAGGTGTCTTATCGGCCACCTGATCGACCCGCAACTGGTCGACGTCGAAGCAGCGGCGCAGCCCCGCTCACTCGCCGCAGGCAGCCTCAACTTCACGATGCAGAAGCAAACCCAGACCAACTGGTGCTGGGCGGCCGTTTCCGCCTCAGTCGGCAACTATTACGGCACCGGGTCGTGGACTCAGTGCGGTGTTGCCAGTTCTGAGCTGAACCGCAACTGCTGCAATCAGCCGGGGCCGTGCAACGTCTATGGCTATCTGGACACCGCCCTGCGCACCACGCGCAGTTATAACGGCATGAATCAGGGGTCGCTGCAGATGTCGGCCATTCAGAACCAGATCAACATGGGCCGCCCGGTCGGCCTGCGCTGTGCCTGGTACGGCGGTGGTGCGCACTTCCTGACGATCTACGGCACCAATGGCAACTACGTACTGGTCGCAGACTCGATCTACGGCTATTCGACCCGCGCGCTGAACACATTCCCCCGTTCATACAACGGCGGCGGCAACTGGACCAACACTTACTTCACCGCAAAAAACCAGGGGGCGACCTTATGAACCTGACTTATCCAAAGGCGCCTTCCAACGGCGTACAGACCTTGCGTCCGGCTCTGCAAGCCGCCCTGCAAACCCGAGGCTTTGGCGCCAACCGCCAATTCGCTAACGCCTCACCTGCGAAGATCAGCCTCAGCGAGGCCTGGCGCGGTTACTCGCTGAGTCTGGAGGACTTGAGCAACGGCAAAGGTCTGCAAGACGCTCGGATGGGCGACTGGCATTACCTGGTCTTCGCCGATGGCGTAACGATTGCCGATGCGCAACTGGCCGAAGTACGCGGCCACGTCGAGTTTGCCTCGTTGAACCACGGGACACTCGCCGCCGCTGCCGTCGGTGCGCTGAAACTGGCAGAGCAGTCGCCGCCATTGCAGGGCAAAACCGTGGAACCGCGACTGCTGTTCGTCTCGGCACTACACGTTGTGGCAATCTGGCTGCACGCGGACGGTGAAGATCTGCTGATTCCGATTGAGCCGACGCCCAAGGAATTGGCGACAACCCGGATGTACAGCGAGGCCGCGCTGCTCGCGTTGCTGAAACCGGCCGCTGAAAAGGCAAAGCAACGTTTTGATGCCGACACCAGCGGTCTGCTCGGGAGCTGACAAATCCCGGCCATAAAAAAACCCGGACACTGTCCGGGTTTTTTATGCGCCTGAAACGACTTACTCAGCCGCTGGCTCTGCCGGCTTGCGGCGCTTGAGCGGCGCCATGCCGTCGCTGCTCACCAGAGCGTCTGGCTTGGGACGGTTGACGCTCTTGCGCTTGGTCGGCGTCTTGGCGGCAGTTTTCTTCTTGTCGCCCTTGCCGTCGGTCTTTTTCTTCTTCACACCAACGGCTTTGCCCGAGGCCTTGACCTTCTTCGGTCCGCCGTAGGTGCCTTTGACTTCCTTGATGGTGCGGCGCTCGAAGCTCTGCTTCAGATAGCGCTCGATGCTCGACATCAGGTTCCAGTCGCCGTGGCAGATCAGCGAGATCGCCAGACCGTCGTTACCGGCACGGCCGGTACGACCGATACGGTGCACGTATTCGTCGCCGCTGCGTGGCATGTCGAAGTTGATCACCATGTCCAGGCCATCAACGTCCAGACCACGGGCCGCAACGTCGGTAGCCACCAGAATCTTCACGCCGCCCTGCTTCAGACGGTCGATCGCCAGTTTGCGATCCTTCTGGTCTTTCTCGCCGTGCAGCACGAACGCCTTGTATTCCTGAGCCACGAGACGACCGTAAATGCGGTCGGCCATGGCGCGGGTGTTGGTGAAGACGATGGCTTTCTGGTAGGTCTCGTTGGCCAGCAGCCAGTTCACAATCTGTTCTTTGTGCTGGTTGTGGTCAGCGGTGATCACCTGCTGACGGGTGGTCGAATTCAGCTGGCTGACCGCGTTGAGCTGCAAGTGCTCAGGGTTGTTCAGCACCTTGGCGATCATTTCGCGCAGGCCCGAACCGCCGGTGGTGGCGGAGAACAGCATGGTTTGCTGACGGTTAGGGCATTCGTCGACCAGACGTTGCACGTCTTCGGAGAAACCCATGTCGAGCATACGGTCGGCTTCGTCGAGCACCAGCACTTCGACTTCCTTGAGGTCGAGGTTACCGGCGTTCAGTTGCTCGATCATCCGGCCCGGGGTGCCGATGAGGATGTCCGGCACCTTGCGCAGCATGGCAGCCTGGACCTTGAAGTCTTCACCGCCAGTGATCAGGCCGGACTTGATGAACGTGAACTGCGCAAAGCGTTCCACTTCCTTCAAGGTCTGCTGGGCCAGCTCGCGGGTCGGCAGCAGGATCAGGGTCTTGATGCTGACTCGAACCTTGGCCGGGCCGATCAGGCGATTGAGGATCGGCAGTACAAACGCGGCGGTCTTGCCGCTACCGGTTTGCGCAGTCACCCGCAAATCACGCCCTTGGAGCGCCAGCGGAATGGCCGCGGCTTGCACAGGCGTTGGCTCGACAAATTTCAGCTCGGCCACAGCTTTTAGCAGGCGTTCGTGCAGGGCGAATTGGGAAAACACGGGTGCTACCTCGAAGATATGCAAAAAAACAGCTGCATAGGTTACCGGTTTCGAGCGCTCAGGCCGAGTTTCTTTATACAAACGGCGTGAATCAGTGGCTTTTTTGTTGCTCGATTTGTATCCAACGGTAATACATGGCGTCTTAAATGCTCTAATCGGCCATCGCGTCTTACAGAAGAATCGTTTCTCTTATGGATTTCAAACAGCTCTGGCTCAACGCCCAGGACCTCTGGGGCACCCTCGAACAGCATCCGATCTTGCAGGCCGGCCTGGCCTTGACGGTTTTACTGGTGATCGCGCTGGTGCTCGGACGAGTGGCGCGTTATCTGATTCTGCACGCCAGCCGCATGCTCGGTCGCCAACCGGCCCTGCACTGGATCAACGACTTTCGTCACAACAAAGTGTTTCAGCGACTGGCGCAGATGACGCCGTCGCTGGTCATTCAGTTCGGCCTGCATCTGGTGCCCGAGCTGAGCAAAACCGCGATGACCTTCCTCGGTAACGTGGCGCTGTCGTTCACCATTCTGTTCCTGCTGCTGTCGATCAGCGCTCTGCTCAATGCCCTGCTCGATATCTACGCGCGCACCGAACACGCCCGTACGCGCTCGATCAAAGGCTACGTGCAACTGGCGAAAATGGTCCTGTACGTGTTTGGCGCGATCATCATCGTCGCTACGCTGATCGATCGTTCGCCACTGTTATTGCTGTCGGGTCTGGGTGCGATGTCGGCGGTGATCCTGTTGGTCTACAAGGACACGCTGCTGTCGTTTGTCGCCAGCGTGCAATTGACCAGCAACGACATGCTGCGGGTCGGCGACTGGATCGAGATGCCCCAGGTCGGCGCCGACGGTGACGTGGTCGATATCACCCTGCACACGGTCAAGGTGCAGAATTTCGACAAAACCATCGTCTCGATCCCGACCTGGCGTCTGATGTCCGAGTCGTTCAAGAACTGGCGCGGCATGCAGCAGTCCGGTGGCCGGCGGATCAAGCGCAGCCTGTTCATCGATGCCAGCGGCGTGCGCTTCATTCGCGATGACGAGGAAGCGAAGCTGTCCCAGGTGCATCTGCTGACCGACTACATGGGCCGCAAGAAAGCCGAACTCAAGGCGTGGAACGAGGCGCAGGGCAATGTCGCGGCCATGTCGGCGAATCGCCGGCGCATGACCAACATCGGAACCTTTCGCGCTTATGCGCTGGCTTATCTGAAGAGCCACCCGGAAATTCAACCGAACATGACCTGCATGGTTCGCCAGATGCAGACCACGGCGCAGGGCATTCCGCTGGAGATCTACTGCTTCACCCGCACAACGGTGTGGGCGGACTACGAGCGGATTCAGGGGGATATTTTCGATTACCTGCTGGCAGTGCTGCCGGAATTTGGACTGAGCTTGTATCAGCAGCCGAGTGGCGGGGATTTGCGCTCGGGGTTATTACCGGCGGTGTTGGGCGCGGCCAGCATCCCAGAGGCTGAAAAACATATTATGTAGCGCCACTGAAACCTGTGGGAGCGGGCTTGCCCGCGATGAGGGAGTGTCAGCAACGAATTCATCGACTGGTACTCCGCTATCGCGGGCAAGCCCGCTCCCACAGGGATATTTTTCAGTCAGGGATCATGCGGTGGCTGGGGTTTTACGGATGCCCAACCGGCTGATCCACACCGCCGCCAGAATCACACTCCCGCCCAGGAACAACCTTCCCAGTTCCTCATCCTGATTCCAGATCAGCAGATTCAGCAGTAACCCCACCGGCACATGCAGGTTGTTCATCACGGCCAATGTGCCGCCATTGACCATGCACGCTCCCTTGTTCCACCAGTACAAGCCGAGTGCGGTCGAGACCAGACCGAGGAACACCAGCACACCCCATTGCAGCGGCGCCTCCGGCAGGAAGTTCGATTTGCCGAACAACAGAAACGCCGGCAACACCACCGCCAGTGCGCCAAGGTAGAAGAAGCCAAAGCGCCGGTAATGCGGCAGATCGCTCGGGTGTTTGGCCACCAGATGCTTGTACAACACTTGCCCGGCGGCATAGGTGAAGTTGGCCAGTTGCAGCAGCAGGAAGCCCATGAAGAAGTCCGGGTTGATCCGGTCGAAACGAATCACCGCTGCGCCGCCCACCGCCACCAGTGCCGCAATCAGCGCCCACGGGTTGAAGCGCCGGTTCAAGGCATCTTCGATCAGGGTCACGTGCAGCGGCGTGAGGATGGTGAACAGCAGCACTTCCGGCACCGTCAACACGCGAAAGCTCAGGTACAGGCAGACGTAGGTCACGCCGAACTGCAACGCGCCGATCAGCAGCATGCCGCGCATGAACGCCGGCTCCACCGAACGCCAGCGTGTCAGCGGGATGAACACCAGCCCGGCCAGCACCACACGCACCAGCACCGCGAAGTAGCTGTCGACATGCCCGGCCAGGTATTCGCCGATCAGACTGAAGGAAAACGCCTGGATCAGCGTGACAAAAAGTAGATAGCCCATGGTCGCCCCTGTTTTGAATGGCGGCGACGATAGCGGTTTTTTGGTTTCACTGCGAATCGACTGGATACGCACAAATCCCCTGTAGGAGCTGCCGCAGGCTGCGATCTTTTGATCTTTTTTTTACAGTCAAAAGATCGCAGCCTGCGGCAGCTCCTACAGGGGGGGCTGTGTCCGCCTTCAAATCCCGGGCAAAAAAAAGCCCGATCTCGCTAATGCGTTCAATCGGGCTACAGCACTCAGGAGCAACAAGTGCAAAGGGAGGTTCGATGCGCGTAAAGCCTTGAAGGGGTTGCGCCAGAGCACTAGAACATCCAGTGATTATCTGGCGATTAACATATCAAGCGACCTGAGAAAGCCTGGCGTTGGCCTGGTTCAGGCCCTTCTCCTGGAAGTCGCCGCCCAGGTTCATGCCTTCAGCGTGGATGAAGGTCACGTCGTGAATGCCGATGAAACCCATCACCTGACGCAGGTACGGTTCCTGATGGTCGGCCGGGCCGCCAGCGTAGATGCCGCCGCGAGCCGTCAGCACGTAGGCACGCTTGCCGCTGAGCAAGCCTTGCGGGCCGGTTTCGGTGTACTTGAACGTCACGCCGGCACGCAGCACATGGTCAAGCCAGGCCTTGAGGGTGCTGGGGATCGCGAAGTTGTACATCGGCGCGGCCATCACCAGCACGTCAGCGGCGAGCAGCTCGTCGGTCAATTCGTTGGAGCGGTCCAGCGAGGACTGCTCGCTGTCATTGCGCTGTTCGGCGGGCTTCATCCAGCCGCCCAGCAGGTTGATGTCGAGGTGCGGAACCGGGTTGACGGCAACGTCACGGACGGTGATCTGATCGGCCGGGTGCGCCGCTTTCCACTGACGGATAAAGGTCTGGGTCAGCTGACGGGAAACCGAGTCTTGCTGGCGGGCGCTGCTTTCGATGATCAGAACGCGGGACATGTTGTGTAGCCTCCATCCGAGAATGTTGTAGGTCGATGGAGTGAAGGTTAAGCAGTATTGTATCGATGAAAAAGCGCAAATAATTGCTGCAAAGCATCGAATAATTCGTTTAGATGCATTCACCCTTGTGGGAGCGAGCCTGCTCGCGAATACGCAATATCAGTCGGCACACACGTTGACTGATCCAGCGCATTCGCGAGCAGGCTCGCTCCCACAAGGGACTGGTACTACTTCGGCGTGCAGGTCAGCTTGATGCGCAGCTTGATGATCTCGCGGGTGAACTTGGCCGTGGCGTTCTTGTGTTTGCCGGCGGGCACATCGATGGTACGGGTGCGTGGCGCTTCCGGACCATTATTGAACACCGCTTTGCAGGTCGCATCGACATCGCCGTAGTTGGCCACCCGAATCGAGCCAATGTCGTTATCGGTATCGAAGGTCTCGTAGTCGATCTTCATGTCGTTGAGGTCTTTCTGCACGTCGATCGGATACGCAAACGCCGTCAGCGGCAGCAGCGCCAGCAGCACACAACAGAATTTTTTCATTCGGCAGTCTCCATGAGGGACAGCCAGCTTAGGACAAGAGGAGCTATTGATGAAAGCGCCCCGCGTGACCCTTGATCAATGGCGAACATTGCAGGCCGTGGTCGACCACGGCGGATTCGCCCAGGCCGCCGAGGCTCTGCACCGTTCGCAATCGTCGGTGAGCTACACCGTCGCCCGCATGCAGGACCAACTCGGTGTGCCGTTGCTGCGCATCGACGGGCGTAAAGCAGTGCTCACCGAGGCCGGCGGCGTTCTGCTGCGCCGCTCGCGACAACTGGTGAAACAGGCCAGCCAACTGGAAGACCTCGCCCACCATATGGAGCAAGGTTGGGAAGCCGAAGTACGTTTGGTCGTCGATGCGGCTTACCCCAGCGCTCGCCTCGTCCGCGCACTGACGGCGTTCATGCCGCAAAGCCGTGGCTGCCGGGTACGCCTGCGCGAAGAAGTGCTGTCGGGCGTGGAGGAAGTCTTGCTTGAAGGCGTGGCTGACCTGGCCATCACCGGGCTCAGCATTCCCGGTTACCTCGGCGCAGAATTGAGCGATGTCGAGTTCGTTGCCGTCGCCCACCCGGAACATCCCTTGCATCGTTTGAACCGCGAACTGAGCTTTCAGGACCTGGAAACCCAGATGCAAGTGGTTATCCGTGACTCCGGCCGCCAACAACCACGGGATGTCGGCTGGCTCGGCGCCGAGCAGCGCTGGACCGTCGGCAGTCTCGCCACCGCCGCGACCTTTGTCAGCAGCGGCCTCGGATTTGCCTGGTTGCCACGGCACATGATCGAACGGGAATTGAAAGAAGGCTCGCTCAAGCTGCTACCGTTGGATCAGGGTGGCAGCCGCAACCCGAGTTTCTATCTGTACTCGAACAAGGACAAACCGCTGGGCCCGGCGACGCAAATCCTCATCGAACTGCTGCGCACCTTCGACACGTTGCCGCTGGATGCACCGTTCGCCGCACCTGAACAAGCCTGACACGGAGTTCACCGATGGCGTATTTCGAACACGACGGTTGCAACCTGCATTACGAGGAATATGGCCACGGCACACCGCTGCTGCTGGTCCACGGGCTCGGCTCGAGCACGCTGGACTGGGAAATGCAGATTCCCGCGCTGGCCGCGCACTACCGGGTGATCGTCCCGGACATCCGCGGCCACGGGCGCTCGGACAAACCCCGGGAGCGCTACAGCATCGCCGGGTTCAGCGCCGATCTGGTCGCACTGATCGAGCACTTGAACCTCGGGCCGGTACACTACATCGGCCTGTCCATGGGCGGCATGATCGGTTTCCAGTTGGGTGTCGATCAACCGCAACTGCTCAAGAGCCTGGCCATCGTCAACAGCGCGCCCGAGGTCAAACTGCGTTCGCGCGATGACTATTGGCAGTGGTTCAAACGCTGGAGTCTGATGCGCGTGCTCAGCCTGGCAACCATCGGCAAGGCCTTGGGCAGCAAACTTTTTCCCAAGCCGGAACAGGCCGCTCTGCGGCAGAAAATGGCTGAACGCTGGGCAAAAAACGACAAACGTGCTTATCTCGCCAGCTTCGATGCGATTGTTGGCTGGGGTGTTCAGGAACGACTTTCCCGAGTGACCTGTCCAACGCTCATCGTCAGCGCCGACCGTGACTACACACCCGTCACGCTGAAAGAAACCTATGTAAAACTGCTGCCCGATGCGCGGCTGGTGGTGATCGCCGATTCGCGCCACGCCACCCCGCTCGATCAACCCGAACGCTTCAATCAAACGCTGCTGGAGTTTCTTGCCGCAGCCGATATTCATCCTCAGGATCACTGACCCATGCTGAAAAAAATCGCCCTCGCCGCCGGCACCGTGCTGTTTGCCGCCAACCTGATGGCTGCCACCCCGGCCAAAGCGCCGCACGTGCTGCTGGACACCACCAACGGCCAGATCGAAATCGAACTGGACCCGGTCAAGGCGCCGATCAGTACCAAGAATTTCCTTGAGTACGTCGACAGCGGCTTCTATACCAACACGATTTTTCACCGTGTGATCCCGGGCTTCATGGCTCAGGGCGGTGGTTTCACCCAGCAAATGCAGCAGAAAGACACCAAGGCACCGATCAAGAACGAAGCCAGCAACGGCCTGCACAACGTTCGCGGCACCTTGTCGATGGCGCGCACCTCCAACCCGGATTCGGCCACCAGCCAGTTCTTCATCAACGTGGCTGACAACGCTTTCCTCGACCCGGGCCGTGATGCCGGTTACGCGGTATTCGCCAAAGTGGTCAAGGGCATGGACGTGGTCGACATCATCGTCAACTCGCAAACCACCACCAAAGGCGGCATGCAAAACGTGCCTGTCGACCCTGTGATCATCAAGTCGGCCAAACGCATCGACTAAGTTTCGCGGGGCATTTCGAGCGGCGGCGGTCTCGGACCACGCCGCTCACACTGATAAAAGGAGAGCCCGTATCCGGGCGGTTATCTGATGCTCTATCGCCGTTTCGAACAACTGATCGACATATTCCGCGACGCCCCGACGGCGGCCCCTCCAGATCGTGTCTGGCCCTTCTATACCTATTACCTGAAGCAGGTCTGGCCGAGTTTCGCCGCCCTGCTGGTCGTTGGCCTGTTCGCCGCGCTGATCGAAGTGGCGCTGTTCAGTTACCTGAGCCGCATCATCGACCTGGCCCAAGGCACACCCAACCCGAATTTCTTCAGCGACCACGCCCTCGAACTGACGTGGATGGTGGTGGTTGCGCTGGTCCTGCGGCCGATTTTCTTTGGTCTGCACGATCTGCTGGTGCACCAGACCCTGAGCCCCGGCATGACCAGCATGATCCGCTGGCAAAACCACAGTTATGTGCTCAAGCAGAGCCTGAACTTCTTTCAGAACGACTTCGCCGGGCGCATCGCCCAGCGCATCATGCAGACCGGCAACTCGCTGCGTGATTCAGCGGTGCAAGCCGTCGATGCGTTGTGGCATGTGGTGATCTATGCGATCAGCGCACTGGTGCTGTTCGCCGAGGCCGACTGGCGCCTGATGATCCCGCTGCTGGTGTGGATCGCCGCTTACATCGGCGCGCTCTACTACTTCGTGCCCCGGGTCAAAGAGCGCTCGGTGGAAGCCTCCGACGCGCGCTCGAAACTGATGGGGCGGATCGTCGACGGCTACACCAACATCGCCACACTGAAGCTGTTTGCCCACACCAACTTCGAACAGCATTACGCCAAGGAAGCCATCGAAGAACAAACCGTCAAGGCGCAAATGGCTGGCCGCGTGGTCACCAGCATGGACGTGGCGATTACCACCATGAACGGCTTGCTGATCGTTGGCACCACCGCTCTGGCGCTGTGGTTGTGGACGCAATCGTTGATCACCGTCGGTGCCATTGCCTTGGCGACTGGCCTGGTGATCCGCATCGTCAATATGTCCGGCTGGATCATGTGGGTGGTCACCGGCATCTTCGAAAACATCGGCATGGTCCAGGACGGTTTGCGCACCATCTCGCAACCGGTCAGCGTGACCGATCAGGAGCAGGCCAAACCGCTGGCCGTGGCCAATGGCGAAGTGCGTTTCGAGCATGTGGATTTTCACTACGGCAAGAAGCGCGGGATCATCGGCGACCTCAACCTGACCATCAAACCGGGTGAAAAAATCGGTCTGATCGGCCCGTCCGGTGCCGGTAAATCGACTCTGGTCAACCTGCTACTGCGCCTCTACGACGTCGAGGGTGGGCGCATCATGATCGACGGCCAGAACATCGCCGAAGTCGGCCAGGAAAGTCTGCGCGCACGTATCGGCATGATTACCCAGGACACCTCGCTGCTGCACCGTTCGATCCGCGACAACTTGTTGTACGGCAAACCTGATGCAACCGACGCCGAACTCTGGGACGCAGTGCACAAGGCCCGCGCCGACGAGTTCATTCCGTTGTTGTCCGACGCTGAAGGCCGCACCGGGTTTGACGCCCATGTCGGCGAGCGCGGCGTGAAGCTGTCGGGTGGCCAGCGTCAGCGCATCGCGATTGCCCGAGTGCTGCTCAAGGACGCGCCGATCCTGATCATGGACGAAGCGACCTCGGCGCTCGACTCGGAAGTTGAAGCGGCGATTCAGGAAAGCCTGGAAACCCTGATGCAGGGCAAAACCGTGATCGCGATTGCCCACCGCCTCTCGACCATCGCCCGGATGGATCGCCTGGTGGTGCTGGAAAACGGCAAGATCGCCGAGAGCGGCACCCACGCTGAACTGCTGGCTCACCGTGGGTTGTATGCCCGGTTGTGGGCGCATCAGACCGGGGGGTTTGTCGGGATCGATTGATAGTAACCGCTCCACGAACCCCGCATTCAAAGCCGCGATTTGATGCCTGATGCTGTGCTCCCGATCTCTTTCAGAAGCCAGCGGCCATGATGCGTCCCGATGCCAAAGTTGAAAAAGTGTACCTCTACCCTAAACCCGTAGACTTTCGAAAATCCATCGACGGCCTGGCCGCACTGGTGGAGCTGGATGTCAAAGTGGCGGTGTTCGATCCGGTGCTTTTCGTCTTTCTCAACAAGCCCCGCAATCGGGTGAAGATTTTGTATTGGGAGCGCAACGGCGGGTGGAGAAACTATCGAGGTTTGTAAGTATTTCGGAACTGCTGCAACTACATCCAGGGTGAAGCGCGTTGGCTTGCTGGTATGGGTTAAATTGGGGGGCTGGTTAGCCCCCCATGTAACTTACCGTCACTGGTTTGCCCAAGTTGAAGGCCACCACCGAGTTCGGCAGGCTGATCTCCTCATCCCTTGCGTCTCCGCTTACGTGAGGAGTATTTCGCAGCCCGTTAATGCCGTAGTCGAGCTCCAGGTATTAGTCATTAGATCCAGTTGATCGTCCAGGTGTTTCCCGTTAACCCCGACTCTGAATCTATTACTTGATAGCTCACAAAATGGGCAACTGCCGGCCATCCCGAATGAGTGCGAGTGTCATAGCTTGATTGGTTCATAGCTGGGTACCCACTATAATAGCCTGCATATGACCCCTGAACTCGGATTTCTCGCTTCTTAGTGGGGTGGGGGTAACAATCGCCGTAAAATATGATGTTAACTCCTCTGGGGTGATTGGATCCTGATGGGATTGTTACCCCATTGTCTGCGCGGGCTACGCGTACGATGGTCGGCCTGGTAAAAGGAGGGGCGACCGTAAAGGTCCTGGCATTCGACACCGGAGCGTTGCCATAGAGTGCTTTGGCGGTGAAGCTGTGGCTTGCCACGGCCAGACCTGTCACGAGACGGGTCCAGGTGCCACTGCCATTGACATCGACGATCCCCCTGGAGATGGAGCCGTCGAATATCTCGACTTTCTGGCCTTTGGCGGCGGCACCATACAGCGTCACGGCGGTTTCAACCGTGGCTCCGTTTTGCGCAATCTCAATGCCGCTCGGCGAGCCCCTGACAGAAGCCAATGTCGGAGCGGTGGCCGCAACAACGGTTAGCGTCCTGATCTCCGACTCGGCACCCGTGCCATACAAGGCCTTGGCCTTGAAGCTGTGGCTTGCCACGGCCAGACCTGTCACGAGACGGCTCCAGGTGCCACTGCCATTGACATCGGCGATCTCCCTGGAGATAGCGCCGTCGAATATCTCGACTTTCTGGCCTTTGGCGGCGGCACCATACAGCGTCACGGCGGTTTCAACCGTGGTGCCGTTTTGCGCAATCTCAATGCCGCTCGGCGAGCCCCTGACAGAAGTCAATGTCGGAGCGGTGGCCGCAACAACGGTTAGCGTCCTGATCTCCGACTCGGCACCCGTGCCATACAAGGCCTTGGCCTTGAAGCTGTGCGTGGTAAGGGACAGTCCCGGCACCTCAAGTTCCCATCTGCCTGTGTTGCCGTTCACCTGAGCCGTGCCGATCGCGACAGCTCCATCGTAGATCTCGACTTCCAGGCGCGGAGTGGCGGTGCCGCTCAATTTGATGGTGGTATCGGATGTGTATCCATTGTCGGGTATTTCCACGCCTCCGGAGTCCTTCACCGAATCAATGGCAGGCGTCAGTGCATTGGAAAGGGTGAAGGTTCTGTCGGCAGAGATTTGACCCGTTCCGTAGTCGGCTTTAGCGGTAAATGTCCGCGTCCCGATGCCCGACAACGTAGTTTCGTAAGTCCATTCGCTAGCGGCATTGACCGGCCATTTTCCTTTAGAGGTATTTCCCTCGAATACCTCGACTCGCTGCAGAGGCGTTGCAGTTCCGCTCAACTTCACCTGTGGATCGACAGTGCCGCCGTTATTCGGAATTTCCTTGTTCTGGGAGTCTGTGACCGAGGTGATTTCCGGTCGCAGATCAATCGGGGGCGCGTCGGTCACCGTGGCGTTGGCTGTGCTGGAATTCCCCACTAATCCCACATTGGGCCTGTGCACTTCATAAACCGCAGTCACCTTGCTACCAGCGAAAACTTTGTCATTGGGCACTTCAAGGAAGCAGGGCAGTTTTCCAATGAAGGGATCCTCTTCGACTTTGCCCCTGACAACCACAGGGTCGGTTTGCCCAGTAGTGGTATAGGTCGCCACAATCTCGTCGCCCACCGCAAAGCGGTTGTCTTTGGTGATCACGACAAGCAGCAACGGATTGCCCGCCAGTTTCTCCAGATCAATGATGCTCGCGTCATCACCGGGATAGTCCTCTTTGCGTTCCAGCAAAATCGGCATCGGCAACCGAGTGCCATCCAGATCTTCATCCACGCTCTGTACCGGCGACCACGGCGCATCGGTGTCCGGGCCGTTGCCGATCTGGTCGGTGACGGTGTAGGAGAAATGCAGTTTTTTATCCTGACGTTTCGCCTTGTCGAGAAAGGCGCGGGTGACGGTGAAGCAAA